>CAJWQE010000109.1 GCA_913045375.1 uncultured Halieaceae bacterium | reverse complement strand
TTTAGTAGAGGTAGCCACGACTCTTGTAGTTGTCATGGCAGGCTTTGCACGTGCCGCCTGTCTGCTTGAACTGCTCGACCGTTGCAGCTTTATCACCGGCGTTAGCGGCCTCTGCGAGGGCTGCGGCTTCGCTGCGGAAGTTCGCCAGTTTTTGTTCGAAGTCGTCGGTATTTTCCCATATGGCCGGTTTGGCGCGAGTCTTTCCTTTTTCACTTCCGGGCGCAAAGCCTCGCTCGACCGATACTTTTGACACAGACGCAAGATCATCAGCCCATGCGGCAAACTGTGCATCGTTCCACTCGACCTTGCCTTTGACCATATCGCCCATAGGTCCAAAGGTCATGCCCACAATGGCAAAGTAGGACTGCCGTAACGACTGCAGCGGCTCGGTTCGTTCAATGTGAGCGACCGCGGGTATGGTGACCACGGCAGCAAGCGATGCAGCAATGAGAGACTTGCGGCTAAATTTTGGCATGACAATTACTCCTAAGATGGTACCGGGTGCCCATGGCGGACTCCCTGTCTGTTGGATACAGTACGTCGTTCGCGCGGGGCTAGATTCTTATCCTAGTCTTGGTATTTGTTGGTTCGCAAGATGAGTGTCGATACCTATCGTCAATCGATAGGTGCTAACAGCCGCGATCGCTACACTAAACTCAGACGGCAGACGTCTCTAACAATCAGGACAAAACGTAATGACCCTTAACCTTGATGCTTATTGGATGCCCTATACCGGTAACCGCCAGTTCAAGCGCGATCCGCGCATCATCCAGAGTGCACAGGGTGTTTGGTTCACTGATTCGGATGGACGCCAGGTACTAGACGGTCACTCAGGCCTTTGGACGACGGGTCTGGGGCATGCACGACCGGAGATAACAGAGGCCGTTAGTCGCCAGATGGCAGAGCTCGATTTTTGCCCGCCGTTCCAGTTTGGTCATCCCAAAGCCTTTGAGCTTGCGACAAAAATTGCCGATTTGATGCCCGGTGACTTGAATCACGTGTTCTACACCAACTCGGGCTCGGAATCTGCCGACACCTCTTTGAAGATGGCGAGAGCTTACTGGCAGCTCAAGGGAGAGACACGGAAGACGCGTTTTATTGGGCGTGAAAAGGGGTACCACGGCGTCAATTACGGGGGGGTAGCCGTGGGCGGTATCCCGGCCAATAAAAAGCTGTTTGGCGAGGTGCTGGAAGCCGACCATTTATCGCACACGATGTTGCCAGAGAACGCCTTCACGCGCGGCATGCCAAGCCATGGCGCTCATCTGGCGGATGAACTAGAGGCGGTGGTAGAGCGCTACGGTGCCGACACCATTGCGGCCGTCATCGTTGAACCCATGGGTGGCTCAGCTGGCGTATTGCCTCCGCCGCACGGTTACTTACAGCGCCTGCGAACCCTCTGCGATAAACACAATGTGTTACTTATTTTTGATGAGGTGATTACTGGCTTCGGTCGCTGCGGTGCTATGACCGGTGCCGACGCCTTTGGCGTGACACCCGATATTTTAAATGTGGCCAAGCAGCTAACGAACGGCGCCGTTCCCATGGGGGCTGTTATCGCCTCAAGCGAAGTCCACGAGACCTTTATGGCGAACGCAGGACCTGACTACGTACTTGAATTTGCGCATGGCTACACTTATTCAGCGCACCCGGTTGCCTGTGCTGCGGGTTTGGCAGCACTCGATGTCCTAGTTGAAGAAGACTTGCCGCAGCGAGTGGCAGCAGAGGCACCTTATTTCGAGTCTCTCTTGCATGATCAGTTAAGTGACAAGCCATTTGTGACTGATGTTAGAAACTATGGGTTTGCTGGCGCAATCACCTTGGAGGCTAAAAGTGATGAGCCACTTCGCCGACCATTTGAGGTGGCTATGGCGATGTGGGAGCGCGGTGTCCTCGTTCGATACGGTGGCGATACGATCCAGATGGCGCCTCACTTTGTCATGCAGCGCGAACAGATGGATCAGTTGGTGGGCACGCTCGCTGATTGTCTTGAGACCCTGACCTAAATGGATGTAATGACTGGGTTCGAGGGGCTCGCGTGAAGGCGCTGACGAAGATTCTAGGTGTAGGTTTGATGGGCATTTCGGTTGTGCTTGCGGTGGCGTTCGTCAAGTCCCCCATCGATCCGCAAGTTTGGATCCCGCCGACTAATCCAGGTTTCATTGAAGGCTTCGCTGTTAATTCAGAGCTGTCTGATGTCGTATTAATCGACGTCCCAGGACATGGTCCGGAGGACGTGTCGTGTGCTGAAGACGGTAGTTGGGTAAGCGGGCTAGAGGATGGGCGCGTTATCCAGCTCTACGCATCAGGCGTCGTTAAAACGCTTGGGAATACGGGTGGTCGCCCGGTGGGCTTGCAGGCGATGACCGATGGTTCTGTGATCGTGGCTGACGCGATTCGTGGCCTGCTACGACTGAACCCTGATGGTTCCACTGATGTGCTTGCCAATGCCTTTCAGGGGCAACCCATTCTATTTGCCGATGATCTCGATATCTCAGCTGATGGCCTGGTTTGGTTCAGCGATGCCTCGCAGCGGTTTGGTATTCATGACTTCATGCTGGATTTGTTGGAGGCATCTCGAACAGGGCGCCTCTTGTCCTATGACCTGAATACGGGCGAATTAACCTCGCACATGGAGGGGCTTTTCTTTGCAAATGGTGTTGCCTTGGGGCCCGACGAGCGGTTCGTATTGATCAATGAAACGGTGACTGGTCGGGTCCACCGTCTTTGGCTAAAGGGTGACCGCCGGGGCGAGAGGGATATCTTTATCGACGGACTACCGGCCATGGTTGATAACATTTCATTTAATGGCAGTGACACTTTCTGGGTGGCTTCACCCAACCCCAGAGAGGCGCTGGACGCTTTGGCTGATAAGCCACTTCTTCGAAGAATAGTGGCTGGGTTGCCCACTTGGGTTAGTCAGAGTATGGAGACGCCGTTCAGTATGGTGTCCGCCTTCGACCTCAATGGTCAGCTAATCACATCGCTTCGCGATCCCAACGCTCGTCTGAATCAAGTGACCAGCGTTAATGAATGTGATGGGAAATTGATTCTGGGAAGCCTCGTCTCTAGCGGTATCGGTGTTGTGGAGCTCGACGACAGTGAATGACACACAGGTCTATATTGTGAACGCCTTCACCGACGCTTTATTTGGCGGCAATCCAGCGGCCGTGGTACCGGTGGAATCCGCCATGAGTGATGAGTTAATGCAATCAATCGCGGCGCAACACAACCTAAGTGAAACAGGTTTTCCGGAATGCCTCGGCCCCGACCGATTCAACTTACGATGGTTTACACCCCAGAGAGAGGTGCCTTTGTGCGGACACGCGACGCTGGCAACGGCCTATGCGCTCGATTATCGAGGTGATTGGAAGGGCGAGACGCTGACCTTCGAGACTGCATCAGGTGAGATTTATGTAAAGCGTTCGGATAATGGTCTGAGCATTGAATTCCCGTCAGTTCCCATGATTGACATTGATAATTTGGCGGCCGTTGAGCAAGCGCTCGGCGTCACTGTCATCTCGATGCATCAGCCCAAAGAGGGCGCCTGGCAAATGGTCTGCGAACTGGGGAGTCAAGCCGAGGTCGAGGCCTGTACTCCCAACTATGTGGCTCTGGCCGATGCGACGCAACTAGGCGTTGCCATTACCGCCCCAGGAATTAGTACTGACTTTGTTTCACGTTTCTTTATCCCGCAGTTGGGTATCAATGAGGACCCAGTGACGGGGTCAGCGC
>CAJWQE010000108.1 GCA_913045375.1 uncultured Halieaceae bacterium | reverse complement strand
GGCTTCGCTGATCTTGTAGGACGCGATGGCAATCAGGAAGAGCGTCACCGCGCTAGCCTGCGCTGGCGTCGAGGGGACTTCGGTGCTTCCCTGTCTGGGTATCAGGTTGGATCTTTCTACCAGAGCTCGCTGACCTTGAGTGACGGGACTCGTTACGTCATTCCATCAATGACAACCTATGACGCGACGTTTGATTATCGCTTCGATATGGGTGAAACACGATCACGCTTCAGACTTGGTGTGAAGAACTTGACGGACGAGCGCGCGCCATTGGCTGACCGTTACTTTGGTTACTTCGCCGATGCTCACTCTGACTACGGTCGCTACATGTACGTTGACCTGCGTATGAGCTTCTGAGAAAACTGAGGAGGTGGCGTCGCTTGCCACCTAAACAGGGCCTCCGAAAGGGGGCCTTTTTGTCTCTGGGGGCACTTTGATGGTGACAGACTTACCGCAGGAACGATCGACCGCGAAGCAGATAGGTTTATGGTTAGGGCCTGCTTTTTTCTTGCTCATGTTTCTGACCGCCGGCTCGCAAGAGACGATGCCGCGAGATGCCTGGCTGGTGGCCGGTGTTGGGCTATGGATGGCCACATGGTGGTCGACAGAAGCGATTCCAGTTGCGGCGACGGCGTTCATTCCACTGGTGAGCTTTCCCTTACTGCAGGTTATGTCGGTCAAGGCGGTCGCACAAAGTTATGCGCATCCCACCATTTTTCTGTTCATGGGAGCGTTCGTCTTAGCGCTGGCGGTTGAGAAATGGTCGCTTCACCGTCGAATAGCACTCACGGTTCTGTCGCGCACCGGGACGGATGGTCGCAAGCTCATCCTTGGCTTTATGGTCGCTGCCGCTTTGCTTTCCATGTGGATGACGAATACGTCAACGGCAATGATGCTGCTTCCTATTGCTGCATCAGTGGCGGCGATGGTGGCGGAAAAGGCGGTCGGAGTGAGCGATGAAGAAAAACGACGGTTTCAGGTCGCACTGTTATTGGCGCTCGCGTATGCGACCACCATTGGTGGGATGTCCACCATTATCGGCACCCCACCCAACGTGCTGTTGGCTGGATTCATTGAAGAAACCTACGGCCTTCAGATCGCCTTTTTTGACTGGATGTTGATTGGCCTGCCGCTAGCGCTAGTGCTCTTGCCGCTTGGTTGGGTTGTTTTAACGCGCGTTGCGTTTGATGTTGACGTGCCGCCCAGCCCAGAAGCGGCCAATGTCATTTCGGGCATGCGTCGAGAGATGGGAGTCATGACCAGCCCGGAGCGACGGGTTGGGCTACTGTTTCTCGCAGTTGTGCTCCTGTGGATGTCTAGGAAATGGCTGAATGACGTATCGGGCCTGGAGGGTCTCAGCGACGCCGGTATTGTCATGGCCGCTGCGCTCCTGTTATTTGTCATACCGGCTGAAAAGGCGTCCGCTAATCGCTTAATGGAATGGGAGGACGTCGCGCGCTTGCCTTGGGGTGTTCTCATTCTGTTTGGGGGTGGTCTGGCACTCGCGGCTCAGGTTTCCAGCTCTGGACTGGCAGTATGGCTCGGCGAGTCATTACTTCCTGTGGCAAATTTGGGCACTTTGGTGTTGATAGTCGCAGCTGCGGGTTTGGTCGTGTTTCTAACCGAGCTCACTAGCAATTTAGCGACCACAGCGACATTTTTGCCGGTCATTGCTGCTATCGCTGCACAGTCGGGGATAGAGCCGCTAGTTCTATGCGTGCCGGTGACATTGGCGGCCAGCTGCGCCTTCATGCTACCTGTAGCGACGCCACCGAATGCCATCGTATTTTCGTCGGGCGTTCTAACCATTCCAGAGATGGTGCGAGCCGGATTCTTCATGAATCTGGTCGCACTGGTCGTCCTCACACTGCTAGCAACCCTTGCAGTGCCATTGGTTTTTTAATCGTGTGATGGGCGGCCGAGCGACAGTTAATGGTTAAGCGAGTATTCAGTGTAGTCCTGGTTATTTTTGGTCTGATAGGCCCCTCACTAGCGATTGCAGGTGAAACGCCGCTGACGCGCGTGCTGTTCATTGGCAACAGTTACCTCTATTACAATGACAGTCTTCACAACCACGTGAAGCGCATGGCATCCGAGCGCTTTTCTGGAATGGCCAGTCGAGACTTTCAATATAAGTCGGCGACTATTGGGGGTGCGCGATTACAGCACCATGACATTGAGTGGTTGCTCACCCCGGGCAATATAGGTGTAGATCGACCTTTCCAAGCGGTGATTATGCAGGGAGGGAGTTTTGAGCCTTTAACCGCTGACACCCGAGAGATTTTCGTCGACACGGCGACACGTTACGCGGAAAAAGTGCGGGCCGTGGGTGGAAAGCCTTTTCTTTACATGACCCATGCTTACGTAACGCCCCATCGGCGCGCCGATGCGGGAATGATCGATCTTATAAGCGATACCTACAGGCATGCGGGTCGGGTGGCCGAGGCTGAGGTCATCCCTGTCGGCTTGGCGTTCGAACGATCATATAAGGAGCAACCCAATTTTTCCCTTCATATGGCGTTTGACGGTACACATCCAAATCTGCGCGGGACGTTCCTAGGCGCCTATGTCACCTTCTTCACGCTATACGGTGACGCGGTAGATACGCTGGACTACGACTATTTCGGAAGGATCAGCGCGGACGAAATTGCGTATCTGCAGCGAATTGCGAAGGAAACGGTCGCCGATTTTCGTACTAGGGATAAGTGATAATGTTTTGTTAGCATATTGCTGACATTCGCATATTTGGACGCATACGATGCTGAATTCATTGAGACATTGGTATGAGCAAAATCGTATTAAGCCCATACAAGCAGGGCTTGCGATTTCTCGATTGCTGCGCGACCCCGACGATACGGGTCAGGTATTCAAGATTCTCGAAGCACTTCGGGGGGACTCCTTGAGTAGAGCACTTCGCCGCATGAGGAATGATGAGCGAGGGCAGGCATTGCTCGAGGAGCAACCGAACATCGTAAATGCACTGAATGATCGAGAGGCGCTTGCGGCGCTCCCAGAAGGCAGCATTGGAAAAGCCTATTACGATTTTGTCCATGCTGAGGGACTGTCTGCCGACGGTCTGATTTCATCAAGTCACGAAGCGCCTCGCTTCGATAAAATTGGGCAGGATCAGCGCTGGTTGGGCGATCGCTTGAGAGATATCCACGACTTACAGCACGTGATGACGGGTTACGGACGAGACACATTGGGTGAGCTGTGCTTGTTGTCGTTCATGACCACACAGGTACCGTCTCGCGGCATCGACTTCATTATTTTTATGGGTCGTACAAAAGGTCAAAAAGAGCAGCCTGGACTAAACTTGAAAGAGTTAGTCGGTGAAGGACGACAAATCGGAGAGACAGCTGATTGGATGCTGTTTACGCGCTGGGAAGATCGTCTGCATGAACCTCTAGAGACTGTGCGAGCGGAGTTGGGTTTCAAGCCGCCAGTTAAATACCGCGAGGCATTGAAGTGGCTCCAGGGCGATCAAATGATTAGTCGATCGGTGGCGGCCTAAGCAGGTTGGATTTTGGAGTCACCCAAGGGCCGGTAGCAAAAGCAGGTCAAGCCACGATACTATGATGAAGTAGATTAAGATAAACAGCGTTAACGGATGTTGGCGCTAGCGAGGAGAATAAAAAATGAATACAGCTGTTCCGGAACGCGCAAAATTCCACCACATGAAAGATGGAACGCTCGAGGATTGGACCATTATTGGTGCCGAGATGCAGGAGTTTTCCAAAACGCTGTATCAGCGAATTATTGATCATTTGTTGTTGCTCGAGGGCGACTGCGGTGGTTTTCCCGTTGATCGACTCACACACTGTTTGCAAACAGCGACTCTGGCTCACAAAGACGGCAAGGACGAAGAATATGTCGTCTGTGCGCTACTCCATGACATAGGTGATACGTTGGGGCCGGCCAACCACGCCGATATCGCTGCGGTCTTGCTTCAGCCCTACGTCAGTGAAGCTAACCATTGGATGGTGAAGCATCACGCAATTTTCCAAGGGTATTATTTCTTCGAGTATCTGGGTCTCGATAAGAACATGCGGGAGCAGTTTGAAGACCATCCTCTTTATGATCAGACACTCGAGTTCATTGAGAAATATGATGCACCAGCCTTTGATCCCGATGCTGAAACCTACCCGCTGTCGTTCTTTGAGCCGATGATTCAGCGTGTGTTCGAAAAACCCAAGCAGTCGCTGTACAAGAGCGAAGGCTCGACCACTTTCCAAGACTAAGTGGTGGCGGTATCTGAGGCACTCGAGGCGTCTGGGGTCCCAGAAAAAGGATCTAAGTGGCCCTACAGGGTTGTGTCCCTTGCTTGGCAAAGGCGTCTTCGCGTGTGGCACCGACGTCTAGCCATAGGCACAGCCATTCAGCTCCTGTTGTGGACGGTGAGTGGCATTTACTTTGCCTTTGTTGATATCACGATGGTGCGGGGTGAACCGCATCG
>CAJWQE010000107.1 GCA_913045375.1 uncultured Halieaceae bacterium | reverse complement strand
AAGTTCTCTGTCTCGGCCGTCACCTCAGCTGATGTTGCTCGAGAAACGGCACCCTCCCAAACGCGAAGCGTAAAGATGACGTGAAGCACAGCAAAGACAGCTGCGATCAGCATAGTTGGCTCAAGATTGAGTAGCGTTGACAACAAAACACTCCAACAAGTGAGGAAACGGGGGCCTTCGATGAAAGCCCGGTTGACGCATTAAAATATCTGTAGAGACGAGGTGAGGCTCGACACGCAGGGAATTAAGCGGCTTCTGACACCTCGGCACTGGGCAAGGCGATACCACCGCTAGTGAGGTAGCTGCCCAAAGGCTTGTTACCCAGTGCTTCGGTTGCACCCTTCTCACCATCCCACGCCATCTCTCCAGAGATATAGACGCTGCTTACAATACCCTCAGGTCGATTTACCATCTGCTCGTGCTCGAAGATATCGCGATATACCAGCTTCCGCGTTTGGTCGGGTTCCCATCCATCCAAAGCCTCGGGATTGATGAGCACCATGTCGGCACGGGCACCAATGGCCAAACTACCGGCATCTAGCCCAAACGTATCGGCCGGGTCTTTGGTCAAGCGTTTAACAACCTTGGCCACGACATCCTCGCCCTGCTCCTTCGCGAGCTTCAACGACATTAAATTGCTATCGAAAAATGCCATGTTGGTAATGTGCGCGCCCGAATCATTGAATCCGGGCAAGGTGTTTTCGTGGAGCAAAAACTCTAGGGTCGATCGATTTTCTGCGTTGGCCATATCGGCATAGAACCGGAAGCTCTTGTCGTAGCTGCGAAGCATGTGAAGCGCAAAGTCAGCATCATCGCCCAGCGGAAGTTCGATCTTTTCGAATGCGTCACGCTCCGAATCGGATCGCGCAACAGAACGATCACCCGCTTGGAATTTTTGAGCGCGAGCCATGACGTCAGCAAAGCTCTCTCCGTCCCACTCTGAGCAAGGGGCACCATCAAAAATAAGCTTTTCAGGTTCCCGGATCACCAGACTGTCAGGTAGTCCACGCTTTGCTTTCCAGCTAGCGAAATCATCTCCAGTACGACCATGGCGCCACTCTTTGCGGAATCGTTCAACCCACTCAGGATCATGCATCAACCGCTGCCTACCCTCGTAATCGTCGTATTCAAGGGCTATCAGCTCAGCCGTTGAAGAAAGCTCCTCAAACAGTGGGCTAACAATGCCATCCGACCATACTCTGAAATTTGTACCCAGCGCTTGGAAATGCAGCCTTCCATCCAACAGTTTGCTGTTGAGTAGCTTTGCCACGCCCAAAAACAGCTTTGATGAATTTGGCGCCGCGGTCATCTCCATCGCTGAAAGCGCAGAAGTTTTGAGTGGTTTTCCAAATAGACGACCGCTGGTTAGCGTGAAGTAGAACAACGCCTTGAGCCTATTTTCGATGATGGGCGTGGTTTGCCAAACGCGATCGTATTTTCTAACAACGTTGAGCAGTCGGCGCAGCTCCTTGAATGACGCAAACTGTGTGGGGATTCGCTTGTCCGTGTGCGGATCGTTCGACAAGTAGTGAAAGGGCAAGCCATCAGTACTCAGCCCCAGATAGCCCAACTCCATGGCGCCTTCTAGAATCTGCTCCATTTTCTGCAACTCGAGCTCAGTGGGCGCCCTGGTAATACTTGCCTCCAGCCCCATCACCTCAATACGCAACATGGAGTGCGGCACAAAGGCAGCGATATTGGGCCCGAGATTGAGATTCTCAAAATGCTTGAGGTAATCCTCGGGATTATCCCAGGTCATTGTCTCAGCACACTTTCTGAGTACCGACTTCGGTATATTCTCGACGCGAGTAAAGCAGTCAACGATGGGTTCCTGACCATCCGTCTCCTGGGCACCAAAACAGGTACCAAGACTACAATTACCCACCAGCACCGTTGTTGTTCCATGCCGAACAACCTCCTCCAGCGCTGGCGCAACCTCAACTTCGAGATCAAGATGGGTATGGATGTCCAGCATGCCCGGCAACAGCCACTGATTATTCGCATCAACACACTGCGCTGCCGCGTCCCGAGGCAAATCACGCCCGCGTGCCGCGACAACCCCGTCCTTTATCGCCACATCTTCGATGCGACCCGGCGTGCCCTCACCATCAAATACCTTCGCTCCTGTTACGAGGAGATCCCACTGCGCCATGACGTTACCCTGCCCTTGTTCTTATAAGCTGAGGATAGCGCTTTTTAGGACTAACGGATATTGACTGAGCGGCTTTATTACTGCTCAAAAAGGCGCGTAATTCGGGGTGCCGACAGAATAGACGAACGCCAAGGTGTGATATCAATACCGCCTCGTCGCTGGAAGAAGCCAACTACGTACAACTCTGACGGATTCAGCGCGTTTTCAATACGAGAATACAAATCCTCAACACATTGCTCATGAAAACCCTGGTGGTTTCGCAGTGACTCGATAGCTTCAATAATGGATGACTCATCGTAGTCAGCCGCCGAGACCTCAACGCACAAGCTCGCCCAGTCTGGCTGCGCCGTAACCGGACAAAGCGACCGAAATCCAGCGCATCGAAACATAACTGTCGCGCCAAAATCGCTCACGCGAACAGCATCATCACCAAGCTCACAAGACATCGCCTGCACTTCATCAGGATCAATGCGTACTAGTTTCACTTGCGATTGAGTAAGCTCAGCCAAATCCTTCTCGATGCAAGCGATTGCCTCTTCGTCGTTGTTGAAGACGTGCGCGTTAAGCGAATTCAGGTAGAGCTTGAGGGACTTTGATTCGACGGTGAACGGGCTGTCTGCTGGGATAATCAGAGCGCCAGTGGTGAAGGTCACTAAGCCATCAGGCAAGCTCCAGCTCAGCTCGTAACAATGCCAAACATCATGGCCGCTGCCGAGATTTTCAGACGGGTTTTTGATGCCATCTCGACCCAATCGACGATCGATGCGCTCTAGAACGCTGGGAGTATATTCGTCAGGCGCGGCGACGGTTTGTCCGAGAACACCGGCCATAAATCAGGTACGCAGACGGGTGCCGGTGCTCAGCAAATGCATCGCATAAGCGAAGGCAACCACTGTCAGACCAATGAGCATCGTGAAAGACACCGTGATGTCGACATCACTGACGCCAAGAACCCCGTATCTAAAGGCATTCACAACATAGACCAGAGGGTTGATCTGAGATACACCCGCCCAAAAATCGGGAAGAAGATCGAGCGAATAAAAAACGCCTCCGAGGTATGTCAACGGGGTCAAAACGAAGGTCGGTACGATGTTGACGTCGTCGAACGTATTGGCAAATACAGCATTGATAAGCCCACATAGCGAAAACGCGACCGATGTCAGGGCTACGACACTAATGACGACAAACCAGTTGTAAATATCAAGCTTGGTAAAAAAGAGCGCTACCGAGGTAACAATGATCGAGACGAGGATCCCACGTGACACGCCGCCTGCTACGTACCCCAATACGATCACGTAATTGGGTGTGGGTGAAACCAATAACTCCTCAATACTGTTATTGAACTTCGCGCCGAAAAACGAACCAACAACGTTGGCGTAGGTGTTCGTGATGATGGCCATCATGATGAGGCCAGGTACGACGAATTCCATATAACTAACGCCACCCATGGTGCCGATCCGCTTACCAATGAGCGTTCCAAAGATCAGAAAATACAGCGACATCGTGATAGCCGATGGCAGCAGTGTCTGAGTCCATATGCGCAGATAACGTCGAACCTCTTTTCGCATGATCGTCAAAAAGGCGATCCATTGCTCATAAGCACTCATGATGCGCCCTCCAACACGTTGACGAACATCCGTTCGAGACGGTTTTCCTTGTTACGCATGCTGACCACAGTAACGCCCGCACCACTGAGCGCTGTAAATACCTGCGCCAGGTCCTGACCTTTCGCTAAATCGACTTCTAAACACTGCGGCTCGACCTGCCGTAGCGCGAATCCCGGCACCTCGATGCCGGGCGGCAACGCGTCCTGTGTATCGAGTAGAAAAGTCTCGCTGTTCAGATCTCGCAGAAGGTCCTTGATGGACCCCTGGGTGACGATTTTTCCGTGGTTAATAATTGCCACGTTACGGCAAAGCATTTCCGCCTCTTCGAGGTAATGCGTGGTCAAAATAATGGTACGACCCTCTTCGTTCGTCTCGCGCAGAAACTCATACATGCTGCGGCGCATCTCGATATCAACACCGGCTGTAGGCTCATCTAAAATCAGTACACGCGGCTCGTGGATAAGGGCGCGGGCAATCATTAATCGGCGCTTCATGCCGCCTGACAGCATTCGCATCTGGACATGCTGCTTGTCGGCAATACCCAACTTTTCGAGGTAATAGACCGCTCTTTGGCGGGCAAGGCCAATGGGTATCCCGTAATAGCCCGCCTGATGGATCAACACGTCCTCAACCTTCTCAAACACGTTGAAGTTAAACTCTTGGGGAACAATACCTATCTGCTTCTTCGCCAATGAAAAATCGTCATCGATATCGATGCCGCAGATGCGAACTTTCCCACCCGACTTAGAAACTAACGAACTGACAATACCGATAGTTGTCGATTTACCGGCGCCATTGGGTCCAAGTAATGCATAGAAGTCTCCCTCCTGCACATTCAGATCGATGCCTTTGAGCGCCT
>CAJWQE010000106.1 GCA_913045375.1 uncultured Halieaceae bacterium | reverse complement strand
ACATGGCGGGGACACCACCAGCGATTTGTGCGGTGCTGCCCATTCGTCGGGCCGCTGTTTTAATTCGTTCCGGGTAATCTTTGTAGGGCTCGTGGGCCGACAGCATGTCGTTATGTGCCGTCACAATACCAATATTGGCCGCGTCCATGAGCTTGATAACGGACTTGTCGTCACTGGAGCAGGCAGCCATACCGTGAGCGAGGTTGCCGCAACTGAGCTGCTTGCGATCCGGTGCGCCTGAACGCATCGCGTCAACGTCACTCAAGTAGTCGTCACGCAAGTCTTTGCTGCGCTCTTCAATCGCGCGGGTGACGCGCAAAATATCGGCGTGCATAGCCTGTAGAACCTTATAATTAAGAGGCGCCTATTATGTAATAAAAATACATATTTGGCGATTAAAAACAGATTAAACCCGAATTTATGTAATTTTATTACGAATTATTGGTTCTTGAAAATGTGCGGTGGGCCATCATAAAGGCCCCCAGTATTCCCGCATCGTTTTCTAGCCGCGGTGATGCAATCAATGTCTCCATGGCCTCTGAGGATGCAAGTTCTGGCAGGTAGTCCCCAAGTAGCAGCAGACACTCATGCCGAATTCTCTCGAGGAGCCCTGGTGTTTGCGAGACACCGCCGCCAAAAATGATGACGTCGGGTCGATGATGTAGAACGAGATTCACGGCTAGCTGGCCAAGATAGAAACCTTCTAGCAGCAGACCTGGATGGTCCTGACTGAGATCGGCCAGCGTGGCTTCCCAGCGCGCTACGATCGCGGGTCCAGACGCCAGTCCTTCTAAACAGTCGCCGTGGAATGGGCAGGTGCCCGAGAATGTCCGATCACTTGGGTGTCGCTCGACGCGAATGTGGCCAATTTCCGGGTGTGACCGTCCATTAACGATGCTGCCGTTTTGCACAACGCCTACACCAATGCCGGTGCCTACCGTGACATAGGCTACGTGCTGAATTGCACGGTCGAGTTGCCAGTGTGCCTCAGCAAGCGCAGCACCATTGACGTCCGACTCCGACATGACAGGGCAATCAAATACTTCCTGCAGATGCGATCTTAGATTGAAGCCCTCCCAGTGAGGTTTGGGCGTTGGCCCGATTTGCCCGTAATCAGCGCTCTCAGGGTCTACGTCAAGCGGGCCAAAGCTTGCGATACCGATAGCGTCTAGGCTGCTATGGCCGATTGCCTTGCGAAGGATGCGCTCTATAGATGCTGTAGTTTCGCTGGGTGAGTCAGTTTCTATTCGGTGTCGTGCTGCGGCGGTTGGGTCTCTGCCCACCGAGACAATGCATTTGGTGCCGCCGGTCTCGATAGCTGCCAATAAAGGTCTACCAGTCATTGGGGCGGGTCTCTCGAGAAGAGGCGTTATCGAGTGGCAGGGGGTTAAAAAATAAGCCGGCTCGGGGTCGAGCCGGCTTTAACGTGTGCCGAGGCAGTGCGTGCCCGAGCATCTACGTTATTAGAGCAGCGTAAACATGACCGCGTGGACACCGAGCATGGCGAGCGCCAAGGTCGCGATCATAAATAGTAGAAAGCGAACAGGAATGGTGTTCACTTGCATTTGCCAGAAGCTGTGAAGAATACGAGCAATGGCATACGTCCAAGCCGCATAGAGTGATGGTGTCGACGTGTCACCGACCATGGCGAGAATGATGACCAGTGCATAGAACGCCGTCGGCTGTTCCATTAGGTGCTCGTAATTGTGGCGCGTCCACTTCATTTTGTCGGGAGCATCAGCTTCGCCGTCGGGGCCTCTGAATCCTGGAGGCAGCTCGCCCAGTTTTGCACCTGAGCCCATCACTCGGATGACATAGATAAAGAACATGACGACTGACCAGGTGGCGAGTAGCGCCGCAGGTCCCAAAATAGGGTTGAATTCTTGCATGGTTGATCTCCGTTATCGTTATTCGAGTTGCGGCCCAGACCGCGTTACTAGTCTCTAACGAAACACTGCTTGCATGCTAGACTTTCGCACCGATATTTCGAGTGAGAGTTAAGTCCATGGTTATCAAGCCTAAAGTTCGAGGATTTCTGTGTACCACGACCCATCCTGTTGGGTGCGATGAGAATGTCCGTCGTCAGATTGAACACGTGAAATCGAAAGGTGATGTAGCCGGTGGACCCAAGCGGGTACTGGTGCTGGGGGCATCAACGGGCTACGGACTGGCGTCCCGGATTACGGCCGCTTTTGGTTCTGGTGCATCCACGATTGGCGTCTTTTTTGAAAAAGAGGGGAACGAGAAGAAGCCTGGAACGGCTGGTTGGTACAACTCCGCCGCTTTTCATCGGTATGCCGACAACGCCGGACTGTATGCCAAGAGTATCAATGGCGATGCTTTTTCGGCGGAACTCAAAGACAGCGTTATCGATCTGATCAAACAGGATTTAGGGCAGGTTGATCTTGTTGTTTACAGTCTCGCTGCGCCGCGTCGTACGCATCCTGTGACAGGCGACGTTCATGTATCAACGTTGAAGCCTATCGGGTCAGCAGCGGTACAAAAGGGGATCAATACTGACAAGGGAACTATTCAGGAGTTTCACCTCGAACCCGCCTCTCAAGAGGAAATCGACAACACGGTGGCTGTCATGGGCGGTGAGGACTGGCAGATGTGGATTGAAGCGCTCGATGACGCGGGCGTGTTGGCCGATGGCGCAAAGACAACGGCCTATACCTACATTGGCGAGAAGATAACCTGGGATATTTACTGGCACGGCACCATTGGCGCCGCAAAGAAAGATCTTGATAAGCGGGTCGTCGCTATTCGAGAGCGTTTGGCAGCAAAGGGCGGTGATGCGCGGGTGTCGGTGTTAAAAGCGGTCGTTACTCAGGCCTCGGCCGCTATCCCCGCTATGCCGATATACCTCGCCATTCTATTTAAAGTGATGAAGGCAAAAGGCACCCACGAGGGGTGTATTGAGCAGATCGACCGGCTATTCCGTGAGGCGCTCTACGGTGACAAGGCGCTCGACGATGAGGGTCGCTGTCGCGTGGATGATCTCGAGCTCCTGCCAGAGGTACAGGCAGAAGTCGCTGGACTATGGGATCAAATAGACACTGACAATCTGAATGACTTGTCCGATTTCGCGGGTTACCGACAAGAGTTTTTACAGTTGTTCGGATTTGAAGTCGACGGCGTCGATTACGACGCTGATGTCGATCCTGCAGTTACCATCGCGCAGCTGGTGAGCTGATATGCAAGGCTACGATGAGGCAGTTCAGGTATCGCCACGCATCCGTCGGTTGGTCGCGCCAAATCCGAGTGTGATGACTGGCCCGGGGACCAACACCTACCTTATTGGAACAGATGATGTGGTAGTGATCGATCCCGGCCCCGCGATTGATGAGCATATTGAGCACATCATGCGTGTGGGCGATGGTCGAATAAGCCATATCTTGTGCACGCACACGCACCCAGACCACTCGCCGGCGGCGGCGCACTTAGCACGTGAGCTGAATGTCCCCATGATTGGTGCGGTGACAGCGGATGATCAGCACCAGGATTTGACCTTTAAGCCCGACGTCCATCTCAAACAGGATGCTGTATTTAGAGGTAACGACTGGACGATTCGCGCCATCCATACCCCAGGGCATGTCGATAACCATTACTGCTTTCTATTAGAGGAAGAGGGGATGGTTTTCGCGGGTGATCACATCATGAATGGATCGACCGTGGTTATCGTGCCGCCCGGTGGCAATATGAAAGCCTATATCGAATCGCTGCAGCGACTATTGAACTACGACGTGACCGCGATTGCACCGGGTCACGGCGAAGTCATTCCCGGTTGCCGCGATGAGGTGGAAAAGCTCGTGCGTCACCGACTGATGCGTGAGGCAAAGGTCGTCGCGAATCTCGAGCGGGGCGGTCCTGCGTCTATCGAAACACTAGTGGTATCCGTATACGATGACGTCCCTGAAGCAATGCACCGATGGGCGCAGCTGTCATTGTTAGCACATCTGCTTAAACTAGAAGTTGAAGGCCGAGCGGAGCAGATTAATGGTCAATGGGCCCTGTGTTGAGTTTCGAAACGCGGAAGCAAAGTGATAACTTCTAAGATGCTTGCTTGCCTTGGCGACTTGAGGTGACTAAACAGCTGGGCTGGTTAGGATTGTCCTATACCTCACATTCTGTTTGCGGAGGAGGCATCCAATACTAAATGTCGGAACTCACACTCCATACGAGTAAAGCCAAAAGCCTGCTCCTGCTGCTGGCCTCCTTACTATTTACTGTAGGCGGTGTTTTCATGGCGCGAGATGGTGAGCTCATGGGACATGTGGGCTACGTATTCTTTGGTTTATGTTCTCTTGCGTATGTGGTCCAACTAATAACTGGCGGAGGCTACTTAAAATTAAAAGAGGACGAATTTGAGTTCTTTTCTGGATTCGGTAGAAAACAATGCGTTAGCTGGGATGACGTGGACAGTTTCGGGGTCGCTGTTGTGAGAAATCTGTCCAGATACTATGCCCCTCCAACGCGATTAGTTGGATGGAACTACAAACAAGGTGTCGATGTCTCCAAATTTGGCAGAGTGACGTCTAAAACGCTGTCAGGTCGAGAAGCTTGCTTACCCGATACCTACGGTATGAAGATGGAAGAGCTGTTGTCTTTACTGAGCGAGCACCTTGAGCGAAGTCGTGACCGGCGATGATCATAATTTAGAACTTTAGGCGCATTGTGCCTATGTTGAAATAAGTAA
>CAJWQE010000105.1 GCA_913045375.1 uncultured Halieaceae bacterium | reverse complement strand
CCCTCCAAAAGTCTTCCACCGGCTCTGCCCCGAACTTAAAAATGAGGGCAGAACCGCCTCTGGTACTCCGGTTTACGTTCAGTTGCTTGGGTCAGATCCTGCTTTGATGGCCGCGAACGCTAAAATAGTTGCCAAGCTGGGCGCGCCTGGCATCGACCTCAACTTTGGCTGTCCCGCGAAAACAGTCAATAAATCTCGGGGCGGTGCAACCTTGTTGAAAACCCCCGAGCTCATTTTCGATATTTGCAAGGCCGTAAGAGACGCAACACCTGTAGACACGCCCGTTACCGCAAAGGTGAGACTGGGGTTTGATGACGATTCCCAGTTCGCTGATATCGCCGACTATGCGATTAAGAGTGGTATTAACGAGTTGACGGTCCATGCGAGAACAAAAGTACAGGCCTACCGTCCCCCTGCGCATTGGTCGCAGCTAGGCACTATCTCTAACCAGCGAGGCATTCCCATTATCGCGAACGGTGAGATCTGGACGCCCAGTGATCTCGACCGCTGTCGCGAGCAAAGTGGCTGCGATGCATTCATGTTGGCAAGAGGCGCGCTCTGTCGACCTGACCTTGGTCGCGCCATTAAGGCTCATGCGGAGAGGGTTCCTGTTAACCCCATAAGCTGGCCGGAAGTTGCAGAACTACTCATCCAGTTCTTTGAAGCCAATGGGGCACGCTACGACCGCAAGTATTCGATCAATCCATTGAAACAATGGCTGGTCTATCTTCAATACTGCTACCCCCAGGCCGCCGCACTATTTGCACAAGTTAAGCGAATCCGCGATCCTGATGACATGATGTGTGCGCTACTGGGAGCCACACAGAAGCGGCCCGTATCAGCAGCAGCCTGAAACACGGTCCGTTCAACCGTTAGTTAACAACAATAAGGAATACCATGACGACACAGGCACTGCCGACAGGCCCTGAGTGGTTCGGACACCCACGCGGTTTATTCGTTTGCTTCGCCACCGAGATGTGGGAGCGGTTTTCGTTTTATGGCATGAAGTACCTACTGGTGCTTTTCCTGGTTCAGCATCACCTATTCAGTGACGGTGAAGCGCTTCGGATCCTCGGAGCTTACGCAGCGCTTGTTTACGCCATGCCTTTGCTGGGCGGCATTGTGTCGGACCGTTACCTTGGTCAAACAAAAGCGGTCAAGTTGGGCGGAATCCTGCTCGTTTTAGGTCATTGCGCCATGGCGTTTGAGGGGGTACCGGCCACGCAAGATATCGCCGGAGAAGTCGTCAGGGACGATCAGGCCATTACCGTATTCTATTTTGCGCTGGCGCTGATTGTGGTGGGTGTTGGCTTACTAAAACCCAACATCTCCACCGTGGTCGGTCGACTTTACGGCGACAATGACCCGCGTCGCGATGGAGGCTTCACCATTTTCTACATGGGCATCAATATCGGTGCCGCTAGCGCATCCCTACTCTGTGGTTGGCTAGCCAGTGCCTATGGCTGGGCCTACGGATTCGGCGCTGCTGGTATTGGCATGCTCATTGGCTTAATTGTTTTCTCGCTTGGCCAGGACTGGTTAGAAGGTCACGGCGACCCAGCGGATCCCACCGTTTTACAGCAACCCGCTAGCGCATCGCTTGGTCTACTCAATGTAGAGAACACGATCAGCGTCTACAGCGTCTTATCCGTTTTTGTCATTTGGATCGTTCTGCAACAACCCAATGGTGTCGGATTCATGCTGCCAGCCGTGGCCGCTCTCTTCTTAGCGTGGTTCGTCTGGCTACTTGCGACACAGTGCGACTCAGAAGAACGGGGAAAAATGAGCGCCCTTTTCTTTCTCATCGTCATCAGCACTGTGTTCTGGTCGATGTTTGAGCAATCGGGCGGATCAATGACCTTATTTGCCGACAGAGCAACGGACCTGACGCTGTTCGGCATGGAATTGACCGCAGCGCAATTCGGTTCCGCCAATGCCATCTTCATTATCTTACTGTCGCCCCTCTTTGCACTGATGTGGCCAGCACTGCTGTCGAACAATATTGAACCCTCGACGCCAGCGAAGTTTGGCCTCGGCATTGTTCAAGTAGGTCTTGGATTTGGTGCACTGCTTATCGGGCTCAACAATCCAGACTCGGCAGGCTTGGTGTCAGCCTGGTGGCTTGTGCTGGCATATTTCCTTCACACGTCAGCCGAGCTCTGTTTAAGCCCCATTGGACTCTCTGCCGTTACAAAACTGTCGATTGCCCGCTATGTCGGCGTGATGATGGGCGCATGGTTCTTAGCCAGCGCTTACGGTTCCTATTTAGCGTCGGAACTCGCCATTTTCTTCTCAAGCATTGGCGGCGAGGACGGGAGACTCGACAACAGCGGATTCAACGCGTTGTTTACTGAGCTCCTTATGTACGGCGTAGGCGTGGGTATCGCTGTATTACTGGTATCGCCTCTGGTTAGGCGTCTCATGAAGGACGTTCGCTAGACGGTGGGATTTTTTGCCGAGGGCGTGTAGGCGAAGGGGTTGTACGTAGGCGCAGATGACTGCGCTTACGCTGCTTCTTCCTTGGAAAACCTCGGGAAAAATCGCGCTAACCAAGATATGGTCTGTCGCCAGTCATCGCCAATCAGGTAGAGCGCAGGCACCAAGAACAGGCTAACGAAAAAGGCGAAGAAGACGCCGAACGCCAGCGAGATAACTGATGGCTTGAGGAACGCGGCCGCCTGAGACGTCTCTGCGATGATCGGCATGAGTCCAACAAAGGTCGTGAGCGTGGTTAGCAGAATCGGTCTGAAACGATTTTTCGCCGCGTTGATAATAGCGGTGAAGCGATCGTCACCCTTCTCCTCGCGCTTCAAGATGTAATCAATCAGGACCAGATTATCATTCACGACGACCCCCGCGGCCGCTCCCATACCGAAGAACGAGAACATATCGAGCGGAATGCCAATCAGCTGGTGACCAAAAATAGCGCCCATGTACGCGAACGGAATCGCTGACATGATGATCGTCGGCAAGGTGTACGATCTAAAGGCCACCGCCAAAAGCGCATAAATGGTCAACATGGCAATGGTGAAAAGACGGGTGACTTCCGTCATAAATTCAGCTTGCTGCTCTTCCCACCCGCCTTTGATGACTTGCAATGCGGGATAACGCTGCTGAAGCTCAGGAATGAACTCATCCTGAACCATGTCGTTGATGTCACCCATCGAGTCCACATTTACCCGAGCGAACACCTCAAAGATGCGCTGGCCGTCCCTGCGAACAATCCGTTGCGAAGCCTTACGCACCTCGATGTCAGCCACGGTTGCCAAGGGGATGAGACGCCCGTCACTGGTTCGCACATTGAGGTCGCGAAGCGATGTTAAGGTCTCGCGGGCATCCTGTGGGTAACGCAACATGACGCGCACATCACCGTACTGACGAGGCAGGCGTTGAACCTCCTCGCCATAGTAGGATTGGCGAACCTGACGCGACACATCGGAGAGTGTGACCCCCAAAGTTTGAGCGCCCGGTTTCAGGCGAATATTCAGCTCATCGATCTCGCCACGCTGGTTATCGCGAACGAAAAAGACATCGTCAAACGTTACTAGGTAGTTTCTAAGTTCAGCCGCGGCCTGCTTGAGTCGCTCCTCATTCGAATGCGCGAAAACAAATGTGAGTACGGCCTCGCCCTGATTAGCGGTGTACTGCACGTTGATATTTTCTGCATCGGGAATATCGCCCATGGTATCCAGATAGGTCTCTGCAACCTCGCGCATACTGATATTGCTCTCGCCAGGTGGCGGCAACTGCACGTACTGCTCGAGTTGATTGTCGTAGGCAAACGTGAACGCGCCAACCACCGGGTATTGGGCCTTCAACCCATCACTGGTTCGGTTCAGCTGATTCATGACCGCTTCGGTGCGTGAAAACGGAACACCCGTGGGCAGCCCAACATTGACGACCAAGGTCTCACTCTCGAGTTGAGGGAAGAAATAAAATCTCACCCAGCCGGTACTGGCGAGCGTCAGGGCAACGACAAAACCCGCAAGGAATACAGCACTGAGCGTGTACCGCAACTCCAGCGCCTTAGCTAGCAGCGGCGCATACGTTTTCTCAGCAAACGTCATGATGCCGTCGGCAATGCGGCGCTGAAGTGCAAAGCCACGCGTCTCATCGGTGCGCGCAGGCAAATGCCGTAAATGCGCGGGCAAAATACAAAAAGCCTCAATTAACGAGAATGCCAAGGCGAAAGCTATAACCGCGGAGAGATGTCGCAAAAACTCACTTTGAGGGCCCGATAAAAATGCCCAGGGTGCAAACGCAACTACGGTCGTCAACACAGCGAAGATGACCGGTCGAGCAACGGCTGATGCACCGACAATAGCGGCTTCTTGAGCCTCAAACCCGAGATCCTCTCGATGGTGGTGGATGCTCTCTCCGACGACAATGGCATCGTCAACGACGATACCTAACACCAGCAGAAACGCGAAGGTCGATAAGAAGTTGATGGAGACATCGACAACGGGCAGAAAAATAAACGCACCGACAAATGAGACAGCGATACCCACGGTGACCCAGAGCGCCACAGTGAACCGTAGCGTTAAGAGTAGAATAATCATGACGAGAATTAGCCCCATCCACGCCGCATCAAAGATGAGCGACATACGAGACTGGTAAGCATCGGCGGCGTCTTGCAGGCTGAATAATTCAACACCAGCCGGGAGCTGTCCCTGTTTTGAGTCGATCCATTGATTGACCTGCGCTGAGGTTTTGTTGATGAATAGGCGATCCGATGGTCTGACCTGAAGCATCACCGCGGGCACGCCGTCTGCGGAGGCACTTAACTCGAAATCCTCGAAGCCGTCGATAACACGGGCTACATCACCCAGCCGCAACTGGGCGCCAGATGGTAACTCGCGGACAATAATGCTCTCAAAATCGGTCTGCGAATCAGCCAGATTCTCTGCTCGCAGCTGAATATTACCCGTTGCGGTTCTAAGCTCTCCTGAAGACAGGTTGATGGATGAGGCGCGTATTGCCGTCGCTAATTCAGCGAAACTAAGCTGGTAGCGTTGTAACGCCTCCTCCGAGACCTCAATGGTGACCTCTTCCTCGCGCGTACCCCCAATTTCCACATCGCTAACGTGACTTAAGGAAATAAGTTCGTCCCTAAACTCCTCGGCCAAACGGCCTAAAGCGCGCTCACCGATCTCTCCGCTCACAGTAAGGTAGTGAATGGTCTCTTTCCACTCAATGGTTCTAATGCGAGGTGGTTCCAGATCCCGTGGGAATGACGTAATACCATCAAGTGCATCGCGAACATCCTCTTTGAACTGAGTGAGGTCAACGCGAGGCTGCGCTTGTAGGCGAACGCTACCGAACCCCTCTCGAG
>CAJWQE010000104.1 GCA_913045375.1 uncultured Halieaceae bacterium | reverse complement strand
CCAACAGCAGCCGCCACATTGGTCTTGGCATCGTGGATATCGTGAACGTTAACGAGCCCTGTTTGCGCAGCCCTATCGGCCAGCGACGCCTCTGTCGGCAGGCTCAGCAACTGCGCCTTCATCGCGTCTTCGATGTCGCTAGACAGTACCTGCTTCAATGCGTCTACGTAGTCTCGCTCTAAGCCTTTAGCGCCTCTATCGATTGCGGCGTATGCCAAGCGCTGAGACGCGTCCCATTTCACAAACGGATCGTTATCAGCGCCCATCAAAGCAATCAAATCGTCTTGGGATTGCTCCATTTTGAGTCGAACTGGCGCAGAAAATCCGCGTAAAGCGGAAATAACGGGTTCGCTACTGAAGCCCTCAAACGAGAACGTCTGTGTCGACTCTTTTAGCTCCATCACGCGAGACGATGCGCCATTTCCCATGTCCGCATGCTGACCGTTCTCCATCAACGCCAACGTCAAAGGAATATGCAGTGGCGGCTTGTCATCTTGACTCGGCGTCGGTGGGTTAGCCTGTGTGAAGGTTAGATCGAGCCTGCCTGAGGTCTCATCAAATGCTTTCTCAATCGAAACCACCGGTGTGCCGGCCTGCTCATACCATCGCCGGAACTGACTGAGGTCCTTACCCGAGGCTTCCTGCATGGCATCGACAAAGTCATCACAGGTCACCGCCATGCCGTCGAATCGATCGAAATAGAGTTTGGCGCCCGCGTAAAACGCATCATCGCCCAATAAGGTGTTTAGCATCCTGACAACTTCGGCGCCCTTCTCATACACGGTCATCGTGTAAAAGTTGGAAATTTCTATAAACGAATCGGGCCGGACCGGATGCGCCATAGGGCCCGAATCCTCAGCAAACTGATGGGTTTGCAGGAATGAGACATCTTCAATGCGCTTCACACCGCGCGAATTCATGTCGGCAGAGAACTCTGCATCCCTGAATACCGTGAAACCTTCCTTAAGGCTAAGCTGAAACCAGTCGCGGCAGGTCACGCGATTCCCGGAATAATTGTGAAAATACTCGTGAGCGACCACCGATTCGACGCGCTGATAACCCAGATCAGTGGTGATATCAGGGTGCGCCAATACACAGGAGGTATTGAAGATATTCAGACTCTTGTTCTCCATCGCACCCATGTTGAAGTCATCAACGGCAACAATATTGAAGAGGTCTAGATCGTACTCGAGTCCGTAACGCTCCTCGTCCCAACGCATGGATGCTTTCAGTGAATCCATCGCATGATCGCAATAGCCGGTGTCCTTAGCCTCAACCCAAATGCGCAGATCGACCACTTTCCCTGATTGCGTGGTGAAGGTGTCAGAGACGAGCTCAAGGTCGCCGGCAACAATGGCAAATAGATAACTTGGCTTGGGATGAGGGTCGTGCCATACGACCTGGTGGCGTCCGTCAGCCAAGTCTGTTCGAGACACCTCATTACCGTTACTCAAAAGGACTGGACAGCGGGCCTTATCCGCTGACAGGGTCACGGTGTAGGTTGATAAAACATCCGGGCGATCAAGACCGAAAGTGATCTTTCGATAGCCCTCTGCCTCGCACTGGGTGCAGTACATGGTGCGGGAACGGTAGAGCCCCTCGAGTGAGGTATTGGTCTCCGGCTGGATATCAACCACAGCACCAAACTCAAATTCATCGGGCACGGTGTCAACCGTGAGTTTCCCTCCGACATATTTGAAGGCGCCCTCGTCGAGCTTGCCGCCATCAACTGAAACAGTAATTAGACCGAGGCCCTCGCCATCGAGGACTAAAGGTCTCTCGTGCGAACCATTGCGTTGGATGCGAAGTGAGCTCGTAACTCGCGTATTGCCGTCTGCAATCTCGAAGGCAAGTTCCACATGACTTATTAGAAAGTCAGGCTCTGTGTAGTCCTTCCGATAAATGGTTTTCGGTGCGCCCTCTCGCATCATCACCTTGTCTCCAGTTCAATGTGGTAACCACCGAATTTACGGATATTCAACACGCCCGTATCGAGCAATAAATACTGTCCTTTAATGCCCATCAATTTGCCCTCAACCAGCGGATTCTTGTCAAAATTATGCGCGCTGACTTTAGTGGGAAATTCGACCACTGGATAGTTGATGCTGACCGTCGGTTCATCTTCCAGCAATTGCAGTGCCTGCAGACCAAACCGATCCTGCAGCGCCAGAATATCGTCCTCACAGAGACTCATGAGCTCCTGGCGTTTCTCCTCAAGCGAGACGGCTTCACCATTCCCTTTCAGCATGGTCTGCCAGGCGGTTTTATCCTTCACATGCTTTGCAAGTGCGGTTTCCAACAAGCCTGATAGCTGACGATGCTGAACGCGCGCTATGGGTTGTGCTTGTGTGGCACCCTGGTCCATCCAGCGCGTAGGCACCTGAGAATGACGCGTAATGCCCACCTTCACACCTGACGTATTAGCCAGGTAAACGATGTGATCAACGAAGCAGTGAGACTGTGCCCAATCGGGCTCACGACAGGTGCCCGCATCGTAGTGACACTTCTCTGGACTCACAATGCAGCTATCGCAGGCAGCGAGACGCCTGAAGCAGGGAAAACAGTATCCCTGACTGAAGCTCTTATTCGACTTACGGTCGCATTCAATACAGTTAATCACGCCGGTAAAAGACAACGTCAGATGACTGCCTATCAAGGGATTCAGGTGAACTCTTTCATCACCAATGGGAAGGTGGTACTGCACGTCACTCGAGAGCTCCGTGACCATTTTTCTTAAATTTCCACTCACTGCCATGCAGGTTTACCGCTCCTCACTGCCACTTCAAGGGTACGGGGTCGTCACAGCTGCTGCCCGCTTTTGACCCCTTATCAATAAAGCCAATACGCTGATCCTCAGGCAAGTGCAATTTACCCCACAAGATGACTGCATCCATCGTTTGCTCGCGCTGCGCTTCCGTCAACTCTCGGCCATCTGGCCACTTCCCCACGGATAGAGCATCAACCATCCGCTGGTATAGCTCGGCCGGCATGGCCTTTATCGCTTCTTCATAATTCTTGGACAACGCATCAGCCTCGCTTTGGAAACAATCGGGTAATAATGACGCCCGTTACGATACCCACCAGTAACCCGCCCAGGTGGGCACCATTGGCAATGGACCCCAACCCTAGTGTTTTTAGAATTCCAGTGAAACCGATGAACAGCCAAATCCACATAAAGGTGAAAACCGCGGGCACATCAATCGGCACCAACCCGGGTCGCAATCGCCACATTACCCAAAGGCAACCCATGTAGGCGTAGACGACGCCCGAAAGGCCGCCGAAAATTGACGGACCACTCCACCAGCTCTGTAGCAAGTTACCGCCAATGGAACCTGCCAGAAATAAATTGAGCGTAAACATCGAGCCCAGCCTCAGCTCGAGTCGACTACCGAACTCCCAAATCCAAAGCCCATTAAACAGAATATGAATTAGACCGAAGTGTATGAGTGCAGGTGTAACGTACCGCCAATACTCACTTCCCGGGCTTACCAGCTCGAAGCGACGGCCATTGAATTCGACTTTATTGAATGCCAACCAATCTAAGATTATGGCATCTCCAAAGAGGCTCATCAGCGCGAATACCAGAGTTGAAATGGCGAGAATCGAGATGGTTACCGGTGCCTGACGCCACTGCGTTGTTATATCAGGACGTGAGTGCATCAGACCATCTGAGTTTATCTCTACAACTGGCGTAAAAACTGTACCCCGGTGGGTGGAGCAGACGCAGCGCTCTGGACTTCTTGCGCACGATAACCGAGTCACCCGGCTTTAGGGTCAGCGATACCTGTCCGTCACAGGTCACCAGTGGATTGTTCTTGTTGCGCTCAAGCGTGTCTATTCGAATTTCACTTTCCCCGTGTACCACCATAGGACGGCTGGTAAGCGAATGCGGAAACATGGGTACCAGGGCAACCGCATCGAGCTTTGGATTCATGATGGGGCCGCCAGCCGACATGGAGTAAGCGGTCGAGCCTGTTGGAGTGGCAATAATCAAACCGTCAGCGTTCATTCGGTAGACAAACTCATCGTCAACCTGAAGCTGAAATTCAATCATCTGAGCCGAGGTGCCCGAGTTTACGACTACATCGTTCAGTGCCTCAGCCTGCCCCGTCTGTACGCCGTCGCTATAGACCTCCACATCTAACAAGAAGCGTTTATCAGTCGAGTAGTTTCCGTCCAGCACACTGGTAACGTGAGCGACGAGCTCATCATCCGGGCTGACATCGGTCAAAAAACCAAGCCTGCCACGGTTGATACCAATTACCGGGCAATCGTGTCTAACCAGCGTGCGTGCTGCACTCAGCAAACTCCCATCGCCGCCTATCACGACGGCCAGATCGACATTTGCACCAATTGCATCGCGAGGCTGCATCGCCCGCGTTTCAAAGTGAGCCAAGGTCGCGAGACGGTCCTCGAGGACCACATCAATGCCGCGGCTATCGAGCAGGTCTAACAATTCGGCGACAACGTGTGCTACGCCGGGGTGCTCACGACGACCCAATAACCCCACGCGTTTGAATTCAGTCACTATTCCGTGTCTCTCAATCAGTTCTATTAGGACTCAACCTGCATCAGCGAACGACGCATTGAGTGTGCTACTTATGATACGCCAAAAGTGTCTATCCGATTCTTTGAGATAGATCACTCAAGGCCTGCCAAAGCATGGCCACCGATAAGTGGTACACAGCAGTTTGGGTTCATTGACGCCCGCCCGCTAGTCTTCCTGTAAACCAACATTATTAAATTCGAGAACACGCTCCGCACGGTAACTCGATCGAACAAAGACGCCCGATACCACTTCTCTGAAGCCTTTTTCCAACCCCCACTCGCGATAGCGCTCAAACTCATCGGGCGTAACGAAACGCTCCACCGGAAGGTGGTTCGACGTAGGCTGCAGATATTGCCCTAGAGTTAGGACATCAACATCAGCCTCACGCAAGTCATCCATGCAGTCGAGCAACTCATCATCCGTCTCGCCCAGCCCCAACATCAGCGAGGTCTTGGTGATGACGTCGGATTGTTCAGCCGCGTACTTCAACACATTCAGGGTTTGCTCATAGCCTGCACGCGGATCGCGAACCGGGTGTGTGAGACGTTTTACTGTCTCAACATTT
Organism: uncultured Halieaceae bacterium; assembly: GCA_913045375.1. Lineage (GTDB taxonomy): Bacteria > Pseudomonadota > Gammaproteobacteria > Pseudomonadales > Halieaceae > Luminiphilus. The sequence goes on along the minus strand of CAJWQE010000104.1, from coordinate 692 downwards.
TGTGCAAACACATCGAGGCCAGACTCAAGAAGGACATCAATGGCGGACTCAAGACCTAAAAAGTCAGGGGTGAGCGCTTCTACACCTGTGTGCGGGTTGAGCTTTTTCACCTCACGCACCGTCTCGGCGTAATGCCCGGCGCCGCCGTCGGTCAGATCATCCCGATTGACCGATGTAAGAACAACGTAGGCAAGCCCCATAAGTTGAACTGCCTTTGCCGTGTTCACAGGTTCTTCAAGATCTAACCAACCGCGCGGGTTACCCGTGTTCACAGAGCAAAATCGGCAGGCACGCGTGCAAACGTCGCCCATGAGCATGATAGTTGCCGTTCCAGCTGACCAGCACTCGCTAATATTGGGACACTTTGCTTCTTCGCAAACGGTAGCCAGTCTGTGCTGTTTGACGATGTCTTTGACCGATTCGTATTTTGGAGAATGGCGAACGCGCATTCGCAAAAAATCCGGCTTTTTCAGACGTGGCGCCGTTTCTTTCGCTGTTTTAATGCCATCCTTTATCGCGTGGACACCCGCGGGCGTTACGAACTTTTCACCACTGGAAACGGTGACAGTAGGGATGAGATCAGCTTTTGCTTTGTCGTTCATCTGTTGGCGTTTCTCATGGCTCAAACGATACATATCGACGACTACCGCGTAGTCATGGAGAGTTTACACCATGAAGCGCCTCAAGACTGT
>CAJWQE010000103.1 GCA_913045375.1 uncultured Halieaceae bacterium | reverse complement strand
CCCCATGTCATTGATCATCTGAATGATGTCTTCGACCTGGTCTGGCTCTGAGATATCTTGAGGAAGGTGGTCGTTCACCTCGGCATAAGTCAGGTAGCCCTGCTCTTTGCCTTTTGCAATAAGTTGCTTGAGGCGAGATTGTTGTTGTAGCGAATCAGACATGTATCGGTCCGGAGAAAAAGGGGTCGAAAAAAAATAAGCCCGCAATAATAGCGGTCGCAAGTGTAATAAGCCATGTCAAAACTTGGACTTTGAGCGTTTTATTCAATTTTTATCAGTATTTCCGCGCCCTGAACGAACAGCGCGTCAATTTCGTCCAGAGAGTTGTCTTATCTCAGTCGTCAGTGCTACGAGCTCGCGCTTTTGCTCGTTGCTCAAGTCAGTGTAGGCCACAGATTTCAAAGTTTCAGCGCGTTTACGCAAAAGAGTTACATGCCGATCTCTCGACAGCTTATTTAGGATCGCCATCAGATGTTCACTAATGTGCTGTTCGTCATCGATGACCTCTTTCGCCGCGGCCTCACTCAGCAGTTCACCTTCATCTGTACCCATCCAGTAGCCGAGTAGGGCGGCAGTGCTGAGGTCTGGAGTTTCACGCACCTGTTTTACAACGTCATGAAGCAAGTTACTTAGCATCCCGCCTTGCTCAGGTAGCAATTCATCCGTTATCGCGCTTGCAGAGGATGGCTTGAGGACAAGTAAGCCCAGCGCTCGCAAGAGTACAGCACTATGAGGCTCCAAACGCGCCGGGGCCCCATAGTGATTGTCGCTGTCGTGAAGCGGCTCATGCCCCTCAGGATAATCAGAGGGCGCGTCAGCTTCGCTTTGCATCTCACCAGGCTCTGTACCAGGAGCGGAGTCGTATTCTGCTGTTACGGGTTTTTCGATTTCTCTCAATCGCCGCAAACTCTCGACATCCATATCCGTGCGAGTCGCGAGCGACTTGAACAAGAGCGTTTTAAACACACCATCAGGAATGAGGTTGATGTAGGGCGCTACCAGTTTTGACAGCCGTGCCTTGCCATCCATGGTGTCGAGATCGATTCCCTGTGTCATTTGATCGAACAGGAAAGTCTCCAGAGGATCAGCGTGATCGAATAAATGCTCGAGGTGCTGGGAGCCTTTGTTGCGCACGACACTGTCCGGATCCTCGCCCTCTGGGAGGAAGAGGAATTTCACTTGGCGTCCGTCTTCCATCATGGGTAGGGCAGCTTCCATACCTCTGAACGCGGCTTTCCTGCCGGCTTCGTCACCATCGAAGCAGAATACGACTTGATCTACACGGCGGAAAAGCATTTCTAAATGCGGCTTGCCTACTGACGTTCCCAATGTCGCTACGGCGTAATGGATGCCAAATTGCGCTAGCGCAATAACATCCATGTAGCCTTCCACGACGACAATGCGCGAGAGGTTCTTCGCAAATTTTCGGATATGGTGGAGACCGTAAAGCTCATGCGACTTTGAAAACAGCGGCGTCTCAGGTGAATTGAGATACTTGGGTTTTCCATCTCCCAGCACTCGGCCGCCCATGGCAATGACTTTACCTCGTTGATTTACGATCGGGAAAATAACGCGATCTCTAAAACGATCGTATTTTCGCCCCGAGTCATTTTCAATTAAGAGCCCTGCCGTTAGTGCATGCTCAATATCTTCTTCCGACGACAGGGTGTTCATAAGGTTATCCCACCCTTCAGGCGCAAAACCCAGTCGAAAGTCTCGAGCGATCTCACCAGATAAACCGCGTTGTTTCAGGTAGTCGACAACGCGCCCCCGAGTGGGATGCTTCCGCAGAAGCGACTCATACAATCGCGTCGCTTTCTCCATGGACTCATAGAGGGGTTTTTGATGATCTATCTGAGGAGCAGCGTCAGCTTCTTCTGCTGGCAGCTCCATGCCGGCTGCTTGTGCGAGGGACTCAATGGCCTCGCGAAACTCCATCCGCTCGTAATCCATTACAAAGCCCAGTGCGTTGCCACCTGCACCGCAGCCAAAGCAGTAGTAGAACTGCTTTTCGGGATTAACAGAAAAGGAGGGTGTTTTTTCCTGATGGAATGGGCAGCAGGCTGAGAAGTTCTTACCCGTCTTTTTTAGTTTTACCCGGCGATCAACCACATCAACTATATCGGTCCGGTCAAGGACTTGGTCGATAAATGCCTGTGGAAGTCGGGCCATGTTGGATGACCTTAGCCGGTGATTAAGACGTCAGTTTAGCCTTAACTAACTTGGATACGGCACCCATGTCGGCGCGACCCTGCAATTTGGGCTTGATGACACCCATCAGCGGCCCCATAGCAGCCATGCCTGTCGCATCGATACCGCTCAGCGCGTCGTCGATAATAGCGAGGATCTCATCTTCGCTGAGTTGCTGTGGGAGGAATTCTTGAATGACGTTGATTTCGGCTCGCTCAATTGCGGCTAATTCGTCACGGCCTGCGCTCTCAAACTGGCTTATAGAATCCCGACGCTGTTTGACCATCTTATCCATGATCGCAAGCGCTCTTGCGTCATCGATTTCGATTCGCTCGTCAACTTCAACGCGTTTGAATTCGGCTTGAATCAGCCGGATGGTGGCGAGACGCTCTTTTTCGCGTGCCTTCATGGCCTCTTTCATTGAGGCCTTGATTCGGGCGACTAAATTTTCGGAATCAGTCATCTCGCTAGTCGGTAGGGTCTTAGTACAAACGCTGACGCTTGCGGTTTTCCCGAGACATTTTCTTGAGGTGACGCTTCACAGCTGCAGCAGCGGCACGCTTGCGAACCGTAGTCGGCTTTTCGTAGTGCTCGCGCTTGCGAACTTCGGCCAGAAGACCGGCTTTTTCGCACGAACGCTTGAATCGGCGTAAAGCAACGTCAAAGGGCTCGTTTTCTTTTACCTTTACTGAAGGCATTAAACTAATCCTGTCGTTTCCTGATGAGCGGGTAGTCGCCACATCAAATTTAAGGGCGCGCAGTATAGGTAGGCCAGCGACGTTTTGCAAAGGCTAACATCGTGCTAACTTCCGCATTTTTTGAGAGACACTGAATTTTGGTTGTTTTGGGCTTAGAAACCAGTTGCGACGAGACAGGTGTTGCACTGTATGACACTCAGCGGGGTTTATTGTCCGAGGCTCTCTATTCGCAAGTGGCAGTGCACGCAGAGTATGGTGGCGTGGTGCCGGAGCTGGCGTCTCGAGACCATATTCGAAAGACCTTGCCGCTCATTGACCGCGTTCTATCTGATGCGTGTCTTGATAAGACTGATATCGATGCGGTTGCTTACACGTCGGGCCCGGGGTTGCTCGGTGCGCTTATTGTGGGTGCGACTGTCGCTCGATCCATTGCCGCGGGATTGGGTGTGCCTTCGTTGGGAGTTCATCACATGGAGGGGCATTTGATGGCGCCCCTTTTATCCGACGAACCGCCCGACTATCCCTTCGTAGCGCTGCTGGTGTCAGGTGGCCATACGCAGCTTATTAGAGCGAATGCGTTCGGAGACTATCGGCTGTTGGGTGAGTCTGTTGACGATGCGGCAGGGGAAGCTTTCGACAAGACGGCTAAATTGCTCGACCTTCCCTATCCGGGCGGTCCGCATGTGGCAGCCTTGGCTCAAACAGGTAATCCGGATCGCTTCGATTTCCCCCGGCCTATGGTGAAGCATCCTGGGCTGGACTTTAGTTTTTCAGGGTTAAAAACCCATGTAGGTACCTGCATCAAACAGCTATCGGATGCTGACTCACTCGATGAGCAAGCCAGGGCTGATGTTGCGCGCTGCTTCGAGGAGGCGGTTGTGGACACATTGCTCATAAAGTGCAGAAGAGCGCTCAAGCAGGAGGGGGTATCCACTCTCGTCATGGCAGGCGGCGTCAGTGCAAACCGGCGATTGCGTGAGCGTCTGGCAGAAGCACTGGGGAAAGATGGCGCACAGGTGATATATCCCGCCCCGAGTCTCTGCACGGATAACGGCGCCATGATCGCCTACGCAGGGGCCCTTCGTCTGGCTCGCGGTGAGCGTGACCCAGAGTCACCATCGGTTCGTGCGCGCTGGCCAATCACTGAGCTGGTACCACCGGCTGATGGTGAGGCCGCATGAACGGGGTTGTTAGGATCTGCGGATTGCAGCCCGAGACAATTATTGGCTGCTATGACTGGGAACGGACCGTAAAGCAGCGCCTAGAAATCGACTTGGAGTTGACGGCGGATTTTGGTTTGGCTGCCGAAACCGATGATCTGTGTCACGCGCTCGACTACGCCGCAATATCCGAACATGTGATGTCGTTCGTGTCCGCCTCGCAATTCGAATTACTCGAGGCGTTATGCAAGGCAATCATCGATGAGATCTTTGACCGCTGGCCGGTAAGTCAGGTAACCGTTCATATCAACAAGCCGGGCGCCGTTCCAGCCGCTTCATGCGTTGGCGTATCACTGACGCTTGCTCGAAGTCCTCAGCGGTAAAGGTCAGTCATCCATTAGTGCGTTTAACTGACGCAGGCGCTCTGCTGATATGGCTGCCTTTATCTCAGGCCCCTTTAAACCCTGCTGCATAAACTGCTCGCCGCGAATACTTGCCAACAGCTGATTTCCTTTCTCAATACGGGCCACCTGTGCCTTATGAAAGGTCTCATCGATGGCGCCAAGCACGACAAGTCCATCTGCTAACTGCGAGCCCTGCCTAAATGCATCGAAATGCTCAAGAAATGCCAGCGTATCTTCAGGGGTTTGTGGGGGACTGCCTCGATAAAGTTGAACTCGCGCAGCCAATTGGTCGTAGCGTTTTGGAACGTTGATGACTGGCGTGACTAGTTGCTTATTCGCGGCCGCGGATGACGCGAGCCCAGCCCACCGGTGAAGACTGTTTGGTGCGATGGAAGCCGTTGAGTCGAGTGCATCGAGCGAGTTGTCAGTGACTACAAATGGGAGGACGATTTTGTCTGCGCCTAATGTCCGCAGCAGCGAAAAATAGGTCCGAGGCGTGTTCTCGTTAAGCGCTTTCTCTGTCTCGCGCCATACTCGATCGGGAGCCAACGCCGATAACTCGCCGCTTCTGACAATATCGCGCATCAGTTGCATGGTTTTCTCGGCCACCGTGAAGCCAAGGTGGTGGTAGCGTGCAGCAAACCGGCAGGTGCGAAGTACTCTCAACGGATCCTCTGAGAAATTAGCGGAAACGTGTCGCAACACTTTTGCGTCGAGGTCACGCTGCCCTCCGTAGGGATCGATGAGATCACCGTGCTCATCCAACGCCATGGCGTTTATGGTGAGGTCGCGCCGAAGAAGATCTTCCTCAAGCGTTACCGATGGGTCAGCATGAACCGTAAAGCCGTGGTAACCCTGACCTGACTTACGCTCGGTTCTCGCCAGGGCGAATTCCTCGCCTGTTTCCGGATGGAGAAAAACTGGAAAATCGGCGCCCACCTGCTTAAATCCTGATGCCAGCAGAGCCTCAGGCGTGGCACCGACGACCACCCAGTCGGTCTCGCTGTGTGGGTAGTTCAAGAGGGTGTCTCTGACTGCTCCGCCTACCTTATAGATCCGTGCTGTCGGCGCTAGATCAAAGGTCATCATTAGCAATTGCACCGATAGAAGGTCCGGGACTCGAGCGCCATCAGTGTCATTTTATTTCCCCAGACACAGCCTGTATCGAGTCCGATGACATTGGGTGAGTCAGTCACGCCATCAATAGACGCCCAGTGACCAAAAATCACAACGTCGTCTTTTGTGCGTCTAGCCTCGTGGCTAAACCAGGGCGCTACTCTCTTTCCTATGAGCGCATTGGCCGTCGGCGTTGGCCCTTTACTAATGAGGTCCAACTTTCCTTTCTTTGTGCAATGGCGCATGCGGGTGAGGTAATTCGTGATAACTCGAAGCCGAGTCATACCCGTTAGCTGATCGTCCCAGACAATTGGATCATTGCCATACATGGCATGGAAGAATCGAATGCAATCAGGCCCTCGCAA
>CAJWQE010000102.1 GCA_913045375.1 uncultured Halieaceae bacterium | reverse complement strand
GCGTATACAGCGTGCGATCTACGGCCAAATGCCAGGATGTCATTCGCTCAGCACGCTCAGCGTCAGTCAATCCGACGTCGAAGGCCCGATCAGAGCGCCAAACACGTGCAACATCGTCGACGCTGGCCCAAACGCCCTCACCCAGACCCGCCAAGAAGCAGGCTCCGGCCACCGTCGTTTCGATGACCTCAGGGCGGGTAATGGGTCGATTGAGGTAATCTGATTGAAGTTGCATCAAGAGATTATTTGCCGATGCGCCGCCATCGACCTTCAAGGCGGTCATCACTTGACCGATATCGGCTTCCATCGCCATGAGAATATCGACATTTTGAAGTGCCATAGCATCTAGCGTTGCACGCGCTATCTCGCCTTTGCCTGAGCCACGTGTCAGCCCAGTCAAAGTGCCTCGAGCCTCAGGCGCCCAATAGGGGGCGCCCAATCCAGCAAGTGCTGGAACAAACTCCACGCCACCTGCGCTCTCCACGCTCTCAGCCAAAGCCTCAATATCTGCCGCATTCTCGATGATGCCCAATTGATCCCTCAGCCACTGCACTGCAGCCCCGCAAACGAAGGCACCACCCTCTAGCGCATAAACCGCATCCTGCCCCTTGAGTTGCCAGGCCACCGTGCTTAATAAACCTGTGTCAGAAGCGATGGGGCTAGTGCCCGCGTTCATGAGAATGAAGGACCCCGTGCCGAAGGTACATTTCGCGTCGCCGGGCTCAAAGCAGGCCTGTCCGAACAAGGCGGACTGCTGGTCTCCAGCGACTCCTGATACGGGCAATCCATCGGGCAAGCCCGGAACACCGCTTGTAACGGCAAACCGGCCACTGGACGGACAAATTTCGGGAAGTATGTCGCGCGGCACACCGAAGATATCGAGCAACTCCGCGTCCCACTCTAGGGTTTCAAGTGACATCAACGAGGTACGCGAGGCATTCGATACATCGGTTTTATGCACGTTGCCATTGCTGAGACGCCACATGAGATAGGTGTCGATGGTACCGGCTAGCAGACGCCCCTCGGCCAAAAGTGCTTTCGCGTTTGGTGCGTTATCGAGTAACCATTTGAACTTAGTGGCAGAAAAGTAAGGATCGAGCACAAGTCCACTTTTGGCTTTGATGAGCGCTTCGTGACCCGCGGCTTTAAGACCCTCGCAGACATCGGTGGTTCGCCGACACTGCCAGACGATGGCGTTATGCACCGCCTCACCCGTCTGAGAATCCCACAGCACCGCCGTCTCTCGCTGATTGGTGATGCCAATCGCAGCGACCTGCGAAACCAGGTATTGCGTGTCGGAAAAAATGGCGGACAAACCGTTTAATACGGACTGCCAGATGCTCTCAGGGTCGTGCTCAACCCATCCTGGCTGTGGGAATATCTGCGGAAACTCATGGTTCACCGATGTCAGCAACCTGCCATCGGTGTCCATCAGCGCAATGGTTGAGCCTGTGGTGCCCTGATCAATCGCTAAAATGAGGTCAGTCACACCACGCGCTCCCTACCACTGCTGTATTGCTGTTATGCGGCGGTGTAGCCTTCGATCGCCTTAATCTCAAGGTAATCCGTGAAGCCATGGGCACCCCACTCTCGGCCATTACCCGACTGCTTGTAGCCACCAAAGGGAATATCAGGCCCTCCACTCGCACCGTTGATGTGGATGTTGCCAGCACGGATCCTAGCCGCCACCGCGCGAGCGTGGTCCATATCACCACTTTGGACATAACCTGCAAGGCCATAAGGGGTGTCATTAGCAATGCGAATCGCCTCTTCCTCTGAATCGTAAGGAATCATGGTCAGCACAGGACCAAAGATCTCTTCACGAGAGATGGTCATGTCGTTGTTTGCTTCAGAAAACACCGTGGGCTTAACGTAGTGACCTGCATCAACACCCTCGGGAAGTCCTGTGCCGCCACACACCAGCTTCGCTCCCTCATCAATGCCTTTCTGGATAAGCCCTTGAATCTTGTCCCACTGAACCTTAGAAACCACAGGTCCCATGGTCGTATCCTTGCTCGCGGTATCGCCCACAACCACTGACTGAGAAACCGCCGCGGCAATTTGCTCAGCCTCGGCCAATCGGTTACGTGGCACCAACATGCGCGAGGGCGCGTTACAGGACTGCCCGGTATTGTTGTACATGTGGAGCACACCACGTGTCACCGCCGCCTCAAGATCGGCATCATCGAGAATAATATTCGGTGACTTCCCGCCAAGCTCCTGAGTGACTCGCTTAACCGTCGGCGCTGCGTTCTGTGCCACCAGCGAGCCTGCGCGCGTTGATCCGGTAAACGACATCATGTCGACATCAGGGTGCTTGGAAAGCGCTGTTCCCACCCCAGGTCCGTCGCCATTGACCATGTTGTAGACCCCTGCTGGAACCCCTGCCTCATGCATAATCTCGGTGAAGATATACGATGAAAGTGGCGCCACCTCGCTGGGCTTGAGCACCATCGTGCAACCGACTGCCAGCGCTGGAGCCACCTTGCAGGTGACCTGGTTCATGGGCCAGTTCCATGGCGTAATCAGGCCACAGACGCCGATGGGTTCTTTGACCACGCGGTGCGCGCCAAGGTCCTCGGAGAAGGAGAAGTTTCGGAGAATCTTTGCCGCTTCCGTGATATGAGCGAGGCCTGCGTAAGCCTGAGCTGTCGACGCTAGAGAGATTGGCGCACCCATCTCTTCGCGAATCGCCTCAGCGATTTCCCCAATTCGCGACGTGTAAATCTCTGCAATTTTATCCAGCAGTGCAGCGCGCTCTTCCACCGATGTCTGGCTAAAGGTCTCAAAGGCGGCTTTCGCTGCCGCTACCGCAGTGTCGACATCAGCCTCATTACCAATGGCAATGGTGGCGCATTGCTCGAGGGTCGCTGGATTCTCGACCGCCAAGGTATCGCTTCCAGACGGTGCCACCCAGGCGCCATTAATGTAGAACTTAGTGTAATCACGCATTGTTTTTCTCCAGTAAGTGAAACGACTTTGTATTGTTTGATTAATAGCCCAACTCTACTGCAGAACGCGACTCGGATGCATCCCATCCACATAACCCATAAAAGGTGTGTGTATGGAATAACCCAGAAGCGCCTGTGTTCTGCTCGGTAAACGCGCCACAGTCTCCGGCGGCACGGCTAACAGCATCGTCTCCAAGGGACGCGCCCAGCCAGGACAATATTGTGGAGTGACAATTAAGCGATCGGTGTCGGTCTGATTGGCGCCACCGCGATGCCAGACATCACTGCGCATGATCATCACGGAACCGGCTTTCATGGTGGCCTTTACACATGCAGTGTCTCGCTGCGAAGTGTCAAATAAGTCCTCACGCCGCCCAAAGTGCTCGTCCTGCAGGCGACCTGCGATGTCAGGGGTATCCCATTGATGACTGAACGGTAGGACCTCGGTTGCACCATTCATGTCAGTGGTGTCATCGAGCGCCCAGAATACGGAAATACCAAACACGCCATGAGGTTGAGGCACGGAAATGTGGCCATCATCGGTATGCCAGGGCTGGACGGTCTCTCCGGGATGCAAATTAATCGACAAGCAGGCGGACAGTAAGCAGGACTCGCCGAGGAAGTGCTCCGCGAAGGCTAACGCCAAAGGATGCTCGATCATGTCCGCGAAACGGTCAGATTTTGCCAGCAGTGCATAAAGTCTATGACTGCTCGTGCCTTCAAATACATTTCGTCCCGTCGGAGACACAGCCATGAAGTGCTCGAGAATCTGACGATAGTCATCACAATCGCTTGGTGACAGTACGTCTTCAATAATCACATAGCCGCGATCGTGAACGTCGACCAACGCGGCTTGAAATTTGTCCGCCGGTAACCAGGGTGCTACGGACGCTATGTGCGCAGACGAGGTTACGGGGACATAGCATTCATTCATGGGGTACGCCTCGAGTTGGTGCAAGATCAAGGTTTGATTCATAATTGTGTTACACGAACATACTGAGGCTTCAAAAGTGAATCAAGCAGTAGATCTAGACGAACTCACACTCTTCCGCGATATGGCACGCCGTGCCTTTGAAAAGGAAATTTCGCCCTACTACGAGGAATGGGAACACAATCATATGGTGCCTCGCGAGCTTTGGAATACGCTCGGGCAAGCTGGCCTATTGTGCCCCGACGTTGACGAGGCGTATGGCGGTGCAGGGACTACACCCCACGTGACACTGGCTATGATCGAAGAACTATCCCGAATGGGCTTTGGTGGCTTCGCATCTGGTTACGGCATTCACTCAAACATAATTGCGCCCTACCTCAGTCGACACGGTACAGAGGCTCAAAAAGCGCATTGGCTCCCACGCATGGTGACCGGTGAGGTCGTGGGTGCACTTGCCATGACCGAGCCCGGTGCAGGTTCCAACGTGCAAGGAATTCGAACCAACGCTGTTCGAGACGGCGATGAGTGGGTACTCAACGGCTCGAAAATCTTCATCACAAACGGTATTCACGCCGATCTCGTAATCGTCGCAGCGATAACCGACCCGGGCAAAGGCGCCAAAGGCACATCGCTGTTCCTGGTCGATGCGCATGCGCCAGGCTTCGAAAAGTCGAAGAAAATCGAGAAGATTGGCCAGCACACATCGGATACGGCGTTGTTGTTCTTCACTGACGTTCGCCTACCCGCCGATGCCTTGCTGGGTGAGGTCAATAAAGGCTTCGCTATCCTGATGGATGAACTGCCCCGTGAGCGCCTCGGCATTGCTGCGCAGGCCGTCGCGGCCTCCGAAGGAGCGTTGGATATCACCATCGAGTACGTGAAAGAACGCGAGGCCTTTGGTCAAAAAGTAGGTCAATTCCAGAATACGCGATTCAAGCTTGCTGACGTGAAAACCCAGGTGGCGGTAAATCGCGCCTTCTACGAGCAGTGCGCGAATAAGTATGCGACCGACGAACTGACAACCGAAGAAGCAGCGATGTTGAAGCTAGCAAGCTGTGAGATGCAATGTGACGTTGCGGATCAATGCCTGCAGCTCTTTGGTGGCTACGGCTATACCACCGAATATCCCATTTCCCGTTTTTATGTCGATGCCCGTATTCAGACAATTTACGGTGGCACCTCGGAAATCATGCGCGAACTGGTGGCTCGATCCATCTTGGGTCGCGAATAAAGCGGACAGGAATAGTTTTATGAGAATGAACGTCATAAGCCGGCTAGTTTTGCCGGCTTTTTTTGTTTTAAACACGGGCACAACGCTCGCCTCGGACGAGTCTCTCGAGGCCGTTATTAGCAATCATTGGGACTGGGTATTGGAGCAATACCCAGAGTACAGACGCGAATACGGTGACATGTCGGGCAATCAAAGCTGGACCGACTTGAGTGCTGATGTGCTGGAGCGTCGCAATGAGGACACGAAGGCATTTATTGATGACCTTGATCGCATTGACCCCGCGACCTTGAGTGAAACAGCACAACTCAATCAGCGGATGCTCAAAACATCGCTGCAAGAAGAGGTGGAGTCGTATGAAAGTGGCCTACACCTAATTGCACTGAACATGCGAAGTGGGCCACAACACCGCTACACTATGGTCGAGCGTCTGCCGATGGCGACAGAGACCGACTATGTTGACTGGCTCGCGCGCCTCGAGAACCTCCCAGCTCAACTCGCGCAATACCAGGCCTTATTACAGGCCGGTGTCGACCGCGAACGGACACAGGCGCGCATCATTATTGAGCGTGTACCCAACCAACTCGATGCGCTCATAGTGGATAACCCAGAAGACAGTCCATTTTGGGGCGTCTTTGAGACCATGCCTGCATCGATCAGCCCTGAGTCAGCTGCTGAGCTTAAATCGTCTGCGCGAGCCATCATTGCCGACCAGCTGACCCCAGCGTATGCCGAGTTCAAACGCTTCATCGAGGAGGAATACCTTCCAAAGACACGAGTGCGTCCGGGTATTGGCACCCTCCCCGGTGGCAAGGCGGTATATGCGATGTTGGCGCGACACTTCACCACAACCGACATGACTCCTGAGGAGATACACAACATTGGCCTCTCAGAGGTGGCGCGTATCCGTGGTGAGATGGAAGAGGTCATCGAAGAAGTAGGCTTTGACGGCGATATCAATGCATTCAATGACTTCCT
>CAJWQE010000101.1 GCA_913045375.1 uncultured Halieaceae bacterium | reverse complement strand
CCCATAGTCAAAACTACGATAATGATTTCGGCGTCTGTAACTCATCGATTGTCTTCCTTCTCATTCCGCCAGTTCGGATGGTCAGCATCCAAGATGGCTTCTAAATTAGTGATGCGATCTGTCATGCGATCCACCGCTTCGAGCATCTCATCGAGGCTCTGTCGATCATCGTCACTGAGCGCTCTACTTGAGTTATTCAAGCTGCGGTAGTGCAAGGTAATCCAGATCGGAACCACAACCGTGATGAGCAGGATCATCGGTACAAACATAAATTCTAAAAAACTCACAAACCTCTCCAGTACTGTCCGTCGCAGCGATAGCTCAGAGTGCTGCCTTTGGTGGGTTCTCGACGCTACGATCGGACCAGACTTGGGCGAGAGTCAAACCTATGCCCAGGCCAGCCATGGCAATCGCGAAACCGAGAATGCCTTCTTCGCCAATCAACATACCAGCAATTGCGACACCCACAGCTGTCACAGTCAAAATAATTCCCCATTGCTGCCCGCTTCGGCGTGGGGCCGCTTGAGCAAGTGGTTGACTAATCTCATCGACGCCTACAACGTCACCTGAAATCCTCGCCATCTGCACTAGTGCATCAAGTCGCTTCTCAAGGCCCCTTTGTTTTGCGCTAAGTAGGGTGAACAGCAGTATCGCAGGCAGCAAAAGAGCGACGTATCCCAATCCAATAGCAAACATACCTTCCATCAAAATACTCCTAGGGGTGTCTAAATCGTTTGCGCATGACTGCGCAGATCGATACTGGCTCCCGAGGAGGTTTCTGACTCAGCCACCTCTGGATTACCGTATACCAGAATGCTTGATCCGCTCGATGCATCACCGCTAAAGCTGTCGCGCGCAAAGACCCGGATACTTGCGCCGCTCGAGGCGTCTACATCTGCATCGGTTGTGAGTAGATCGCTGCTGTCGACATTAGCGCCACTGGAGGCGTCGATTACCACTGTATCGCAGCGACCCGATACCTCTACTCGGCTACCGCTAGATGCATCCAACCGCAAATCACTACAGGTGATATCAGTGAGGTCTGCGTTCGCACCTGAGCTCGAGCTCACAGCCTGTAACTCGTTTGCGACCACATTGACCGTCACACTCCCATGAGACTTACCCATGCTGAAAAGGCTGGAAACCCATGAGCCCCGTCGAATTTCCAATACACCTTCTTCTACTTCGATCTCGAGTCGATCTAGATCGCTGTCCTTCTCGGCAACGGCAGTAACCGAGGGGGCTGACCCCATCACAAGATTCAGGTTAATTCCCGGGATACCGTCACACTGTCAAAATCATCAACACTGAATTCACGCTCAACATCTGCGTACGTGGAGAGCGCCACTGAACTGAGGAACAAGGCCGCAAACTGCACTGATGTCTTATGCATTCTTTTCGACCTCCATAGACTGCTTCAGCACCTCGAGCTCCTCGCTCAACATGTCATCCGCTGCCAATGCGTCAATTTCATCAGCGAGGCTTGGCTTGCCTCGACCCAAGTTCATCGCTTCAAGCTCACCCTCCATTCCATCGACGCGCCGCTCAAAGCGCTCGAAACGCTCAAATGCATCGTCAAGTTGGTTTCGATGAATCTGGGTCTGTGTTTTACGGCGCTGTGAAACAGAATCTGCGCGCATTAGGATCGCCTTGCGCTTCGCACGGGCATCATCAAGCTTTGTCTGGAGCTGCGCTACCTCGTGGTGTAGCTGCTCAATGTGCTCATCAGCCAACTCGAGTTCTCCCTCGAGCGCTGCAGCCTCTGACTCAACGCGCCGCTTCTCATGGAGCGCGGCCCTCGCCAGATCCTCACGATCTTTGGATAAAGCTAACTTCGCCTTCTCTTCCCAAGTCGTGGCCTGAGTTTTCATGGAGCGCAACTGCCGCTCCTGCGTCTTTTTATCAGCCAAAATGCGCGCGGAGGCCGATCGTACTTCAACCAACGTGTCCTCCATCTCCTGGATGATCAGACGAATCATCTTTTCCGGATCTTCTGCGCTGTCACACATCGCATTCAGATTTGAATTCACGATGTCCGATAGCCTCGAAAAAATACCCATGTCTGTTTTCCTACTGTTGCGTTAAACCTGAGTGGTTACTGCCATTTGTGCGCCACTTCAATAAAAGCTATAAAAAACAACACCCTATGTAGAATCCAATGTTATCAATGGCGCTATTTTACTTACATTAAAGGTAATTTTTACCTTAATAAGAGTAATAAAAGCCTTATTTATGAGTTTTTATTGCCTATACTTGATCTATGGAAACGATGCAGACTGTTATTGGAGAAAGTCACGCGCTGAATACGGCGCTTGATCACATTTCCAATCTCGCAGAAATTGATCGATCTATCCTGGTCACAGGAGAGCGTGGTACCGGTAAAGAAATCGCGGCCAATCGGCTCCACTTCTTATCTTCCCGGTGGCAGGGACCCTTCATCAAATTGAACTGCGCGTCGCTACCGGAAAACCTGCTCGATAGCGAACTGTTTGGTTATGAGCCGGGGGCCTTTACGGGCGCTCGCCGAAGCCATCAAGGCAGGTTTGAGCGCGCTGACGGGGGGACCCTCTTCCTGGATGAGTTGGGCACCATGCCACTCGCACTTCAAGAAAAGTTACTTCGAGTCATCGAATACGGTGAATTAGAGCGTATCGGCGGAAGCCAAACGATTAAAGTCGACGTCCGTATCGTAGCCGCGACCAATGCGGATCTTCCGGCAATGGCCGCCAAAGGAGAATTTCGATGGGACCTATTAGATAGGCTCACATTCGACGTGGTGAATATGCCGCCACTGCGTGCGAGAGGCGGTGACATAACACTGCTCGCAGAACATTTCGCTGTTCGTTTCGCCGCTGAGTCAGGATGGCATCATTTTCCCGGATTTTCGCCTAACGCTAAAAGCGAGCTATATCGCTACGAATGGCTGGGCAACGTCCGTGAACTTCGAAACGTCATCGAGCGTTCACTCCATCGACAAGGTGAAGACGGAGAACAAATTGCTGAACTGGTCATCAACCCTTGGCCAGTTAGAAACAACGGATTATCGGACACTCCGCCCCCTGAAGCCTTATCAAAAAGCGAGCTGAACTCGGAACTTCCCAGGAATCTGCGAGCCGCACTCGATCAACAGGAAGCGTCATGGTTGGAGCAGGCGCTAGACCAAACAGCCAACAACCAAAAGCAAGCGGCAGCATTACTGGGATTGAGCTACGACCAAATCAGGGGCCTCATGCGAAAACACGGACTCCGGAGTCGTTCATTACGCTCTTAGTTGTCCAGAACGGACTGATAAACCTCCAAATTTCCCTCAACCATGGCATCGATAGAAAACTCTGAACGAGCTAGTTGGCTGCCACCGGCGCCGAGCGTGTCGCGAAGTGCTTTGTCAGCGAGTAAGGCTTCTAATGCACTCAAGAGCCCTACCTCATCGGCTATATCAAAGGTGATGCCATTCACATCATCGAGGACAACCTCAGGGATACCGCCTGCCCTCGCCGCTACAACGGGCACACCAGACGCTGATGCCTGCAATAACGCCACACCTAGACCCTCGCGCTCAGCAGGATGAACGACCGCGTAGAGGTTGGGAAACACACGATGTAAATCATTACGAAATCCTGCCATTTTTACTCGTCCTTCAAACTCCGGTTGAGCGATCCGATCCGTCAGCTCTGTGGCAAGCGGACCCTGACCGAAAATTAGCACCTGCAGCTGCGGGTGCGCCTCAAGTAACTGAGGCAGGATGTTCAGTAGATATTTGTGGCCTTTTCGCGGGATAAGTTGCGCGATGACCCCAAGCGTTTTTGCGTTACTCGGCAGGGAAAACTCGGACTGGAACCAGTCTTTATCGACCTCTGTGCTGTAAGCATTGGCATTAACGGCGCTTCGCACTGTTTCAATCTTTGAGGCATCAACCCCGCATGACACCAATACGCTGCCGATTGCCTTTGAAATAACAACTACGCGGCCGTAAAGCGCATATTTGAAAGGCGACAGGAGCCGAGACTCTCTATTATCGACCCGTCGCGAGAGAATCGCCGGGATCCCCACGATACGCGCCGCCAGCCCGCCATAAATATCGGCACCACGCCGACTGTGAATATGGACAAGGTCCGGCTTTTCTGCTCTTAAGATTCGCAGGAGCCGGGGCACTAAACCTAGATCAAGATCACCGGACATCTTAATTGCGTGAACGCGCGCATTCCCCACCGCGGCCGTCGCAATATCGGAGCCTGTGGGACAGACGAGGACGTTCTCTATGCCTCTGCGTGCAAGCCCCTCATTGAGCCAGACAACCTGCTGAGCGCCACCGTATAGGTAACGCCCAGCTTCGACATGAAGTACTTTCACTGCGTTGACTAACTCACCTAGGTCAGCAATTGCTCTTGCTTGGCAAAATCTAGCGTCGCATTAACGGCAATAGTTAATTTATCGATGAGTTCATCGACATGCTCACGCTGAAGAATCAGTGGTGGGCAAAGGGCAACACGGTTACCGCCTAATGGCCGAATAATCAGTCCCGCGGCTTCAGCCGCTTTCGCGCAATACTGGCCCACAGCCATGCCTTCAAACGGCTGCGCTGTGGTCTTATTGGAAACCAGCTCGAGCGCACCGATCATTCCCTTTCCAGACACCTCGCCCACCAGCGGGTGATCACCAAACGCGCTTAGCCGTTCCTGAAGGTACTCGCCGACCTGCGCTGCGTGCTCAAACACATTATCCCGCTCATAAATTTCCAGCACTTTGTGGGCCACGGCACATCCCAGGGGATGTCCGCTGTAGGTATAACCATGACCGAATACACCCATATCCGATGCGGCGCTCTCAACCGCCTCGACAAAATCACTGCTAACGACCGCAGCACTGACTGGCACGTACGCCGAACTAAGCGCCTTTGCAAAGACCATCATTTCAGGACGCATCCCCATGGCATTGGCACCAAAATCTGTTCCCAGACGGCCAAACCCGCAGATGACTTCGTCATCCCACAGCGCAATGCCGTATTTATCCAGAACTGCCTGAATGGCTTCGTAATAGCCCGTAGGAGGAATCAGTACACCACCCGCCCCTGACACGGGCTCAGCAATCATCGCGGCAACCGTCTCTGGACCGGCAGCAATAATTTGCTCATCGAGCTCGCTTGCGCGCCGCGCGACGAATTCCGCTTCGCTCTCACCCGGATTGGCTGAGCGATAAAAGTGAGGGGATCCGGTTCGGATAACGCCCAAGGCATCGAACGGTAGCTGGAAATGGTTATGGTTTGTGGGTATCCCTGTCAGTGAAGCCGACGCTACCGTCACGCCGTGATAGCCCTTATCTCGCGCAATGATTTTTGTGCGTTGCGGCTGGCCAGTCGCCGTGGCGTGATAACGAATCATCTTGACCAGTGTGTCATTAGCGTCTGACCCACTGTTACCTAGAAACACACGAGCATTCTTCATCGGCACCATGCCGGCGAGCTTGTCTGCCAGCATCATGGCACTGTCATGGGTCTTGCCGCCGAACATATGACTAAAGCTGAGCTCACGCATCTGTTGCGTCGCCACTTCGATAATCTCTTCGTTGCCGTAACCCAGTGAGGTACACCAAAGACCAGCCATGCCCTCGAGGTAGCGCTTACCTGAGCGGTCATAGATGTACGGCCCTTCGCCGCGCGCAACGACCATTTGCTCCGCTGCTGATGGATTTGTCGTCGGATACAACATGGATGTCATGGCAATCCCCCTAGGATCTCAGCCCGTGTTTTGATCGCTATTTTCGTGCACTTATGATTACGAAAAATAGTACACGCTGGGGTTGGTTTTGTCCGCATACACTGGCTCGCTTTTGAAATGAGCAACGCTGAGTAAGGCCTTTGTATTGGGTCTATACTTTTTAAAGTACGATCCGCACCGAGCGCATCGAAGTGCTCTAACGCGCCTTGGTTCGCTCTTTCCCGCAACGCTCACAGCGTTGACGCATAACAACTTCGCCTCGGAGCAAGGCAAGGCTATCCGGTCTAATCTGCCGCCACTTGTGTCGACCACGAAGACAGGAAAGAGACTTTTTTTCTGTCATGCCCTAGGAGCGCGTATACAGCGTGCGATCTACGGCCAAATGCCAGGATGTCATTCGCTCAGCACG
>CAJWQE010000100.1 GCA_913045375.1 uncultured Halieaceae bacterium | reverse complement strand
TGGGTGTTGATAATGCGTATGTGGATGTGACCGCCCCTGAAATCCCTATCATGGACGGTAGCGCGGCTCCCTTTGTCTTCCTGCTTCAGAGCGCCGGTATTGTTGAGCAACACGCGCCCAAGAAGTTTATTCGCGTGAAGCGAGAGGTCACCGTCACTGACGGTGACAAGAAAGCGACTTTCCTACCGATGGAAGGCTTCAAAATTTCCTTTGGAATCGATTTTGATCACCCGGTCTTCAAGCACCGGGCTGCAACTGCAGAAATTGATTTCTCGACAACGTCTTTCGTTCGAGAGGTCAGTCGTGCGCGTACTTTTGGTTTCGTGGAAGAAATCGAATACCTGCGATCAAAGGGCCTTGCGCGTGGCGGCAGTATGGATAACGCGATTGTTATTGATGACTACAAGGTGCTTAACAATGGCGGCCTCCGATACGATGATGAGTTCGTTAAACACAAGGTGCTCGATGCGATTGGTGACCTGTATCTCCTCGGCTACAGCCTCATTGGTGAGTACCGCGCTTTCAAGTCCGGCCACGCGCTGAATAACCTGGCATTGCGCACCCTAATCGCCGACAAGGAGGCCTGGGAAATGGTGACTTTCGAAGACATCGAAGACGCGCCAATTTCATACCAGCAACCGTTCCTTACCTACGCTCCCGCTTAATCGCGCGGTAGTTCACAGTCGTTACATCTCCGCTTTCACAGGGCCTGTAACTCTGGCATAGTGGCGTCATCTAAATAGACGTTCGCAACACCCGTGAAATTTATTCTGATCAACAATGAGGGACCCTCGAAAACCGTCGAAATCGGTCGGTGGACGCGCGTGGTTGTCTCGGCATTTTTGATTGGATTACCCGTCTCGCTCGCGGGGCTCAGTTATGAGTTCGGCATGAAGAAAGGCGTTGCGAGAGCGCAGGCCGCCGAGGAGACTCTGGCAGCGGAGGAAGCGCGGGAGCGCGCGGAAGCGCTGGCGGATATGGCTGTAGAAGCGGAGCGTCGACTCGAGTCCATGACACTGCTGCTTGCTGAGCTGCAGAGTCGGGTAACACGGCTCGATGCTGTCGGCATGAACCTTACTCAAAGCGCAGGGCTTGAGCCCGGCGAGTTCAACTTTGATATGGCGCCTGCCCTCGGTGGTCCGTTGATGACCTCGCAGGAAGATGCGCGTGAGCTCATTCCCGCGCTG
The DNA here is from genome assembly GCA_913045375.1 of uncultured Halieaceae bacterium. Taxonomy (GTDB): domain Bacteria; phylum Pseudomonadota; class Gammaproteobacteria; order Pseudomonadales; family Halieaceae; genus Luminiphilus. The sequence goes on along the minus strand of CAJWQE010000100.1, from coordinate 5,278 downwards.
GAAGGTGAGCTGTTTGCCTTGAGCACGGCGCTTGACGATCGTGAAGTGCAGCTCGACATCCTGTCTGAGCTTATCCAGGGCGAGCAGGTCAAGAGCGATGCAACACCATCGGGCCGCCCCATTTTGTCGGGCTGGCTGTCATCGCGTTACGGGACGCGGATTGATCCGTTTAGTGGCAAGAAGGCGTGGCACGAAGGCGTCGATTTTGCCGGTAAAGCGGGCTCGAACATTGTCGCTGTTGCCAGCGGCGTCGTCAGCTGGAGCGGTGAACGCTATGGCTACGGCAAGATGGTTGAAGTTGCCCATGGTGATGGTGTCATCACCCGGTATGCACACAACCAAGAGAATCTCGTCAAAGTGGGCGATATGGTGCGTCGTGGCGACGTTGTTGCCCTCATGGGGAACAGCGGTCGTTCTACCGGCCCGCACGTTCACTTTGAAGTTCACAAAAACGGCCGTCCGGTCGACCCTGCCAGCTATTTACGGCGCACGCCTAACTAAGGTCGCTCATGATCTCCGGTGATGTTCACCGATTCCATTGAAGGCGCAGACTGCGCAAGACCCTAACACTTAGTATTGGAAACACCATGGCAAATCCGCTGAAGATGATATTCGGCTCGCGAAACGATCGTGTTTTGCGGCGGATCAAGAAAACAGTCAAAACGATCAACGCGCTTGAAGAAGACATGCAGGCGCTAGACAACGACGCATTACGCGCAAAGACTCAGGAGTTTCGCGATCGCTACCAAGCGGGCGAGTCACTCGATGACCTGCTGCCCGAAGCGTTCGCTGTTGTGCGCGAGGGTGGTGTCCGCGCCATGGGTATGCGCCATTTTGACGTTCAGTTAATCGGTGGTGTTGTACTTCACGAAGGTAATGTTGCAGAGATGCGAACCGGTGAAGGTAAAACGCTGGTAGCCACACTGCCCGCGTATCTCAACGCCTTATCTGGCAACAGTGTTCATCTCATTACCGTTAACGATTACCTCGCGTCTCGTGATGCGGCGTGGATGGGCAAGCTTTACAACTTTCTTGGCCTTGAGGTCGGTGTGGTTAAGGCTGGTCAGTCACAAGAAGAAAAACGCACAGCCTACTCAGCGGATATCGTCTACGGTACTAACAACGAGTTCGGCTTTGATTACCTTCGCGACAATATGGCCTTCAGCATGGCGGACAAGATGCAAGGGCAGCTGGCCTTTGCCATTGTCGATGAGGTGGACTCGATTCTCATCGATGAAGCGCGGACGCCACTCATTATCTCGGGTGCAGCTGAAGATAGCTCTGAGCTTTACCGCAAGATCAATAAGCTCATCCCAAAGCTCTCGCCCCGAAGTGGTGAAGAAGCTGAAGACGGTGACTTCGTTATCGACGAGAAACAGCGAACGGTCGAGTTGACCGAAGACGGGCACGAGCAGATCGAGACCATGTTGATTGATGAGGGCCTGCTTGCATCCGATGATTCGCTCTATGCGTCAACGAACCTGGGTTTATTGCACCACGTTAATGCCGCGCTTCGCGCTCACAATCTGTTTAACCGCAACGTCGAGTACATCGTACAAAACGGCCAGGTGGTTCTGATCGACGAGCACACCGGTCGGACCATGCCGGGACGCCGTCTGTCCGAGGGTCTTCATCAGGCCATCGAAGCCAAGGAGAACGTGAACATTCAGGCCGAGAGTCAGACCATGGCCTCGACCACTTTCCAGAATTACTTCCGCCTCTACGACAAGTTGAGTGGTATGACGGGTACCGCGGACACCGAAGCCTTCGAGTTCCGCCAAATATATGGCCTCGAGTGTGTGGTTATTCCCACCAACATCCCGATGAAGCGTAAGGATATGAACGACCTAGTCTTTATGTCGAAAGAGGAGAAGCTCGAGGCGATCGTCGAGGAGACGCGCCGCATTATCGAGAACAAAGCACCTGTCTTGGTGGGTACGGCATCGGTTGAGACCTCTGAGGAGCTCTCGGAGTACTTCAAGCAGGCGGGTATCGAGCACAAGGTATTGAACGCGAAGTACCACGAGCAGGAAGCGGAGATTATTGCTCAGGCCGGGCGGCCGGGCGTCGTCACCATCGCTACCAATATGGCAGGTCGCGGTACCGATATTGTGCTGGGCGGCAACCTTGAGGCCGAGCTTGCAGGACTCGACGACGAGGCGGCTCAGGAAGCAGCGCGTGCAGCCTGGGAAGAGCGTCATCAAACCGTCCTCGATGCCGGTGGTCTTCACATCGTGGGTACCGAGCGGCACGAGTCACGCCGGATTGATAACCAGCTCCGCGGTCGTGCAGGGCGTCAGGGTGACCCTGGTGCATCGCGGTTTTACATATCGCTCGACGACAACTTAATGCGCATCTTCATGGGCAACATGGCCGGCATTATGCAGAAGGTCGGCATGGAGCGTGGTGAAGCGATCGAGAGCGGCATGGTGACCAACTCGATCGAGCGCGCGCAGCGTAAGGTTGAGGGACGTAACTTCGATATTCGCAAGCAGTTGCTCGAGTACGATGACGTTGCGAATGACCAACGTCAGATTATCTACTCGCAACGTGATCAATTGCTGGATGAAGACGATGTTGCGGAGATGATCACGAATATCCGCGCGGACGTTATCCACACCGGTATCGATCGCTTCATCCCACCGATGAGCGTTGAAGAGCAGTGGGATATCCCGGGGCTTGAGCAGTATCTCAAAACCGAGTTTGCGCAGGAGCTTCCGGTGGCTAGTTGGTTAGAGGAAGACACCAACCTTCACGAGGAGACGCTGCGCGAGCGCATCATTGGGTCGGTGCAATCAACCTACGACGAAAAGGGCTCGCTCATTGGTGACGCCATGCGCCAGATTGAGAAGCAAGTCATGCTGCAGGTGCTGGATGGACTCTGGAAGGAGCATCTCCAAACCATGGATCAGCTCCGACAGGGCATTCACTTGCGCGCCTACGCCAACAAGAACCCCAAGCAGGAGTACAAGCGTGAGGCCTTCGAGTTATTCGAGGCGTTGCTCGAGCGTTTGAAGCAAGAAGTGGTGCGTATCTTGAGCCACCTTCAGATCAAGCGACAGGATGAAGCAGAGCTGATTGAGCAAAAGCGTCGCGAAGAAGCGGAGCGACAGCAGTTAGCCTTCCAGCACGCGCAGGCTTCGGCATTGCCAGAGGCTGAACAGGCGTCAGGCCAGCAGGCAGAGGCACCACAGCAACCGATGGTGCGCGATGCACCCAAGGTGGGCCGTAATGATCCGTGTCCCTGTGGCAGTGGTAAGAAGTACAAGCAGTGTCACGGAGCGCTTAACTGAGTATGAGCGAGTTTTCTATCCCGGGCGTTCGGCTCGGGGTTGCGCAAGCGGGCATCAAATATGAAGGCCGTGATGATCTGACGCTGATCGAGATCGCCGAGGGAAGTTCGACGGCGGCGGTCTTTACCTTAAATGCGTTTCGCGCGGCACCTGTGGTGGTCGCGGAGCGTAATAACGTTAGTCAGGATGCGCGTTACATCCTGATCAATTCAGGTAATGCCAATGCCGGTACCGGCAAGCCCGGTATGGACGCCTGTGAGGCGAGCTGTGCAGCGGTTGCCAAACTGACGAATGACGCTCCCAACCGTGTATTGCCTTTCTCCACCGGTGTGATCGGCGAGTTACTGCCAGTAGACAAGATTGAAGCCGCTCTACCTGGGGCCATGGCTGATTTGTCCGAGGCAAATTGGGCGCGTTCCGCTCGGGCCATCATGACCACTGATACGCGACCAAAACTGCGAGTCAAAACAGTTGAGGTGAATGGTCAAACCTGCCGGATCGTAGGGATGAGCAAAGGTTCTGGGATGATTCAGCCCAATATGGCAACCATGCTGGGTTTCATCGCAACAGATGCATCCATTCCACCAGCAATGCTAGATGGCATGTTGCGTGCCGCCGTCAATCTCAGCTTTAACCGGATTACGGTCGATGGAGACACCAGCACGAATGACGCGGTAACCCTGACTGCGACAGGTCAGTCTGATGTTGTTATTTCTCCTACTACGACAGACGCGGCACAAGCCTTTCAATCGGCTCTGACCGCACTGGCAACGGAGCTAGCACAGGACATTGTGCGAGACGGTGAGGGTGCGACGAAGTTTGTTGCCATTGAGGTCTCAGGTGCAACAAGCGTTGTGGAGGCGGATTCGGTAGCGCGGACGGTCGCGCACTCTCCCTTGGTAAAGACAGCGCTTTTTGCGTCAGACCCGAACTGGGGACGCATACTCGCAGCCATTGGACGTGCGGGGGTAGAGGACCTGGACGTTGATGCAGTCTCGCTGTCCATCAACGGCACGCTGATTGCTGAGAACGGCGCGCGCGCTGAGAGCTATACCGAGCAGGCGGGCGTTGCGGCCATGGCACCTGAGGATCTACTGATCGTCATTGATTTGGCCCGTGGCAATGAGACTGCGACGATCTGGACGACTGACTTCTCTTACGACTACGTCAAGATAAACGCTGAGTACCGCACCTGATGGCAAGTCGCATTCATGTGGCGGTCGGTGTACTGATTGACTCAAAAGGCAGCGTGCTCCTTACGCGGCGCCTCAAAGGCACTCACCTTGCCGGCTATTGGGAGTTTCCCGGAGGCAAAGTTGAAGCGGGGGAATCCGTGCAAACCGCGCTGGCGCGTGAGCTCGAGGAGGAGCTTGGCACCCGCATTGGTGAGACGGTTCCCCTTATGACCGTGAGCCATGACTACGGGGAAAAGCAGGTCTTGCTCGATGTTCACCAAGTGAAAGACTGGAATGGCGAGCCGCATGGGGCAGAAGGGCAACCTTTGGCCTGGGTGGATGCGGGCTCGCTCGATGAGTTTCAGGTGCCTGAAGCGAACGCGGAGATAATGTTGCGGGTAAAAGCGCTACTCGCCTGAGGCCGCCGCGGCTCTTGCCAGTAAGTCCTCGTGCAGTTTTTCAACACGCTCATAAAGCGTTTCGAGGCTCCCATCATTCGGAATCGACGTGTCTGCCCGCGACAGGCGCGTCTGCCGATCTAGCTGCGCTGCCATAATTTGTTTTACCAGTGCCTCGCTGTTGTCGTCGCGTGCCATGGTTCGTGTCAGTTGAACTTCCTCAGGTACATCAACGACAACGACATAGTTCGCGAATGTGTTCTGGCCACTCTCCAAAAGAAGCGGTGACGACAGAACTACGTAGGGAGAGTTCGCTTCACTAAGCTGTCTTGCGATCTCGTCGCGGATGCGAGGGTGAGTAATGCCTTCCAGTACTTTTCGCTCGTCGGGATTGTCAAAAACAACTTTTCGT
>CAJWQE010000099.1 GCA_913045375.1 uncultured Halieaceae bacterium | reverse complement strand
GGTATAGCCTTGGTTCTTTTGGTGATATTGGCATTGGCAGCCGGTCAATACACAACGTCTAGTGCGGTAAATAACCAACTGAGCGAACTTGAAAAAGTAGATTTTGCGCAGCTTGAAGAGCAAACCGGACTTAACTTTTCGATCACGGACACGGATCATAGCACCGGTCTGACGAGCTCTTCGGGAAGCCTTACCCTAACTGTTGACGACGGTACATTGGCGTTCGTCTCGCTCGTAGAGTACGAGTTGCAGCATCTGCTAACGCAGCGCGTAGGAGTGAACGCCATCGTCAGGGAACTTGCGCTTGAAGGCGAAGAGTCTATCGATCTCATAGAGACAGTTTTTAAAGAGAACCCCCTCACGTTCGACGGTTTCTTTTCCCTTGAAGGTGCAATTGACGGTGAATTAAGCATTCCACGGGTCGAGTTCAGCGAAGACACCGCCGCAATTTCAATCGATGGCTCAACAGTGTTCCTCAACTCCGACCCCATGGGTGCGCCGGGGGAATTTATTAATTCGGAATACGAATTTGTTGTTCCCAAAATTTTCTTTAGCTCGGATGAGCAAGAGTATGAAATCAATCAGTTCTCTTGGTTGATCGAGACGACAGAGGGAAAAACCGCTGAAACAGGGAGTAGCACGCAAAAAATGAGTATCAACTCTCAGGTTTTGACGCAAAGCGGTGTCGCAATGGCATCATTCGGCGCATTAACCGTCGAGTCTGAAACCTTGTTCGGAGACCTTGCCATTTCCGGCACATCTACCCTCACCCTCGAGTCAGCACTGACCGCGTTCGGCCCAATGACGGACTTTAAACTCGCCATGAGTGTCCAAGACATCAATCGTGCGATCGCAGACGAACTTCAGACATTTGTACAAAGGCTTGGGATGACTACAGACGAGGACGAGCAGGCAGTTATGACTCAAGAGTTTTTGTCTAAGACCGCAGATCTATTCGTGGCGAATTCACCCCGAATAAACATTGACGAGTTTAAGTTTAACTTTGGCACTGATGAATTCATCAATCTCAAAGCCGAATTGAAGCTTAATAAGGACAAAATTGATCCATCATCGATTGCTTTGATACAGCAACTGGGTCTAGCAGGAGCCAGCATTCTGATACCTGCCTTAGAATTCAGAATGGACGCAGACCTATCACAGCAAGCGCTTATGATGGCAGGTGCAATGAATCCTGCACTAGCTGCCACTTTGTCAGAGTCAATGGTTGTAGAAGCCATAGATGGCTCAGTTACGCTCAACGGCGTGCCTATCATGTAACTGGGTGCTCGATTTCGACCGGAGCGCTACTTCAGCCGAAATGGCGCCAGCACAGAGACTAGCTCATCTGTGAACGGGGAGTGCCTTATCGAATGACGGATCGTGCTCCCGTGACGAGCGACGAGCAGCTCGGTTAGTACTGCCTCAAAATACGCCGGGTTCTCCATGTGGGGTAAATGACCAGATTCGGGAACAAAATGTTCGACTCGCTTGGGGAGTAAACGCTCGAGTTTCTCGGCAAAGCTCGCATAAACAACGACGGTATCGCTGTCACCCCAGATGGTGGTGACCGGTATATCGGACGCTTGAAGCTCTGCATGAATACGATCCAATTCCCGCGAATCGTGATTCTTACGGGTCGATATCAGTGCGCGAGCAAAGCCTTTATGAACGAGCAGCTGAGCGTATTTGTCATCCCAGTCCTGAAAGTCAGTGGGATCTTTAAAGTCCGATAGCTGACCTGCGGGAAGCTCAGGGTAACGAGCCACCAGCTCATCAATTTCTGCTTGGCTAACGTCGACATTTGCAGCACGACTCACATCCCTAAAGCCCGACGATGCCACGTAGATCAGTTGTTCTACCCGCTCAGGCGCAAGGCCTGCTAACTGACTAACCACGCGTCCGCCATTGGACAACCCAAGCAAATTCGCTTTTTTAATCTGTAAGTGATCGAGTAACTCGAGCACTTGTTTAGCGAAGAGCGTATCGGTGTAAGCCACATCTGGGTTGTCCGAAAAACCACGCCCGTAAAGATCGAGGGTCACAACACATCGCCCATTCGAAACAAGGAAGTCGTAGGTTGGATCCCAAATATAGGAAGGCACAGAGAAACCATGGACTAGGACATCGGCCGTCGTGCAGGACTCACCATTAGCGAGCCGATAGTAGGTGACGCCCTCGGATAACGAGACAAACGCCGCACCGTCGGGCAGCTCAATACTTGCTCTGTAGGCTGCATCTTTGATCACCGACTCGTAATGACTGTCTGCTGAGGCAGAAGGCGCAGCTCCCCAAAAAGACAACGCCATACCTAAGCTCAGTAATGGCATGAACCGCCTTATCACTGCGCTCTCTAATACTCTCTCCAATAGCCTCTCGGACCGAAAAACCGCCGCCATCACAGGATTACCGGTGAAGTCAGTTGAACATCAGCGTGCGACCACACGGATGACCACTGTTTTTGGATCACTTTTGCTTCGTTTTTCTTGTTTTGAGCTTCCAGCGCCTTCATCAGACCAAACAAAGACCAGCCGTTGTTCTGATGCCAGCGCAAATCTTTTCGGAACACCGCCTCGGCTTCCTCGAATCGCCCCGCCACCAACAGCGCGTTGCCTAGGTAAAGCCGCATCGATTGCGGCCAATCGGGTGGCTCTGTGTAGTTGTTTGTATCTTCGAGGGCGACACCTTTTTCGAAGGCAGCTATGGCGCCTGTAAGATCACCTTCCGCGAGTTTTATCTCACCATCCAATGCGTGCGCGGCCAAAGCCAACAGCTCCGCCGTGGCCGTTGCGCCAGCGCGATTCACTGAGGCATCGGGCGATTGTGCGATGCGTTGAATGTTGCTCAGCTCTTGCTGCGCGCGGTCAAGCGAGCCTTTAGCAATGTGAGCGCTACCTTTGACATACGATAGGATGCCATCGAGGTAGGGTGTTGAGTTTGAAAGACTCTCAATGGTAAGTAGCTCGTCCCACTGGCCAAATATCTTCAGTGTCACCCAAGGCGCTGCAACACGTTTTTGCATGCGACCCATGGGCGTGCCATGTTGACTAATGGCCTCAGCCATTTGCTTGGCGGATTTGATAGCAAGCTTCGAGCTGCCCTGCATGGTGGCTGCATAACGCACGAAATCGAGCGCATGCCCCGCATGTATTTTGTGTGAGAGCGGGTAGGTGCCAATGTTCGGCAATGGAAGGTCACCCCAGTGCTCAGCAAACTCTTTGTCCACGGCAAGCGAGCGCAGGTTGTTGTCGATGGCTCGCTGATAATCGCCAACGCGCACAAAGATATGCGCGGGCATATGAACCACGTGACCACCGATGGGTAAGGTCCCCTCGAGGGCATCCGCAGACACCAAGGCGCGCTCAGGCTCAAGCGAGGCCTCAATGAGGTGGATGTGGAGATGGTAGACGCCGGGATGCGGACCGCCGGTGGTAATGACATGCTCGAGCGCTTCTGCGACAGCCAGCGTCTCACCCTTCGCCTCACCGCTCTTATCCCAGTAGTCCCAGCGGCGAATCGACATAAAGCTTCCTGCGTAGAGCGCTACAATATCCGGATCATCAGGGTGCTTTTTGTTGAGCTCACGCATCTCCGCCAGGTAGGCGCGATCGCGCTCACGAGGGTCAGGGATGCTCTTCGCATCATAGAAAACGTAAAGCGCCTTGATCAGCGCTGCTTCCATCGGGGTTGCACGATCGATGCGGTCTAGTGCCGCTTCAATCGCTGCCAATCCCGCGCCTTGTGGATCGTCGGGCATTTGTGCGTAACGGGAATTGGGATTGGGACCCGCCGCGTGTGCAATCCCCCAGTACGGCATGGGGTGTGATGGATCGAGGCGCGAGGCTTCTTGGTAAGACGCTATGGACTCGGGGAAGTAAAACCCCCACGCCAAACGCAGGCCCTGATCGAAATAGGTTTGTGCGAGGGCAACATCCGTCGATATTGCACGAGAATAGGTCCCAGACTTAGGCACCAGCACGGCATGACGGCTAGCGGTGTCCGCATCCGCACTCATTGCGAAACTCTGGTGACTCAGAGAAACCAACATCAAGGTAGTGAGAAGTCGGGCTGTAACATTCATGGGGGCACGCTCTCTTTGTATTCCTGATTCATATCGCCAGCTAATGAAGGTAGCGTCAAGACTGATAGGACGCCAGCCCCTCAGCACCCGGGAGAAGGCATGAGATCGCTAGGCTGGTGCGCATTTTCAGTCAGAGACGTTGATAACAGTCCGGTTGCTCTACACCGGCGTAACTGGCTATGGTGTTACTTGCGAGAGACTGGGGCACGAACAATGCAACAAGAACATCAGCAGCTGTTTAACTCGTCTGTGTTGGAGCAGCAGGCGCTTATCCCCGAGATTTACGGATCGGTTGATTTCGGTCAAATCCCCGAACGCTACGTCAGGGACTTTGATCTTGAGACGCTCCGCCCTTCTCGTCATCGTAACTATTGTGAACGCGTCCTTGACAACCCAGAGCTTGTAGAACGCATCCGCAACTACACCATGATGGGTGACAAGGTCGCTGATGCCTATGCGTCACTCATACCGGAGTATGGCTTTAGAACGCTGGTCTCCATGCTTGAGCAAGCCTGCGAAAAGGGTATCGAGAGCGTTGAGAACGCACCAGACGAACTCGTTGCTTTCATTAGCGCAATGGAGGCCACACCCGACTGGGTTGATATGGCCATGGTTGAGGAAGGCGCCAAGCACGAGCGTATACCGCTGGGGACCATTTCGCCTTTTGCGATTCGCGGCGCTTTCATTGCTACGTTCATGAATAAGTACACTGCCTTACCGATGACAATGACGGGCACACTGACTGACCAACAATCCGTCCGCCGTGTCTTTGAAACCGCCAGTTTTTTCACTGCGACAGCCATGCCGCGCGCTATGGAGCGTTTCAATCCCGGATTCAAGGCCGCCGCAAAAGTTCGTCTGATGCACTCGATGGTGCGCTTCAACATCATGCGAACCGGTAAATGGGACGTATCGACTTATGGCATCCCCATTCCGCAAGTCGACCAAATGCCCGCCGGACTCATTGGCATTTTCCTTTTGTCCTACAAGCTTTTGGCGCAAGGGCGCACCGACTTCACGCCAGCTGAGCGTGCGCGTGTGGAGATGGCACGATATCGGTGCTTCCTATTGGGTTTACCTGAGGAACTATTGGGCGAAACGCCTCAGGAAATTGTCGATCTGATGACGGCCAGAGACATGTCGCTTCACAAGATTTATGACGATGAAACATGTGGCGAGCTCGTTCGCGGAACCATGGACGCCGAGCTGTTTACTGATCCGAGTATCACTGGGCGTTTCCACCGCTGGATGGAGCGTGGGTTCTCGAAGTACTTCCTCATTCAGAATTTTTGTGAGGGTAAATCATCCCGAGCTGCGGCAATGGGCGTTCATTTCAAGCTAAACGACAAGATCGCCACGATCTGCGCGCTAGCAACGATTGTGAGTAATTCAAACCTCTGCGCCCTAGGTATGAAAATTCCTGGCGTGCGCCGCTGGTTGGACCGGCGCCTGACGCGAAAGCTAGGTAATTTGCTTGAGATCTATGGTCATGCCGATTTTGTCACCGATGCCAACGAGTACAAGCTGGTAGGGGTGAAGTAATTCCGGCCCCCAAAGAGTGAAAAGGCAGGCGAGCTACGGACGATAGAGGTCGGTCATCCTGCTGTTTTTATTATCAATGAGTTCGCGTAGTTGCCCTGCCGCCTGTGCCACCCTCGCCGGGTAGGCATCCTCTAGCACCTCCCAACTACGCCGGGTGCGCAACGTATCGTAGTGCTTCCGAATTAAAGGAAATTCACTGTGCGGGCACAGAATATCAAGCCAACCTGCTTCCTCTAACCTTAGGTAAACGACAGACAAAGCCGCGTCGCCGATACCAAATTCTGACCCTGTCAGGTAGGGACCTGCACTCTCGGCCAAATGTTGCTCCAGCTCTTGTAAATGCTTTGCGACGGCGCTCTTGCTTGTCTCAATTAGCGTGCGGATGGGCGTTACGGTTACGACCCGCGCCGGCCCTAGTAGGCGCGCCATCACAAAAAACATTACTCGTTTTCGGTCATTGTGAAGTGCCAAGCCACGTAGAAGTGCAGAAAAGCTGACAGATTGCATCATTACCGCAAAAAGCGGCAGTGTTAGTCCAGGTATGCAAGCCCCTATATGAGTATCGATACCCCCCATTGGATCGAGGCTATCTAAACGACATTTTTCAATCCAAAACCGATGACGCTCCGGTATTTCCAAACTGGTAACGCCTTCTGAGTGGCTTCCGAGCTGAGTCGTTATGTAATTAACAATCTCATCGGAATCTATAATTGGGACCCCCTTGTGAACCAATGCCGGTATCAGTCCGTTCGGATTAACTCGCAAGTAATCCTTATCGAGAGTTCCGTATCGGCCCGTTTCAATTAGATCTACATGCCTATAGGTGAAGGTAATATCGCGTTCTGCTAACGCAAGCATCGTCTTGCGCGAGCAATGCGAAAAGCCATTTGCATATAATTCAAACTCAGCGTCGTGGGGCACTCG
>CAJWQE010000098.1 GCA_913045375.1 uncultured Halieaceae bacterium | reverse complement strand
AAGCGGGTCTCCAGTCTGTGGTGTTCAGCAGATCACTTACAAGGATTAGTGAAGGCTTTTTGTTGTCGGTGGCTCCGGGCCCCTATCGATCATGGCCTCGCTCGCAAATTTCAGTGACGAGCCATCAAGTGCCGCAAAGACCTTATCTCCGGGACTGAATTCGCCCTCGAGGATGGCTTGGGCCAATGGGTTCTCAACCAGCTGTTGAATGGCACGCTTTAGCGGTCGAGCCCCATAAATTGGATCGAAACCGACCCGTGACAACTGCTCGAATACCGCATCGGAAATCTCGAGCTTCAGTTCGCGCTCTTCCAAACGCTCCGACAAGGCTTGCAACTGAATTTCCGCGATTGAGCGAATCTCTTCAGCACCCAAGGGGTGGAATACCACGGACTCATCGATACGGTTGATGAACTCGGGACGGAAATGGTCCGCAACTGCGCCCATGACCTCACGCTTCATGTCGTCATAGTCTCCATCAGCCATGTCCTGAATGATGTCCGAGCCAAGGTTCGAGGTCATCACAATGACCGTGTTGCGAAAGTCGACTGTGCGACCTTGGCCATCCGTCAGTCGACCATCATCCAACACCTGAAGCAGGATATTGAAGACATCCGAGTGCGCCTTTTCAATTTCGTCTAGGAGCAAAAGCGAGTAAGGACGGCGTCGCACTGCCTCAGTGAGATAACCACCCTCCTCATAGCCCACGTAGCCGGGAGGCGCACCGATTAACCGCGCAACCGAGTGCTTTTCCATGAACTCCGACATGTCGATACGGATCATCGACTGCTCTGAGTCAAACAAAAACTCCGCGAGCGACTTACACAGCTCCGTCTTACCTACACCTGTAGGGCCTAGGAACAAAAACGAGCCATTTGGACGCTTGGGATCTGACAGCCCAGCGCGCGAGCGGCGCACCGCGTTGGAAACCACCGTCACAGCTTCGTCCTGTCCTACCACTCGCTCTTTGAGCGATGCCTCCATCCGTAGCAAACGACTGCGATCTCCCTCGAGCATTTTTGAAACAGGGATACCGGTCCAACGCGATACAACTTCGGCTACTTCATCCTCAGTTACTCTGGATCGCAAGAGTGTCGGCTCAGGCGTATCGGCTCCTTCAGCCGCCTCTAACCGCTTCTCGAGCTCCGGAATCACGCCGTACTGAATTTCAGACATGCGCGCGAGGTCGCCCGCGCGATGCGCCGCTTCCAAGTCGAGTTTGGCTTGCTCAATCTCACTCTTAATCTGAGCAGATCCCTGCACGACAGCCTTTTCAGCCGTCCAAACCTCTTCAAGGTCAGCAAACTCCTTCTGAACGGCATCAATCTGTTCGTCTAAGAGCTCAACTTGCTTAATCGCCGCATCAGTCGTGTCTTTCTTGACCGCTTCGCGCTCGATCTTGAGCTGAATAAGTCGACGCTCGAGTCGATCCATCGACTCTGGCTTGGAGTCAATCTCCATGCGAATGCGACTCGCTGCTTCGTCGATGAGGTCAATCGCCTTGTCGGGCAGCTGACGATCAGTGATGTAACGCTGACTTAAACGCGCTGCGGCAATGATGGCGCTGTCCGTAATGGCCACGGAGTGGTGTACCTCATAGCGTTCCTTGAGGCCACGCAGAATGGCAATCGTATCTTCCTCATTGGGCTCATCGACCAAGACCCGCTGAAAGCGCCGCTCAAGGGCTGCATCCTTCTCCACATACTGTCGATATTCATTGAGTGTAGTAGCACCCACACAATGCAGCTCCCCACGCGCAAGCGCTGGTTTGAGCATGTTGCCGGCATCCATCGACCCCTCGGCCTTACCTGCACCTACCATGGTGTGGAGCTCGTCGATGAAGAGAATGACCCGGCCGTCCTCTTTACCTAGCTCGTTGAGGACCGCCTTGAGACGCTCCTCGAAGTCACCTCGGAACTTGGCACCGGCTAACAATGAGCCCAGGTCGAGCGCCAATATGCGCTTCCCTTTGAGTCCCTCGGGCACTTCACCATTAACTACGCGCTGAGCCAGCCCTTCAATAATCGCGGTTTTACCCACACCGGGCTCGCCGATGAGGACGGGATTATTCTTCGTTCGTCGCTGAAGCACCTGAATCGTGCGACGAATTTCATCATCGCGGCCAATTACCGGGTCGAGTTCGCCCGCTTCAGCTCGAGCCGTAAGATCAACAGTGTATTTTTCGAGCGCCTGACGTTGCTCTTCCGCGTCGGCTGACTGCACACCATCACCGCCGCGAACATCATCAATCGCCTTCTTCAGCATCGGCTCGCTCAAACCTGCTTCAGACATCAAAGGCGCGAGGGGTGAGCTTTTCTCCATCATGGCGAGTAAGACAACATCGCTTGAGATGTAAGCATCTGTGCGCTCTTGCGCCAATTTGTCGGCCCGATTAAGCAGCCGGCCTAACGCTTGGGACCCCTGCACGTCGCCAGTGCTATCGGCCAAGGTAGGCACCTTGCTCAATGCATGCTCAACACCCGATTTCAGGGTTGCTAAATTTGCACCCGCTTTTTGTAGTAACGGGGTAATCGCACCACCCGACTGATTCAAAAACGCGCTCAATAAGTGAGCGGGTTCGATCATCGAATGATCACGACCCACCGCGAGCGACTGCGCATCACCGAGCGCCTGCTGTAGCGGATTGGTCAGTTTGTCCATTCGCATATCTATCTCCTGTAAAACACCGCTTCAGGTGTTTTCACTCTTTCGTTGCCAATAGACATGGGATTTATAAGGGTATTTTTCAAGTCCCTGGTGCGCATAAGCCAAAGACACATGAAAAGACTCTATTTTTTTTGGATTAGCGTGACCATTCGACCGGTTTGACCGTCGCGTCGATACGAGTAAAAGCGTTGCGGATCAGTGTACGTACACGTGTCCCCACCGGAGATATGACTGGGATTAACGCCCAGTGCCAGAAGCTGTCGCCCTGCGAGGATGTTGAGGTCGAGAAAATATTTGTTGTCAGCTTCAGGGATGGGATGGACCGCAGGGTCATCTTCAGCGAGATAGAAAGCCGCTAGCACGTCACCACCCACCTCAAATGCACTGGGGCCAATCGCTGGACCCAGCCACGCCACAAGGCGGCTGGGGTCCACCGGCAATGCCTCAATCGTGCGTTTCAAGATACCGCCTGCAAGACCGCGCCACCCGCAGTGCGCTGCCGCAACACACCGACCCTCAACATCGGCCAGTATGACTGGCAAGCAATCGGCCGTCATAACGGCGCAGGCATACCCGGGCTCATCGCTCCAGATCGCATCTGCCTCCACCCCTTTCGAATACTCAGACGGCGCATGAATCACACGAGTGCCGTGGACCTGATTCAACCAAGTAATCGTGCTTGCCGGTGGGAGTTGCCCGTAAAGCATCTGACGGTTCGCTTGCACAACCTCATCGCTGTCACCCACATGACCACCCACGTTGAAACCTGCGAAATTCCCGGTGCTGTCACCCCCAACGCGGGTGGTACTGATCACCTGAACACCGGGAGCGCCAATATCGGGTCGCAGCCAATCATTGGAAGCATCAGCTGCCAAACCGGTCCTCACTCTCGAGCACCTGTAACAGGTTCACAAGATCATCGGGAAGATCAGTCTCAAACTCCATCCAGTCTCCACTGGCTGGATGCTCGAACTCGAGTGCTTGGGCATGAAGTGCCTGACGAGGAAAACCGCGTAATGTCGACATCAGAAGCTCCGATGCACCAGCAGGGACTCGTTGACGACCGCCGTAAACAGGGTCGCCAATCAATGGCCATTTACGGTGCGCCATGTGAACCCGTATCTGATGCGTTCGCCCTGTCTCTAAATTGACCTGTAGCTGGGTGTAGTGCTTAAAGCGGTGCGCAATGCGGTAGTGCGTCACTGCTGGCTTGCCATCGGCTACCACCGCCATTTTGGTTCTGGCCGTGGGATGACGGTCAATCGGCGCATCGATTTTTCCACCCCCTGTGAGGGCGCCAGTGCAGACAGCGCAGTAGGTGCGTGACACGGTTCGTTCCGATAATTGCGCTACCAGCGACTTGTGAGCCAGTGACGAGCGAGCCACAAACATGATGCCTGACGTCTCTTTATCGAGCCTGTGAACGATGCCACCACGGGGTAATGCATCGAGCTCGGGCGCATGGGCCAACAGCGCGTTGACGAGGGTACCGTCCGCGTGACCTGCCGCCGGATGGACAACAACGCCAGCAGGCTTATTCACCACCAGGATGTGCTCATCCTCAAAAATAATATCGAGCGGCAAACTCTGTGGCTGCCAATCGATGACTGGCTCGTCCGTCACGATGAGCGTTACCTTTGCACTGGCTGTCGCCTTATCCCGCGGCTTTACCGTTCGACCATCAACCGTCAATCGACCCTCTTTAATCCAGGTCGCAAGGCGATTTCTGGAGTAATCGGGGAACAACTCAGCTGCAACCTGGTCCAAACGCATGCCATGGCACTGGATAGGCACTAGCGCCTCCAGACAATCTTCTTTAGGTGCGTCAGTGGCCATGTTGAAAACCAAATTGAATGAGAGGCGTGATCAAAGTGAAACCGCAGGTTAGAATATCGGATTACGATGCTATCAGATGGAAGCACCCGCAGTGACAAAGCCCGTATTTTTTCAGTTCAAGTGGAGCGTACTGCTCTTGGTTGTCAGTCTCGGTTTGTCCGGGTGTTCGCTGTTTGGCGATGACGACGAGCTCCAAGTTGACGCCAACTCTGGTGAGCAGCAAATGTATCGTCAGGCGCAACGTTACATCGATAGCTCAAACTTCGATCTGGCGATCAGGGCTTTGCAGCAACTCGAGAGCCGCTACCCCTTTGGAAAATACGCTGAACAGGCACAACTCGAGTTGATTTATGCGCACCATGGCGCTTTCCAGAATGAAGCTGCAATTGAAGCCGCGGATCGCTTTATTCGCCTGCATCCCCAGCATCCCAGTGTCGACTACGCGTTCTACATGAAGGGCGTCGCAGCCTACGACCTCAACAAGAGCTTTTTCTCATCGCTGATTCCACGGGATGACTCTAAGCGCGATGTCTCAGGTGTACGGGAAGCGTTTGGCGAATTTTCCACCTTGCTGAACCGCTATCCCAACAGTCGTTACGCGCAAGACGCGCGAGCCCGTATGGTCTATATCCGCAACATGCTGGCGCGACATGAAATCCATGTCGCCAACTACTACTTCAAACGCGGCGCCTACATGGCGGCCCTGAAGCGCGGTCAAAATGTTGTGGAGACGATGCAGGAAACAACGGCAGTCGCAGACGGCCTAGCGGTAATGGCGCAAGCTTACATTCTGCTGGAAATGAATGATCTTGCTGAAGACACTATCCGGGTACTATGCGTTAACTACCCTGCGCACCCCAACCTCGATGGCGACTGCAACTTTGATGGTGGCTACGACATTGATGGGCTGGAGCGCTCTTGGTTAAACCAAGCGTCGTTTGGTTTGCTCGACCCCCCCGAAGCACCGCAGTTCAATTACCGTCCGGGCTTCGAGTCTTAACAGGCGTAGGGGCTTTATGAGTTTCGACGGCTGAGTCAGGCCTAGCTTTTCCGCCAAGCCCACGAGATGGGGTAACGCCGGTCTCGACCAAAACCACGTGTTGTGATGCGAACGCCAACCGGTGCCTGACGACGCTTGTACTCGTTTAGGTCGATCAACCGAACAACGCGCTTAACATCGGACTCCGCAAACCCCGCCGCGACAATTTGCTCGGGGCTTTGATCCTCTTCCACGTATCGCTCAATGATCTCATCGAGCTCCTCGTAGGGCGGCAGATTGTCCTGATCCGTCTGATCGGGTGCCAGTTCAGCCGATGGTGGGCGATCGATAACGCGCTGGGGAATGCA
Organism: uncultured Halieaceae bacterium; assembly: GCA_913045375.1. Lineage (GTDB taxonomy): Bacteria > Pseudomonadota > Gammaproteobacteria > Pseudomonadales > Halieaceae > Luminiphilus. The sequence continues at coordinate 844 of CAJWQE010000098.1, read as the reverse complement.
GTAGCCCAAGGTATTGCGGTAGCGCGCTAGCGCGTAGACCAGAAGCTTCGGACAATCCTTGAGTGCGTCGAAACCACCGGCCATGTCGCCATACAGGGTGGAGTAACCCACAGCAAGTTCACTCTTATTACCCGTCGTTAACACCAGGCGGTGTTTTTTATTAGAAATCGACATCAAAAGAACACCCCGGCAACGTGCCTGAAGATTCTCTTCGGTGGTATCGACGGACAATCCATCAAACTGATCGTTGAGCCCCGCCATAAAAGCCTCATAAATGGGCTCAATGGAGATGACATCGTACTCAACCCCCATAATGGATGCCTGCTCCCCCGCATCCTCGACACTCATATCCGCCGTGTATTTAAAGGGCATCATCACAGCCTGCACGCGGTCCGCACCCAACGCATCAACGGCTACCGCTAGTGTCACCGCCGAATCGATGCCGCCCGACAGCCCCAAGACAACACCCGGAAAGCCGTTCTTCTCGACATAATCACGAACGCCAAGCACTAATGCCTGCCAAACGGCAGCAACGTCAGACAGTGCGTTTGCGGCGACCCCTTGCGCGATTTCAACACCACGGACTGTGCGTTCCACCGAGAGCTCAAAACAGCCTTCCTCGAAATCCGGTGCAACCACCGCCAGCTCACCGTCGGCGTTCACCGCGAATGAACCACCATCGAATACCAGCTCGTCCTGACCGCCCACCTGATTCACATAAATCATCGGAATAGACTGCTCGGTCGCTCTCTCGGCCAATACTTGCCAGCGCTCTTTATGCTTGCCGCGATGGAATGGGCTCGCATTGAGATTAATCAATAGCTCGGCACCCATCCGTCTCGCT
>CAJWQE010000097.1 GCA_913045375.1 uncultured Halieaceae bacterium | reverse complement strand
TAGGGATGAGATCAGCTTTTGCTTTGTCGTTCATCTGTTGGCGTTTCTCGTGGCTCAAACGATACATATCGACGACTACCGCGTAGTCATAGAGAGTTTACACCATGAAGCGCCTCAAGACTGTGTGAAAACACCCGTGACATCTCTGAAAGTCCCGAATCAGAACCGGCCTCAAGCATCTATGACAACAAGATCAAAACGCGAAAAACAGTGCGCAGACTGCCAAGTCACCTTCCCCGTTTTGTACCGCAGTAGAAGTCAGAGTAATACGACTTGGCTATTTAGATGTGAAGCGTGTCTCACGGCGTTTAAGCAGGGATCTGGTAGCGATTACCAGTACGGCGGCACCTGGAAAGCGCACCGGCGATAAACGTAAAAATTACGATAAAGCGGACTTTTATAGCGATGAAATGCCCAACTCGGGCATTTCTATTGTTACGGTGGGATCGCTGTCTTCCTTGTAGCTTCCGATAACAATAACTCCATCGGATATGGGGCAGGGTGAGCACAGTGACAAACTTGGTAACAATAAGGATAAAACTATGAATGTTAACCAAATCTTAACAGCCGTTGGTGTAGTGGTTGCAATTGCCGCCGTATTTGTCGGTCAGCTTGCTGCCTACTCCGCCCTGATCCTCGTCGTTTTAGGATTGGTCAGCGGTTTCATGAACCCAACTGCAGACATGGCAGGTCGTATGGCCTACACCGTCGCAGCAGTTGCAATGCCAACAGTGGCCAACCAACTGGATGCTATTCCAGCCGTTGGTGCGCCGTTGAACAGCATTATCGACAATATCGCGGTAATGATTGCTGGGATGGTTGTAGCGAACTTCCTGCTTGCTGTTAAAGACTCGGTTATGGCCTCAGGCGAGTAACCTCACTGTGCGCCCCGGCCCTGTCGGGGCGTGTTTTTTACTGCCTCACGCCTCCTCCTACACCCTAATTTTCCAGCTAAAAATAGCCTAGCAACCACAGCACGAGAAGCGTCGTCACCGCACCTTTAACGTAGGCAAACCAAAGCGCGGCATAGGGCGTCATTCCGAATCTGTCCAGCCACCATTCTGTCTGTCTTTGATGCCACTCAAAGAATTTCATTGTTATCTCCCTTAAACCTGCCGGTCCTGCGTATGCGATCGCCGAACCACAACACTACCCACCTGCAGCCATACTCGGTATCGGGATAGTATCTAGATAAACAACCTCACAGCAGGCTCACCTAGCAGCGCGCTTACAAGGCCTTACGTGTCAGCACCTTCTTTCGATTGGGCGATAGCTCTGGCGTATTTAGTACTGCCACTGAGATAGGCGATGCCTCCAACGACACTTAAACTGACGCCAATCGATAAGGCATAGCGGACAGAGTCATCACCATAGGCTGAAAATCCATCACTCAGCATGCCGACAAGCAGGGGTCCCAGACCCATCCCGAGCAGATTAATCGCTAACAACATAAGCGCAGAAGCTTGGGTCCGCCAATGCTGAGGCACCAGATTCTGAACCGCAGCGTAACTTGGTGCTATCCAAAAGCTGGCGAAGATGGCCGACAATCCCATAAACACCAGTGCAAAAGGCAGATCGATAGAACCGATCATTAGACGGTGCTCGACTGGCCATAGCAGGAATGCAAGCTGGGTGGGCAGCGCCAGAAAAATTCCGATGGCGGGTACCCACAACTGCCACCGTCGGTCTCGTCGCGCCAAAGCGTCGACCATGAGCCCGCTTGAGATAGTACCTAGACCGCCACCGAACACACCGATGAGCCCGAGATACAAACCTGCATCGACCAAGCTCATTGAGTGCACTCGCACCAAGAAACTAGGCGACCAAACACCAAGACCATAGCCGGCAATGCCGGTAAAGCCGACACCGACCATGATGTGCAGGAAGGATGGCAGCCTGACAATGTGCTGCAGCGCGCTAAACAGGCCCTGATCGACGACCTCTGAAGCTGCCTTGAGTTTGGGCGGTTCTTTGACCGTCAGTTGAATTAAAGCGGCGAGCAAAACACCGGGAATACCAAACACCAGAAATACAGTGCGCCAGCCGTAAGCTTCGGCAATCACAGCACCACCAAACAGACCAACCAAGATGCCAATATTGGGGGCTGTCGCCAGAATGCCTTGAGCAAAGGCCCGCTTTTCCGGAGGGAAGTAATCTGCGAGCAGCGATTGCGATGGTGGTGTACCGCCCGCCTCGCCAACACCCACGCCAATACGTAGAAGTAGCAAGTGCCAGAACCCTGTGGCCGTTGCGCATAGGGCGGTGACCGCACTCCAGGTGGTCATGGAGATGGTAAGTACATTGCGTCTTGACCATCTGTCGGCCAAACGAGCCACCGGTATACCCAAGGTGGCATAAAACAGCGCGAATGCGAGACCCGACAAGAAGCCCATCTGTGTATCGGTCGCACCAAACTCAGCCTTAATCGGCTCGATGAGAATGGTCATCACCTGCCGATCGACAAAATTGAACACATAACCCAGCGTCAGCAGCGCGAGGACGTAATACCGATAGCGATTCGAATATAAGTGGTGGGGTGCAGAGCTTGTGACGCTCTGTGCTGAATCATTCACGGTTTAGCGACCTTTTTATTCATCATTTTTTTCATCACACGCCTCACGCTAGACCGAAGACGACGAGGCGGCACCAGACTATCTCGAAATTCGAGCAGCCCAAATAGTCCAAACTGACCGTCTTAAAAGATACTCACGGGGCTTTGTACGACTGTTATAGTGCCGAACGTAACTCTCAGTAAGACCATGCCATGAATCCCGCTTCCGATTTGCCTGACCAACCCGTTTTCGCATCGCGCCGAATATTTCTTAACTTCCTGCTGATCACACTGTGCTCGCAATTCATGTTCGCGTTGTTGGCGATGAAGGGTGTGTTACTCCCGCAAATCCTGGAATTGTGGGACGTCTCGAAAACGCAGTTTGGTTTATTACTATCGATTTACGGACTGGCGAGTAACTTCATGTATGTCGCCCTTTCCTGGGCTCAAGACCGATTTGCGCCGCAAAAGCTGATCGCAGTCCCCATGATTATTGGCGGAATTACCACCTTCTTCTTAGGAAAGACCTCGGACTTTAATGTGTTGCTGGGGCTACTGCTGGTTTTGGCCATCTGCTGCGAAGGCGCCTTTTGGCCTGCCATTTTGTCTTCAGTCAGAAAATCGACGTCTGACGAGCAGCAATCGAAGGTCTTCGGTTTCCTCGAGGGTGGACGGGGCCTGATCGAGTTTCTCCAAAATGCCATCACTTTGGGTCTTTACGCCTTCCTTGGATATAGCGTCCTCGGTTTGGAAGTCGCTTTCATGATTAACGGCGGAGTCATGGTAGCGCTGGGTATTGCAAGCTGGTTTATGCTACCCGACAAGCCTCTTCTAAAATCCAGCGATGCATCCGGCACGATGATGCAGGAGGTTCGCGAGGGAATGAAGCTGACGCTCTCGATGCCAGAAATTTGGCTGACAGGCCTCGTCGGTTTCTTCGTTTATTTTGCCTACACCAGCCTCCCCTTCTACGTGACCTATCTCAACGAGAGCTTCACTTTACCCGCGATTGCAGCATCAATATTCGCACTTTTCTCAACGTCCGCGGGACGGATCGGTTCGGCCTTCGTGGCGAGCTTTGTGACTAACCGTGTATTCGGGGGTGCGGTGGGCGGTATGCGGTCGGGCCTCATGGTCGTGGCGGTGTTGGGTGTAGCGCTCGCCCTCCTTCCCAACTCGCAGGACTTTGTTTGGGTTGCAATGGCATTGCTCGTTCCACTCTTTTTCATGATTTTCTTCATGCGTGCCCTGTATTTCGCACCGTATGGAGAAATGGGGCTACCACAGCGCTTTTCAGGCTCTGTGATTGCGGTTGCCTCATTCGTTGTCTACGCACCCTCCTCGTTCGGTTATCTCTTTTTCGGCGTCATTTCTGACACCTTCCCGGGTCAAGAAGGCTATCGTTACCTTTTCGCCACGCTGGCCACACTCGGTGTACTGGGTGCCGTCGCTGCTTCGATTTTGCGTAGACGCATGGGAGATGGCCTGAAAGAGCGCATTGCTGAAAAAGTTGCCCTACTCGATGAGAAGCTAGGGCTAGAAGGTGAGGAAAAAACCTTCGCCAAACGATAGGTCTTGCTAGCCCGGCGTAGTCGTCTCGGAGATGCCTTATGTAAATTCGACTCGCGCAGTTGGGCTTTACGGTGCCTCTGCCGCTCGGGCCGCAGTCACCATGTCGCGCACATCGGACAGCAAGGCCTTGGCGTCATAAATCACGCCGTCTTTCAGAGTGTAGGAAACGCCACCCACCCGCTCGATAACACCGGTATCGCGATTGAGCTTCATGTGACCGGTTCCATAGAGAAGCTTAAAGTTAGATACCGGGTTACCCTCGACAAGGACAATATCAGCGCGCTTACCCGGTGAAATGGAACCAATTTGATCCTCCATTCCGAGAAGCTCTGCGCCATTGCGCGTCGCGGCCTGGACCACTTCTAATGGATGAAAACCTGCCTCCTGGAGCATTTCCAATTCTCGGATGTACCCAAAGCCAAATAGCTTATAGATGAATCCTGAGTCCGAGCCCGCAGCCACACGACCTCCGGCATTTTTGAAATCATTAATGAAACTCATCCAGCGCCTAAAGTTATCGCGCCAAGCGACTTCCATGCCCGTAGTCCAGTCGAAGTGATAGGAGCCATGAAGCCGCGGGTCAGGCTCAAAGAAACGCATCAAAGCAGGCAACGTATAGTCCTCATGCCACTCAGCATTTCGCTCACGCATGACATCACGATTGGCTTCGTAGATCGTAAATGTGGGTACCAAGGTGAAGTTAAGATCGAGCAACTCGTCGATGGTTGCCTGCCACGTCTCGCTGCCGCGTTCAGCTGACTGCTTCCACAGGTTACCTGCCTCACCGAATCGCCACTGCTCGTCAGAGTAGTTGTAGTCGGCCGGATAGTCCTGAATGGTTCGGTCGGTGAACATGGCTTCTGGTAAGCCGTACCAGTGTTCCATGCTGTCGAGCCCGAGCCGCGCGCTATCCAAAACATTCATATGGTACACACCGTTTTGATCATGATGGCTCGCCGTGCCCATGCCCTGCTTCTGCGCTTCATCGTATACCGCAGCTAAGGCTTCCGCCGTTCCACCTCGTAACTTGACGCCTCTCGCACCCCGCTTCTTAACGGCGCGAACCCAGGCCCTAGCACCTTCTTCTGAGCTGATCTCAAATTGCGCCACTGCGGTTCCAGGAAACATCGCGTAGGGAATGATGTCAGGCGCGGCAATTTCGTTGCGCGCCGCTCGCTCTGACTGACCCACAGTCCACTCAAGACCCATGACGGATCCTGTATCACGCACCGTGGTAATGCCATGACCCAACCAGAGCTTAAACACATACTCGGGCGGCGTAATTGGCCCCACCATGCCCTCGTAAGGATTAGCGATATGCACATGGGCATCAATAAAGCCAGGTAACGCTGTCATGCCCTTTCCATCCAGCCGTCGTTCACCTGGCTGAGGTTTTGGCGGGTAACCTGAGATTTTCTCAATGGTGTTGCCTGTTACAACGATGGAAACGGGACCTCGCGGAGGAGCACCCAAGCCGTTCACTAGCATGACATTTTCAATGACTAAGCGATCGAATGGGCCTTCACCCTCATCAGCACTGCGATCAGGCGCTGGGGGCGGTATGATGACGCCCATCGCCTTGAAGGTTGAGGGCCCCTCCTCACCCGGCTGAACATCGGCAGACCAAGCCAGCTGTGCAGAACCAAGCGAAAGCGACAATAAAATCAACGACAGCGCGTTTACGACTGCTTTATTAAAGAGGTGTCTGATCAAAATCATAGGTTTGAAGTCATCCGTGAGAGAGTGCCTGGAATGGTTTCTATGTGCGTCGAACTTTGTGTCTGATGTGACGTTTATTGTGTGATGAAAATTACTGCCTTTTCTCACCCTGAGGCAAGATCGAAGCTGTATTTCCTGAATTCAGTATCGAGCTCATAACCCAAAGCCTCATAAACCGACTGTGCTGTCACGTTAGTATGCGCCGTCTCTAAATCCACGCGAGAAGCGCCCTGAACTTTTGCCCAATCGTGCGCGAAGCGCAGAAGTGACGTGCCCACCCCCTTTGCTCGTGCTGCGGGTACCACATACAAATCATAGAGAACAAAAAACGGCTGCATCGCCACAGAGCAAAACGCCGGGTACAGCTGGGTAAATCCCAGCACTGTCTCATTGTCCTCGAATACGAAGACGTGGCTTCGCTGACAAGAAAGATTTTCTTTTAGGCACTGCGCCGCACCGTCCAGATCACTCGTTTGCTCGTAAAACACCCGGTATGCATCGAATAAAGGTGAAATGGCTTTGACATCGTCAAGCGCTGCTTCTCGTATGCTCATGGCAACCTCATATACTCATCGAACTCGTTACACTGCCGAGCGTACACCGTTAAGGGTCAGGTAATCCAAGCCTGAACCGAAGAACATCAAGTCTGCTGAGATCGCCGTATGTCCCGACGTCAAACAAAAGATCAAACCGTTGTCATTATTGGCATGGGCGACACCGGTGTATTAGTGGCTACTCGGCTTAGCCGTTATTTCAACGTTATTGGCATCAGCACCAAGCCCAATCTTGTCAGCGGGCAGGAACTGGGCAAACGATTGGCGGATTTAAGTTGGTGGAACCGGTACTACAATACGCCACTGCGGGGATTCAAAGCCCTCGCGGATGTTGAAATCCATCATGCCAAAGCTGAATGCGTCGACCTCGCCACTAAAACAGTGGTAGTAGTTGATCAGAGCAATGACGAAACACTGATCCCGTTTGACTTCCTGGTCATTGCGTCGGGCACCTCCAATGGTTTCTGGCGCGATGATCATTTGCGGTCAGAGGCGCAAATCGATGAACGGTTGGAGCAGGACGCAGCGATTATCCGCGACGCCAACACCGTAGCCATTGTGGGAGGTGGACCCTGCGGTGTGAGTTGTGCCTTGAATATTCGCCGCGCTTACCCAGAGAAAATGGTCTCTCTCTATATATCCGGGG
>CAJWQE010000096.1 GCA_913045375.1 uncultured Halieaceae bacterium | reverse complement strand
TGTCCGATGCGGTTGAGGAGTACATCGTTCAACTGATTATGGCGACGCGCCAACCTGCGGCTTACAGCGAGGAGCTGGCTAGCTGGATTGAGTACGGTGCATCACCACGAGCAACCATTGGTCTTGATCGCTGTGCGAGAGCCCATGCATGGCTACTTGGCAAAGACTTTGTCAGTCCTGACGATGTGAAAGCCATGGCATACGATGTGTTACGTCATCGACTGGTGGTCAGCTATGACGGTGAAATAGCCGGCGTAACGGCTGATGACGTCATTGATAAGTTGCTAGACCTCGTTCCTGTCGCCTAAAACTGTCGGATGACGGACTTTCTGCCAAAAGGCCACCAAGTATTGGCTGAGCGGTTAATCGAAGGGCGCCACGTGGCCCGGATGATTAACATCAACGCTCAGTCAAAAGCACTGGCGCTCCTTGCTGGCCGGCGACGCATTCGTCAGCGAGGCAGAGGCGTCGACTTTGAGGAAGTGCGGCTATACGCGCCCGGCGACGATATTCGAACCATCGATTGGCGGGTGACTGCTCGCTCTGGCGACCCTCACACAAAACTGTTTCAGGAAGATCGAGAGCAACCCATTGTATTAATGGTCGATCTCAGATCGCCCATGTGGTTTGGCTCGAAGAACTGCTTTAAATCTGTCCTCGCGTCGCACGTAGCATCCGTGCTTGCGTGGGCGGGATTGGAGGCTGGCGAGCGCGTGGGTGGCATTGCCATGACCGATGCCGGCATTTTCGAAATCAAACCACAGCGCTCAAAGCGATCGGTGCTGCGACTCCTGCGCCTGCTTGAGTCTGCGCCCTCCCCCGACATTGCAACCAACGACCACAATCCGGCCGTATCGTGGTCTACCGCTCTGAATCAACTAAAAAGTCTGTCCCGACCCGGCGCCCGACTCATGTTGATCAGTGATTTCAACGATTTTTTATCCGAGTCCAATGTTGAAAAAATATTGCGCGATATTGTGGGACACCGTCAGGTCGTATGCTTCAAGGTAACGGACCCGCTCGATGCGACACTGCCACCCGCTGGACGCTACGCGATTTCAGATGGGAGCCGTCAGATCAAAATGGATACCTCGCAACAGGCGATCCGTCAGCGATACCAGGTAGATTTTGAACGCTCACAGCAAGAAGTCATCGACTACCTTCGTCGTTATCAAGTGCCGCTGGTTACCGTCGATACCGACGAGAACCCCAACGAACTTCTGCAGCAGGTTTTCCCGAAACGATGAACCCCGAAGACCTGATACAGCAACTCGCTCCTCTGCGAACACCGGATCCCATTGGGTTCTGGCCGCTGGCTCCCGTTTGGTGGGTGATCATCGGGCTGCTTGTCATCGCTCTGGGCTTCCTGTGCTTTCAGTGGTTGAAGCGCTATCAGCGAAATACCTACCGACGGGAGGCCCTGAAGTGGCTGTCGGAACTGCAAGAAGCGAACTCTGATGTACAAGTCCTGAGCGGCGCGCTCAAGGCCACAGCACTCAACGCTTACGAAGCGACATCGGTCGCAAGCTTATCCGACGAATCCTGGCCGAACTTTCTCCGAAGCTCATGCGCAAAGCTGAGCAGTGATGCACTCGATGTCCTGTCACGTGCGCATGCACCCAACCCCGGATCACTGAGTGCAGTGGATTGGCGCGATGCAATGCTCTGGGTGAAACACCACGAGGTGCCGCGTGCTTGATTTTTTGTGGCCCTGGGCCTTCGCATTGATTGTGCTACCTGTGTTGGCACGCTTTTTACCTCCGGCCTCTGAGTCACTAGGCGCCGCGATTCGCGCGCCTTTCAGCGCGCGCTGGCAGCGACTCGAAGGTCAGGGTCGGCTCGCCTCAAGCGTGAGCTCTGCGCGGGTGTTAGGCCTGTTCTTGGCATGGGTGCTCATTGTGGTCGCCATCGCACGCCCACAGTGGGTCGGTGAACCCATTGAACTACCCAACACAGGTCGGGATTTGATGCTCAGTCTCGATTTATCGGGAAGTATGCAAATACGGGACATGCAGGTGGGCAACCGCACCATCTCTCGTGTCGAAGCGGTAAAAGCCATCGCCTCGGACTTCACTGAACGGCGCGTTGGTGACCGAGTTGGGCTCATCCTGTTCGGGTCAAAAGCCTACGTACAGGCACCACTCACTTTCGATACCACGACGGTGACACAGTTTATTCGAGAGGCTCAGCTGGGCTTCGCCGGTGAAGACACAGCGATCGGTGATTCTCTGGGACTTGCCATCAAGCGGCTCCGAGATCGACCCGCCGCCTCACGGGTTTTAATTCTACTAACCGATGGTCAGGACACGGCAAGCAGTGTCGACCCCATGGAGGCTGCGGCGCTGGCAGCGCAACAAAACGTCAAGGTGTACACCATCGGCATCAGCCGTAACTTGGGCACCACCAGTGCCCGCGGCGGTGAAGTCGATGAAGCCCTACTCCGCGCTATCGCAGAGGCGACCGGCGGCGAGTATTTTCGTGCCCGTGACCCACGTGAGTTACAGGCCATCTACGGCATCATTGACCAGTTGGAGCCCGTCGAACAGGACGCCAGCACATTCAGGCCGCGTCGTTCGCTTGGGTATTGGGCCATGTTAGGTGCACTGGTCGTTGGCAGCCTTGTACTATTGACCGGCGGACTCATTCCGGGCTTGTCGACATCTCGTCAGGCGGTGAACGCATGATGGATTTGCATTTCATCCGCCCCGAACTGCTATGGCTCCTTCCGGTGATCATCCCACTGCTGTTGCTTGCCTGGCGTAAACAAGTCCAAGGGGGTGACTGGGCCAAAGCGATTGACCCTAACTTGCTACCCCACCTCATCACGACCGAAGGTGGCGGTAGTAGTCGATTACGTCAGTTGTGGTGGCTCACCCTGCCCCTGCTATTGGTAGGCGCCTCAGGCCCCGCGTTGGAACGGGCTGAACTGCCCGTATTTGAGAAATCGGATGCGTTGGTCATTGTGCTCGACCTCAGCCGATCGATGTGGGCGACCGATACGCAGCCAAGTCGCATCCGTCGCGCGCGACAGAAAGTGATGGATATTTTGGATGCACGCACAGAGGGCGTCACCGGCATGGTGGTGTTTGCCGGCGATGCGCATGTGGTAACGCCGCTGACCGATGACACCCGCACGATTGAAAACCTATTAGGCGCCCTTGCACCCGACATCATGCCGTTACAGGGTTCTAACGCGACTGAAGCCATAGCACTTGCAGCCGGATTACTAGAAACCTCAGGTCTGACTAACGGTAGCGTGCTGTTGATTACTGACGGGTTACCCAAGTTTGAAACGTCTCGCGTAGAGGGTTTGCTGGGCTCAGTGGGCGCTGACCTGAGTATTCTTGTCATGGGAACCGACACCGGTGCTCCGATCCCACTGCCTGATGGCGGTTTTCTACGCGATGACAATGACCAAATCGTTATTCCAGCCGTTGATCGACAAGAAATTCAACGAATTGCCACAGCACTCGGTGCCCGGCGCACCGATGTGTCTGTTGATAACAGTGATATTCAGTCTCTGTTGTCAGGGGCTCAGTCGAGCATTACCAGTGATGATTCACTGGAGCGTAAAACCGATACCTGGATTGATCTTGGCTATTGGCTCGCCATCGCGGCAGCACTACTCATGCTGCCCTTGTTTCGGCGCGGGGCGCTCAGTGCTCTGCTCGTCGCGGTTCTGATGACTGATGCAGCACCCAGTAATGCCAATACCTTGGAAAACTTCTGGTCCACAGCCGATCAGAAGGGGGCGAAGGCACTAGCAGAAGGGGATGCGGCGCGCGCGGCAACACTTTTTGAGGCACCAGAATGGCGCGGCACTGCACACTACGAGGCTGGTGACTTCCGCTCCTCATCAGCCGAGTTCGGTAAACTCGACTCGGCCGATGCGCTGTACAACCGAGGTAACGCGCTTGCGCTATCCGGCGACTTTCAGGGCGCTATCGACAGTTATGACAAATCACTTGAAGCGGAACCTGACCGGCAAGACGCTATCGACAATCGAGAACTAGTGAAATCCTTACTCGAACAGCAACAGCAGGAACAACAAGGTAACGATCAGGACAGCAATAGCGATCAATCTGATCAAGAGGGTGAGTCACAGGACTCTGAGAGTGATTCCTCTCAACAGGAACAGGACAGCAGCGAGTCTCAGGAAGGTAGTTCAGACCCTTCCGACCAACAGCCCAGTGACCAGGAATCACAGCCAAGTGCGGACGGTGAGATGAGCGAGGACATGAACCCGTCTGAGCTAGAGCAGGCAACAGAGGAACAGCTAGCGCGATTCAACGAGGCGCTAGAAGAACAGCAAGCTCTCGAGCAGTGGCTGCGACGTGTTCCCGATGATCCCGGCGGCCTACTGCGCCGAAAATTCAGATATCAAACGATTCAACGCCTACGAAACGGAGAAGAACCCGATGAAGACGTTCGCTGGTAGCGTGATGCGAGCTTTAACATTCCTGAGCTTGATGTTCTTTTCTGCCATCACGTTAGCGGAAATACGCTCTGACGTTGATCGTGAGACCATCGGCATGGGCGAATCTCTGCGACTCACCATTACCGGTGATGCCAGCGAGCGACTCGATCAACTCGATCTCGCCGCGCTCCAATTTGATTGGGAAATCCTGAGCAGTAGTAGCTCAACCAATACGTCATTCATTAATGGGGCGCGCTCGACCACTCGTACCTTGTCATTGGATCTTTTGCCCCTGCGCGATGGCATTCTCTCCATCCCTTCACTCAGCACCGGCGGGAACCGTACAACGCCGATTGCGATTACCGTGAATCCGCAAACAGTCAGTGCCAGCGGAGATGACTCGGTTCGTTTCTCTATCGAGATCGACAAACGGGATGTCTATATACAGGAACAGATGATTCTGACCGTCACTATCGAACAGGCCATTAACCTAGATGGTGCTGAGGTTACACAGCTCGAACTCAATGGCGCCATCGTTGAAGAGCTGACTCGTCGAAACTTTCAACGCCAAATCAACGGTCGTCTGTGGCGTGTAACCCAACTTCGCTATGCCATCTACCCTCAGCAGCGAGGCACACTCGAAATACCCTCCTTGTCTCTGACGGCACGCGAGGTATTACCCGGGCGATCACTCCTAGGCGCGCGCTTAGGCAAGCGATTTAGACTGTCAGAAGACGCGATTGCCGTTAACGTAAAACCAGTGCCTGCGGACTTTCCTGGTGACGTTTGGCTTCCAGCAGCCTCGCTTGAACTGGCACAGTCTTGGTCAAAGCCGCCCGAGTCAATGGAGATTGGCGATTCCACGACCCGGACATTGACCTTGGCTGCCGAAGGTTTGTTGAGCAGCCAATTACCATCGATTACGAGTATGTCAGATAGCAGCAAGATCACGGGGATTCGCGTTTATCCGGACCAAGAATCAAGCGATCAGATCGAGCGCACAGAAGGTTTTCTTGGACAGCGAACGCGCAGCGAGGCCCTCGTGGCCAGCGGCAGTGGCTCTTGGACACTGCCCGAAGTGAGTGTCCCCTGGTGGAACACTGAAACCGACTCACTTCAGTTTGCCATTCTGCCTTCGACGACCATTACCGTGGGTAACCCCGTGGTCCAAAGCCCAGTCCAGCCCACTGCCATGGCAGCCGAGACGCAAGCAACAGCAACACCAGTTTGGCTCAACGCCCTGGCGGGTCTTGGTTGGCTTCTGGCACTGCTATTTGCCTACATGCTGTGGCGCTCACGTGAACGCAAAGCGAGTGATGTCGAGACAGACAATACCGAGGAAACCTTGCGACCGCTGTTGACGGCAATGAAAGCCAGCACGAGCCAGAACGATGCGTCAGCAACGCGGCAACTGCTCCTCCGTTGGGCAGCGCTGCACTACCAGCAGCCTGTGAGAACCCTGGACCAACTCAAAGGGCTTTGCGAATCGGCGTTAGCTGACGAGGTCAGCACGCTGGAAGCGGCGATTTACAGTCAAAGCGATGAGGCTTGGACTCGCGGGGCGGCGCTATACCGAGCGGTACGAGACGAGCCCAAACGTGGGACAACCGAACAGACCGATTACCGATCCCTCTACCCCACTGCGTAAATTGGTTGTGAGCGATTGCGTACTCACCTCGACTCCAGTCGGGCCGAGGTGTGAGGGGGGTTCAGTGAGATGTCCTAACTCTCGCTGAGCGACCGGCTAACCACCTCGTAAACGTCCTGCGACAAACCCTCTAAGGCCGCAATAGACTCCAGTTCGCCGCGCATAACCACTTGCCCATGATCATATCGACGCCAACGTGTCATCGGCGCCAGCATACGTGCTGCAATTTGGGGATTATCCGACTGAAGACGACGTACAGCATCGCCTAGGAGGCGATAACCTCCACCGTCCAGCGCGTGGAACCCGGTTGGGTTGGCACCGGCGAAGGCACTGATGAGGGAGCGAACCTTATTTGGATTGCGCCAGTCGAAGGCTGCATGATGTGTCAACTCTGTCACGTCTGATACGCAATCAGCCGAGGGCCGAGTCGCCTGCATTACAAACCATTGATTGACCACCAGGTTTTCGGACTGCCACCGGTCAAAGAAATGTTCCAGCACTTCGGCTCGATGCACATCGTCACCTTGGTGAACGACCAAACGCGCAGCGCAGAGACGATCAGACAAGTTGGTCGCTGCGTAGTACATGTTTCTCGCCGTTATCAGCCACTCGGGATCGCTCTCCACCAATAGGGACAGCGCGGTATGCAACAGTGAACGTCTTCCAATCTGCTCAGCACTTGGCTGGTAGGTGTCGGTCACAGCGAGACTCGACATCACAATCGCTTCGAGCTCATTCGACAACGCGTGTCCTACAGCTGCCGCCACATTGGTTTTCGCGTCGTGGATATCGTGAACGTTAACGAGCCCTGTTTGCGCGGCCCTATCGGCCAGCGACGCCTCCGTCGGTAGGCTCAGCAACTGCGCCTTCATCGCGTCTTCGATGTCGCTAGACAGCACCTGCTTCAATGCGTCTACGTAGTCTCGCTCCAAGCCTTTAGCGCCTCTATCGATTGCGGCGTATGCCAAGCGCTGAGACG
>CAJWQE010000095.1 GCA_913045375.1 uncultured Halieaceae bacterium | reverse complement strand
TCGAATACGCGCTTCATGAAGAGGTCAGGCACCCAGTTCGCGGTGTTCATGTCGTGGGTTCGGCGACGATCGTCTCCGGTATTTTTGCGAAGCTCCAGGAACTCCTCAATGTCCATGTGCCATGTTTCGAGATAGGCACAGACCGCGCCTTTGCGCTTACC
The DNA here is from genome assembly GCA_913045375.1 of uncultured Halieaceae bacterium. GTDB lineage: Bacteria > Pseudomonadota > Gammaproteobacteria > Pseudomonadales > Halieaceae > Luminiphilus. Next base: position 7,201 of record CAJWQE010000095.1, on the reverse strand, counting down.
TCCCTGGTTCACGGCAACGGCTGTATCGTTGACCACCTTAAGGAACGGAACAACGCCCTGACTCTTTCCGTTGGTGCCCTTGATGTAGGCGCCAAGCGCACGAACAGGTGTCCAGTCATTTCCGAGCCCGCCTGCAAACTTAGATAGCATAGCGTTGTCCTGAATCGCACCGTAAATACCGTGCAAGTCGTCTGGGACAGTTGTCAGGTAGCACGAGCTCAACTGGGGCCGCAATGTGCCCGAGTTGAACAAAGTGGGTGTTGAGCTCATGTAGTCAAACGATGACAACAGCTGGTAGAACTCAATCGCTCTCGCGTTCTTGTCGTCTTCGCGAGTCGCCAGCCCCATAGCGACGCGCATGAAAAAGAGCTGTGGCAACTCAAAGCGAGTCTCATCGCTGTGGATGAAGTAGCGGTCGTACAGTGTCTGCAATCCTAGGTAGCTGAACTGCAGATCGCGCTCGGGCAGGAGGGCTTCGCCCAGCATGTCGAGGTCGTAGTCTGCGAGGTTAGGTGCCAACAGCTCGAGTTCAATGCCCCGACTGATAAACGACTTGAGCGCCTGAGGATAGTACGTTGCCATATCCCCTTGAGTGGCTGACTCTGCAACGTCAAGGAAGCTCAGTCCTTCAGCGCGCAGGTTGTCGAGCAACAGTCGGGCAGCAACGCTCGAGTAGTTAGGCTCCTGTTCGATCATGGTGCGTGCTGTAATGACCAGTGAGGTACTCAGCTCGTGCTCTGTCACACCGTCGTACAGGTTCTTCAATGCCTCATCGATGATCGCTGCCTCGCTGACGTCGGTGAGGTCCATGCAGGCCTCCGCAACGATGGTGCGAATGCGCTCGATATCGAGCGGCTTTGCGGTGCCATCGGCACCCACGACCGTAATAGCGCCAGCGGCTGCCTCTGATTCGGGCGACAGTGCTTCTTTCTCTACACGGGCCTGCCGTCGGGATTCGCGATAGATCACATAGTCGCGAGCAATCAAATGTTCACCCGCGCGCATCAGAGCCAACTCGACCTGATCCTGAATGTCTTCGATGTGGATCGTGCCACCTGAGGGCATACGTCGCTTGAAGGTGCCGACTACTTGCTCCGTTAGCTTGGCGACCGTTTCGTGAATGCGCGTGCTAGCTGCGGCAGTGCCTCCTTCAACCGCTAGGAACGCCTTGGTAATGGCGACTGATATCTTGCTGTCCTCAAACGGCACTACAGTACCGTTGCGCTTGATCACGCGCATTTGTCCGGGCGCGGTAGCGGCAATACGTGTCTGGCTGGGAGTACCTGTAATAGGGGGGGTTGCGGACGCTGGGTTGCTTACTGATTCACTGCCTGTCTGCATTCTATCTTCACCTTTAACTCGTCTTTTCGTGGGTTTGCAACCGGTCCATCACGAGGTGTTTCTTATCGTGCTTCTCACCACATATTGGGGTTGCGTCATATTCTGGACCCAAGATAGGGCGGTACAGGGTTGAATGCAAGCCCAAAAACCAGCGGATTTCTTGTGGATAAGATGTGGCGATTTAAGAAGTTAGTACTTACTAACTATTGGGGGTGCTGAACGCCGTCTTGAAATAACTCACAATGATGCGCACTGCATGTCACATCAATGCAATAAATCGGCAGGCAGTTGGTGGCTCAAAAGCCGGCCATCGTTGCCTTTCAGGTAGGCTTTAGCTCAGGAGAAATTCGACTAACGCCTTCTGTGCGTGCAGTCGGTTCTCAGCCTCATCCCAGATAACTGAGTTAGGGTCATCCATCAGGTCGGCGGTGATCTCTTCGCCTCGATGTGCCGGCAGGCAATGCAAGTAAATGGCTTCATCGTCGGCAAGGTCAAGAAGCTCCCGGTTGAGTTGATAGGCGCTCATCGCGTTAATGCGCTCATTGGCCTCGGCCTCCTGCCCCATCGATGCCCAAACATCAGTGACTAGCAAGTGTGCGCCGGCAACTGCAACTTTTGGATCTGGCTCGATGGTTACCGCATCTCCCGCCGCCGCAAGAACCGTCGGTGAGGGCTCATAACCTTCGGGGCAGGCTATGCGCAAATGAAAGCCCAATAGCTTTGCCGCGTTAATATAGGAGTGACACATGTTGTTACCGTCGCCGAGCCAGCAGGCTGTTTTTCCTCGCATGTCTCCGCGATGCTCGAACCATGTTTGCATATCAGCAAGAAGCTGGCAGGGGTGGAAATCATCAGTCAATGCGTTGATGACGGGCACGCTCGAGTTCGCCGCGAAGGTTTCGACCTCTTGATGATCAAATGTTCGTATCATCACAATATCGACCATCGACGATATCACTCTGGCCGTATCCTCCACGGGTTCGCCGCGGCCCATCTGTGTGGCGCTGGATGAGAGGAACATGGCGCTGCCACCCAGCTGTGTCATCCCGGCTTCAAAAGAAACGCGCGTTCGTGTCGATGCTTTGGCGAAAATCATGGCCATCACTTTCCCGGTGAGCGACGCATGAGGTATCCCGTTGCGCTGCATCTGCTTGAGCTCTGATGCCCGCCTTAAAACCGCAAGCAGCTCGTCCGAGGACAGGTCATTCAGTGTCAGAAAGTGGCGGGGCGTGTTCATACGTCTGTCCTACTGTGCCAGGAATTAAGCGTCTTTGAGTGAATTCACAATGTCGGCGACGGTAGCCCCAACATGCCGTGCATCATCCGTATTCATAACGAGCGGTGGTAGTAGTCGGATGGTGTTGCCGCCGGCAACATTGATCAATAGGTGTCTATCCAGTGCCATTCGGACCAGGTTGTCTGTGGGAACCGTGGGCTCGATACCGATCATAAGCCCTAAACCACGACGATCACGAATCAAGTCTCCATCGGCGATCTCTGAATCCAAGCCTTCAAAGATGGCTGTGCGGATGATATCGGCCCGATCCCAGAGCTGGTCTGCGCTTAAGGCATTGATAACGGCGCTTGCGGCAGCGCAGCAGATAGGGTTGCCCCCGTAGGTGGTTCCATGGTCGCCTGCAACTAGCAAATCGCTGGCGCGTCCGCGGGCCATACAGGCACCTATGGGTAAGCCGTTACCCAGACCCTTTGCTGTGGCCAAGACGTCCGGGATGATCCCGAGCCGTTGAAAGACATACAGGGCGCCGCATCGACCGTTACCGGACTGTACCTCGTCGAAACTGAGCAGCCAGTCTTCTTGGTCACAGAGCTCGCGCGCGCGCACTAGAAACGCGTGGTCCAAAGGGTAAATCCCACTCTCGCCCTGCACTGGCTCTAGGTGGATAGCGACAATGTCATCTCGTGTTTTTACGAGAGCCTCCAGCGCTTCGGTGTCATTTCTTGCAATGCGAATAAAGCCCGGTAGTAGGGGTTTGAAGGCAGCTTGAATCGCAGCGCTGCCCGTCGCTGATAGAGCACCCATGGTTCGTCCATGGAAGGCACCCTCCAAGACCACAATCTGAGGATTGGCAATGCCTTTGTTGTGGCCGTGGCGCCTTGCCATCTTGATGGCCGTCTCGTTCGCCTCTGCTCCCGAGTTGCAAAAGAAGATGCGTTCCATACCGGTGAGTTGGTTAAGTTCGGCAGCCAGTCGCTCTTGTTGTGCAATACCGTACAGATTAGATGTGTGTAACAGACTCTCCGCTTGCTCGGTGACAGCGCGCGTGACACTTGGGTGAGAGTGACCGAGATTGGTGACGGCAATGCCAGACAGCGCATCCAGGTACTGCCGACCTTTTTGGTCGGTGAGGTAGGCACCTGCCCCCGACGCAAATGTCACGGGTAATCGACCGTATGTGGGCATGATGGCTGACATGACTATTACTACCTTTAATTGTCGATTTTACGACTTACTGCGCTTGGCTTCTGATAGACTCTCACCCGCGGGTAATTCAACTAAAGCTAACTACGGCGCGGAGACTAGCGATGGATATTATGGAGACCATTAAGGATCAGATCGAGAACAATCGTGTGATCCTTTACATGAAAGGCTCCCCTAATCAGCCACAGTGCGGTTTTTCAGCGCGTACGGTGCAGGCGCTCATGGGTTGCGGTCAGAAATTTGCCTACGTCGACGTGCTAAGCAACCCTGAGATCCGAGCAAACTTACCGGCTTATGGTAACTGGCCCACCTTCCCGCAACTTTGGGTTGACGGAGAGCTGATCGGTGGTTGCGACATTGTTTGCGACATGGATGACACTGGCGAATTACGCGAACTCATTGTCGGTGAGAGTGACTCCGAGTCCTGAGCTCGGAGCACGGTCGACCTTCTTTAAAGGACTGGCTTCGTAACTGGCTGTAGCCAGCTTTTTTAGCCACCCTCACTTGGCTTGACGGTTTTCATCGCGGTCTGAAGGTAGTTCTGCTCTCCCACGCGATCCATGAGCGATAGCTGCGTCTCGAGCCAGTCAATATGCTCTTCCTCAGCATCGAGAATCCGCTTTGCCAGGTCGCGCGACACGTAGTCGCCCACCTCTTCGCAGCATTTAACGGTTGCCTTCAGGTCCTCGTGGGCCACGTGCTCTAGCTGGAGGTCACACTCGAGCATCTCACGTGGTGTTTCACCAATTCTCAGTTTTCCCAAGTCCTGAAGGTTGGGGATGCCCTCTAAAAACAGAATGCGCTCAACCAATTCGTCGGCGTGCTTCATTTCATCGATGGACTCGTGATACTCGTGTTCGGCGAGTTCGGTAAGTCCCATATCCTTATACATCTTGGCGTGCAAAAAGTACTGGTTGATAGCGACAAGTTCGTTGTAAAGAATTTTGTTGAGGTGGCGAATAACGTCTGAGTTGCCTTTCATCACGGATAGTCCTAGCGTGTTGATATTAGGCCGTAGGATAGCGCGAAACGCAGACTAAAAAAAGCGTAACTTATTGTTTTTGAAAGAAAAGATAATGGGAACGATTCGCAACCGCAATCGCATTTAGGCGCGACGGGCTGCCTGTATTTGCACGCCGCGATTGAGTGCTTCGCTGACCAGCGACTCGGCAAAGCAGGTGCACTTTCCACATTGTGTGGAGCAACCCGTTGCGCGGCTTACTTCGGCGAGTGAGCGCGCACCCGCAGCTACCTGCTCGCGGATGGCACGGTCGGTGACGCCTTTGCAAATACACACATACATATGAGAACGGTAATGTTAATGAGAACCATTGTCAACAATGTTTTGGCGTCTTAGCGTATACTCCGCCGCTCACCACGGGGAGTCAGACCATTGTCGGTTCAGCAGTACGTTAAAGACCTAGCGATATCCGCGAAGCACGCCTCAAAACTTGTTGCGAATTCGCCTGTGTCAGTGCGTAACGCAGCATTAGAGGCCATCGCTGGCACGATACAAAGCGAGCGACAAACCTTGCTTGACGCGAACACGATGGATCTATCGGCAGCTCACGAGGCGGGTCTTGATGCGGCGTTAGTTGATCGCCTTGAACTCACCGAGACGCGAGTAGATAGCATGCTCGAGTCGTTGGCAATTGTGCGGGCGTTACCGGATCCCATCGGTGGGATCGAGGGCTTAAAGTCGATGGAGTCCGGTATACAAGTAGGCAAGATGCGCGTACCGCTTGGCCTTATCGGGATCATTTATGAGTCACGTCCCAATGTCACGATCGATGCCGCAAGCCTCTGTCTGAAGTCGGGAAATGCCGTGCTGCTCCGTGGCGGCTCGGAGGCGCTTCGCTCCAACCTGGTCCTGGCAAGCTGTATTCAGGCCGGGCTTGAAGCCGCCGGCTTGCCTGCGCAAGCGGTTCAAGTGCTCGATACGACTGATAGAGAGGCTGTGTCGGCCATGGTCAAGCTAAACGGTGTCGTAGACATGGTGGTTCCTCGAGGCGGTAAGGGCTTGATCGAACGCGTCGCAAGCGATGCCACAGTGCCCGTGCTTAAACACTTGGACGGTATTTGCCATTTATACATCCACAGTGATGCCGACCCCGCCATGGCGATTGAGCTTGCGGTCAATGCAAAAACGCATCGCTACGGGACCTGTAACACGATGGAATCACTGCTCATCGATAGCAAGTGCGCCGCGCTGCTCCCGGAGCTTGCACGCCCGTTGTTAGAAAAGGGTGTCGTGCTCCGCGGCTGCGAGCAAACCTGCGCGTACTTGGGCGAGGACTGCGCACTGGCATCGGAAGAGGACTGGGCCACCGAGTATCTCGCTCCCATCCTGTCGATCAAAGTGGTCGAAGATTTTGATGCCGCTGTTGATCACATTGCGCGGTTTGGTTCAGGCCACACGGATGGCATCGTTACTCAGTGTCACAGCAGTGCGATGCAATTTCTGAGAGCCGTCGATTCGAGTTCTGTGATGGTGAATGCCTCAACACGATTTGCCGACGGATTCGAGTATGGGTTGGGTGCTGAGATCGGGATTTCCACGGATAAAATTCACGCCCGCGGTCCGGTGGGTCTGGAAGGGCTCACTAGTCAAAAATACGTTGTTTTGGGCAATGGCCACATCCGCGCCTAATCGACACATCGGCGTTATGGGTGGGAGTTTTAATCCTGTTCATTATGGACATCTCAAAGTCGCGAGCGATGCCAAACGTAGGCTAGCGCTCGACACTATGTGTATTATGCCGGCCGCACAGTCCCCGTTAAAAACCCAGCACTCGGTGAGCGCCGAACATCGACTTGCCATGCTCGATCTCGCGGTGACCGAATTTCCTGAACTTCAGCTCGATACACGTGAGCTCGAAAGGGAGGGGCCATCTTACACGTTAGACAGCCTTCAGGAGCTGCGGCGAGAGATGGAGCGTCACCCGATCACCTTCTTCGTGCGTGAGCTCGGCGAACGCATCGAGCCTGTGCGTGAACGCGTCGCGGCGTTTGTTGGAGCAGATCCTTCGCGGCTGATGTTTGTCGAGAACGCCACGACCGGCGTCAACACAGCGCTCCAAAACCTCGGGCTAAAACAAGGCGACGAGCTGCTCGTGACCGACCACGAGTATGGCGCGTGCCGCAACGCGGCGAACGTCATCGCCAGCAGAGCTGGCGCCACAGTCCGCGAGTTCACGCTCCCCTTCCCGCTGACAGATGCTGGTGAAGTCCTCGAGGCGCTCGAGGCCGCGATCACACCAAAAACACGCGCGCTGCCGCCCCAGGTGCATCTGACCACTATCCGATCTTTCTTGACATCGAAGAGAACCCTGATCGTTTGCGCGACGCCTTGAAGCTACCTTAAAGCCGGCCGAGGCCTGAATTATATGTAATCTTTGGTTTAGTGTTTGTGTTAAAGAA
>CAJWQE010000094.1 GCA_913045375.1 uncultured Halieaceae bacterium | reverse complement strand
TTGCCCGCTCTGGATGAGCGATGCATCTCGCGCACATTGGGGCATGCCCGACCCATCTCGCGTAACGGGCGATGAAGCAGCGGTAGAGGCTGCTTTTTACACCGTCATGGACGCCCTCGAATCGCAGCTGGCGGCCTTACAACGAGAGCTACTTAAATAGGTCCGGAATTGAGCCCGATGAAATGACACCGCCAACGAGCGGACTAGTGGCTGCGCTCTCAAAACATTGATCAATCATCGCATAACGCTCGCGAACGCCGTCTCTGAACGATGGGTGCGTGAAAATATAGGTATCTTTCGTCTGCAATGACTCGATGACGCGTGCCGCAAGTAGATCAGGGTCAATCCCGTTTTTAACTTCATTGGATAAGCCTGTTGCCATTGTCTCCGGATCAAGGTCATCGTCTGAAACAATAAGCTCTCGATGGCTGTCATCATAATCGGAGGGTCTGACGCGATCAGAGAGATAGATTCTTGTCCGCACAAAGCCGGGGCAAAGCGCTGCCACATGGATGTCAAACGGGGCGAGCTCCATTGACCAGCCTTCCGATAAACCAGCGACAGCGAGTTTGGTGGCGTTGTAGGCACCACCGTAGGGGAAGCCATTCATACCTGCCATGGACGCGACATTGACTATCCAACCACCGCCCGCGGCTTTGATGTGAGGTACAACAGATTTCATTCCGAAGACCACCCCCATCAAATTGACGTCGATCGTCCAGCGCCAGTCTTCCGCTGAGTGGTCCTCGATTGGGCCGCTGGAACCGCCCCCGCCAACACCTGCATTGTTCATCAACGCATGAATAGCACCGAATCGCTCGAGCGCAGCGTCTGCAACCCTATCCCAGTCAGCTTCACTTCTCGCGTCCGCCGTTAATGCCAAAACGGGAATGCCCTGCTCGTTCAGAGTTGCTTCAGCGGTGGCCAAGGTATCTGGGGAAATATCAGCGATGACCACGTTCATGCCTTCTCGCCCCACGGCCTGTGCGACTGCGAAGCCGATGCCCTCAGCGCCTCCTGAGACGATCACTGTTTTTCCTTTGAACAATTCCACTCCGACCTCCAGTTATATTTATATTATTGGGTGCCAATTATCATACGGAGTGACACCCCGTGACGCCACAAAGGACAAGGACTCGACTTTGATTATTCGAGGTTGAAAAGCTCGGTATTGCCACCGAGGGCGGTCACATTATCGGTTACCGTGTGCTCGACGACTAACTGCCTCAGGTAGTTCGGACCACCAGCCTTAGGTCCTGTTCCAGAGAGGCCATGACCCCCAAAAGGATTGCTCCCAACCACGGCACCTACAGTGTCTCGGTTAATGTACAAGTTGCCGACTAAGTGCTCTCGCGATAGTCGCTCATGTATACCCTTCAGTCGACTGTGTATGCCCATTGTCAGTGCGAACTTCGAGCTGCGGATGTCCTTGATAATCGTGTCCAGCTCCTCCGAGTGATATCTCACGATGTGCAGAACGGGGCCGAAGACCTCCTCGTGCAAGGCTGACAAGCTCGAAATCTCCCAGGCTTGCGGTTCCACAAAGTATCCATTCAGTTTCGGGTCGGCCGACGGACTTTTTGCGATAAAGGTAGCTGTCTCCTTTAGATGCATCAGGTGTGCTGAAATACGATCGTGGGCGGCCTGATCAATGACCGGACCCACATCGGTCGATAGCTTGTGAGGGTCGCCTACCACGAGCTCCTTCATTGCACCTGCGAGTAGCTCGATGATTCCATCAGCTACGTCGCTCTGCACAAAAAGCACGCGAAGCGCTGAGCATCGTTGACCTGCGGATCTGAAGGCAGAGGTAATAACGTCATCGACAACTTGCTCGGGCAAAGCTGTCGAGTCGACGACCATACAATTGATTCCTCCCGTTTCAGCGATGAGGGGAATGATAGGACCATCGCGTAAGGCGAGCTGCCGGTTGATGACCCGGGCGCTGGGGTGACTCCCTGTAAATGACACCCCGGCAATGCGCTCATCGGGCAGTAGCCAGCCCCCAAGCGTGGGACCATCGCCATTGACGAGATTTATGACGCCCTCAGGAACACCAGCTTCGTTAAGCACATCACAGGCTAATCGCGCGACGAGAGGAGTTTGCTCAGCAGGCTTTGCTACTACCGTGTTGCCCACAGCGAGATTTGCCACAATTTGTCCGGTGAAAATGGCCAGTGGAAAGTTCCAGGGACTAATGCAGAGCCATGGACCGCGGGGCGCGTAAGAAAGTCGATTGGTCTCACCTGTGATACCTGGGAGCTCGAGCTCAGAGTGCATGAGAGACGTTGCTTGGGCGGCATAGTAGCGACAGAAATCGACTGCTTCTCGAACTTCGTCGAGCCCGTCGTTGAGGGTGCGCCCCGCCTCTTTGGCAATCAGGGACGTAAACTCAGCGGTCCGGGCTTCGAAGAGTTCGGCTGCCCTCTCAAGGATGGCAGCACGCTCGGTGACACACCGTGAGGACCAATGGGGTAGCGAGTTCCGCGCGCGTTCAATGGCGGCAATGACATCTGCTTGAGTCGCCTCCGAGTACTGTCCGACAACGCTCGAATCTGCCGGTGATGTTGACGAACGAAGGTCTCCGGTTGAGTTCTCAGTCATATCTGTCTCGCACTCTGGTCGCTGGCTGCTATCAGAGCTCAGCTCGGTCATCTGAAAGTTGGCTGTTTCGAACTTTATGCCGGTTGTTCGTTCATCGAGATCAAACCCTGCTGACGACAACCAGGGAATATGGCTGCCTTGGAAAATATTCCGGGGCAGGGGTATTTGTGAAAAGCTAGGAGTAGCGTCGCTAGTCAAGGTGTTTAGTGGGTCTGATACCAATTCACTGACGGGAAGGTTTGCGTCGAGAAACCGATTTACGAAGGAGCTGTTGGCCCCATTTTCGAGAAGCCGTCTGACGAGGTAGGGGAGTAGGTCTTCATGCTGCCCTACAGGCGCATAGGTTCTGACTCTAAGGCTGGGATCTTGCTCCGCAAGGAGCGCGTAAAGTAAATCGCCCATCCCGTGAAGTTTTTGGAATTCAAAGGGTCGGTCACACTCTCCGGCGGCTTCACGGATTTGAGCAATTGTCAGGGCGTTATGCGTTGCAAACTGACAGTAGATATCTGGGCAGGCCATAAGGGTGCGCATGCAGGCCTCATAGGACACATCGGTATGAGACTTGCGGGTAAACACTGGGTAGTCAGTCAGCCCTTGTTGCTGGGCTATTTTAATTTCGGCGTCCCAGTAAGCGCCCTTTACTAATCGCACCATAATTCCCGCCGGTCGGGATTGCGCGAGCGCGATTAACCATTTAGCCACGTCAAGCGCACGTTTTTGATACGCCTGCAGGACAAATCCTAGTCCTTGCCAGTCTTCAAGCTCTGGCTGCTTACATAGCCACTCGAAGACGTCCATCGTGAGTTCGAGACGAGCGCACTCCTCAGCATCTAGGCTCATGCCAATATTGAAACGGCGCGCCGTCGCGGCTAAGGCTAGAACCTTCTCCTTTAGCGCTGGAAGACAGGTCTCGCGATGACTCTCCCAAAACCGCGGATGAAGCGCCGATAGTTTTACTGAGACGTTGTGTCCATCGAATAGGTGTGAGGCAGTACTGGCATTACCCACCGTTTCTATCGCTGCTAGATAATTTTCGAAGTAGCGATCAGCATCTTTTTGCGTTCGCGCGCCTTCGCCCAGCATATCGAAGCTACAAAGGGTCCCGTTTCTTCCTGCGCGCTTGAGAGCAGAGCCGATGTCGCGGCCGAGAACAAATTGTCCGCCAAGAATCTTCATCGCTTGGAGTGTTGCCAGCCTAACCGTGGGTTCACCAATACGGTGCGTTAGTTTGGCTAGCCAATTGGCCGGTGCCTGCTGGAGGAGATCACCCGGTCCAACAATCTTACCTGCGAGCATGAGACCCCAAATGGATGCATTTACTAAATTGGAATCAGATGCGTTCTGGTGCGCGCCCCAATTCCCCTCTCGGATTTTTTCCGAGATGAGTGCGTCCAATGTCGGTTCGTCAGGAACCCTCAGAAGCGCTTCAGCCAAGCACATCAGCGCAATTCCCTCAGCGTTCGAAAGACCAAATTCGCGCAAAAAGGCATCCAGCGTGCCGGACTCGCTGGCACGTGCTCTGCTGGATTCAACTAACTGGGAAGCATTTGTGGAGATCGATGTTCGGTTAGCGTCGAATGACGCAATGGTGGCACCTAGCGACCGCAGCACCTCGCATTCGGGCGCATAATGCATAGAGCGGATTGAATCTCGACTGAGTTCGGCCATCCATTTTCCCCGATAATGTCATGGCGCCAACATTCTGCTTAAATATAAGTGCTCGATACACAGAACCAATAACACTAAGTAGGTAAGGAGCTGGTATGTCACTTACACTGGAATTTCAGGAAAACGTCGCTGTTCTTACGCACGATGATGGCAAGCGAAATGTGTTCTCGCCCGACGCGATTCGGGATTTTAATGAGGCGCTCGACGAGGTTGAGGCCAAGTCAGCGTCGCTGATGTGGTTAGGTCGGGACGGGTGCTTCTCCGCGGGCTTTGATTTGAAGGTCATCTCGAGCGGGGATGCAGACGGCGCGGCAGCTATGGTCAAAGCCGGAGGTGCATTGGCATTTAGGATTTTCACTTTCCCGCATCCCGTTGTTTGTGCGGTAACAGGCCACTGTTTGGCGCTCGGCTCTGTGATGTTGGTGTGTGCTGATAAACGCATTGGTATCGAGGGTGATTACAAGTATGGCTTGAACGAAACGGCCATTGATATGGACCTACCGGCGTTTGGCTACGAGCCAGCGGTGTATCGACTTGCGGAGGCGCATCGGTTTGAGTCCATTGTGGCGGCTCAGATTCACTCTCCCGAGTCGGCGATGGCGGCTGGCTTTTTGGACGAAGTCGTGCCCTCGACGGCACTCGTCGACCGTGCGATGGAGCATGCCTCTCGTTTGGGCGCATTACCTCAGCGCGCATTTGCCGCGAATAAGTTATTGAGTCGCTCGATTCCAATCGAGCGGATTCGTGCTGCAATGGCTTGAACGGGACCGTGTAGATCACAAGAGTTCGAATTATGCTTGCGAAGTTCTTAGAGTGGTTCTTAGGGGCGTTACCCTTTTTCTTTGGATTGGCTTTTTTGGCTCCACTCTCGGTTCAGGTTATGGCAGAGTTCGGAGTCGACACCATAGGTGGCGTTGACATGTGGACTGTGGCACTCATTATTTTTGGTGCCTGGGGAGGCGTAGCGTCGTGGACGGGACGATGGATTTAACAGCTAAGACAGAGCTCGAGCTTCGTGCAATGGAGCGCGAAATTGCGAAACAGCATCTCGATAAATTCCCTTATCTGTCCCTTGTTTGGGGGCTTGGTAATTTAGGGTGTTGGATTGCCGTTTGGGTGCTTTGCCTCAACGGTATGATGCCGCTCTGGCTGGGCTTTATCATTGCAACTGTTAATGTCGCGGCGTCTTACCTGCCATCTCATGAAGCACAGCATTCGATTTTTGCGATGCCGGGCAAATCAAAGCGCTGGCTTAACGAGTTGGTAGGCTGGCTGAGTCCCATTCCTTTAGTGACGCCCTACTCCGTGTTGCGTGCAACGCATATGGAGCACCACAAACATGCGAATAACCCGGAGCTCGACCCGGACCACGATGAGCACTACGACACGGTAGCGGGCTTTTTCTGGGGCAGTGTGCAGTGGCGCCAACCTAAACCACACGGCGGAGAGCATCCCTATGTGCGCTGTTTGAAGCGTATTGGTCGTGAAGATCTCATTCTGCACTCAGTGGCTTGTCAGCTCGTTTACATTGGTATCTTGTGTGGCATGGCACTGAATGGGCTGGCGATAGAGGCAGCACTCCTGTGGTGGCTTCCGAGAACGGTCGCGCTGTTCTATATCCAGTTTTATCTGTCGTGGGCGCCGCATTACCCAGATTGCGGTGCCGACCGGTATAACGATACCCAGAGTTTCAAGTCGCGCTTCGGCAATATATGGTCTTCCGGTATGCAATACCACGTCATCCACCATTTATACCCTCGCATCCCCCTGGTTCGAACACCCGAGGCCTATCGGCAGATGAAGCCGATCCTTAAGGCACAGGGCGCGCGGGTAGATGCAATTTGAAGTGATTTAGGGCTGCTTAGATGCGGCGGTGAGCCTGCCGGAGTCTGTAATCGAGTGGGGGCTTGATGATGTCTTCTCAAGAATTAAGCTTTACAGCCAACGTCGATCGGCAGTTTTTGCGGGCAGCAAGCTTGCTAGAGCTGCCTCCAGGTCTGGCCCAGCAGATTCGAACTTGTACCGCGACCTACACGGTACGCTTTCCTGTGCGGCTCCGCGATAGGATTCACGTTTTCACGGGCTATCGCTCTGTGCACTCCGATCATTTTGCACCGGTAAAAGGCGGTATCCGATACGCACTTGCCGTCAACCAGGATGAGGTCGAAGCACTTGCTGCGTTGATGAGCTACAAGTGTGCCGTGGTCGATGTTCCGTTTGGGGGCTCTAAAGGTGGACTTTGCATTAACCCCGACGAATACGATGAGCACGAAATAGAGCAGATAACCCGCCGATTCGCCTACGAGCTCATCAAACGGGATTTGATTCACCCGAGCCAAAATGTTCCGGCTCCAGATATGGGAACCTCGGCCCGGGAGATGGCCTGGATTGCAGATGAGTATCAGCGACTGCACCCGACCGAGATGGATGCACTGGCCTGTGTCACGGGGAAGCCCGTCTACAAGTCGGGGATTGCCGGCCGAGTGGAAGCGACGGGGCGGGGAATTCAGTTTGCCTTGCGTGAGTTTTTCCGTGAACCACTGGATGTCAAACGTGCCTCACTTGAGGGTGGTCTGGATGGCCAGCGCGTGATTATCCAGGGCTTGGGTAACGTGGGTTTCCATGCGGCAACTTTCCTATCGCTTGAAGATGGTGTGAAGGTCGTTGGCATTATCGAGCGCGATGGCGCCCTTACGAACGACACTGGACTCGACGTGGCTGCGGTCAAAGAGTGGATTAACACCACGGGTGGTGTCGAGGGCTTCCCCGATGCAACTTTTATCGCACAGGGTTACTCGGTGCTGGAGTCCGAGTGTGACATCCTTATCCCTGCGGCTCTGGAGGGCGTTATTCATGCCGACAATGCAGCCCGCATCAAAGCAAAGCTCATAATCGAGGCGGCCAACGGGCCCGTCACTGCGGCGGCCGATGAGTTGCTCCGTGCTAATGGTGTGGTCGTCATCCCCGATCTTTATGCAAATGCGGGCGGTGTCACAGTCTCGTACTTTGAGTGGGTAAAAAATCTCTCGCATATTCGTTTTGGTCGAATGGAGCGGCGTGCACAGGAGGCAACGCAGGCGCTTATGCTCAGTGAGCTAGAGCGACTTAGCACATTGGTGGGCTCAGATAAGTGGGCGCCCACCGATAATTTCCGAACGAATTACGCAAAGGGGGCCGATGAGTTGGAGCTGGTCCGGTCTGGCCTCGATGACACCATGCGCGACGCGCTTCAGGCCATGCGCGTACGGTGGCATGAGGACGAGAAGGTCGATGATCTTCGATTATCGGCCTATATGATCGCGATTCAGAAAATTGC
>CAJWQE010000093.1 GCA_913045375.1 uncultured Halieaceae bacterium | reverse complement strand
TGCACTATCGACGGCTTCGTCGCGGCGAGCGGCAAATGATGGAATCTCGGTTAAGTCATCCCGGGACATAAAGTTCCTCCCCCTGTACCTGAACAGTATACCTTGCTCCGCGGCCAAGAGTGGCCGCGTATTAGCCACAAAAAAGGCGGCCAAGGCCGCCTCTTTCAAGATATCTCTGGCTTACATGTAGTACAGCAATGCCCAGATAACGAGCGTGAGCAGTGCTGACATGTGAATAACACCTTTGACTGATGTCATTGGACCTTGCTTACCGACCAAAGCATTGATCTCAAGAAGAACAATCAAGCCCAACGCGAGATAAAGACCTGTCGACGCACCACCAAGCGGTAATGCAAGATGCTTAGAACCCAACATCCCTAGCAGCATTGGACCAGAGAACAAGGTATTGGTTCGGCTAGCGAGACCTGCCTTGGCCGCACTCGAGGGGCCGTCGCCCGGCTTCATACCCAAAACGACTTGCTGGTTCGGCCAAATGATGAGCCAAACGTTGAGGAACATGAATGTTCCTGCAAGCGCACCCACCCAGATAGGTGCGAGATCTAGGTTCGAGAAAGCGCCAAGCTTATGGAACAAATACAAACCGGTGATGAATGTCACCATCGCGCCCCAACGGAACCACCACAGTGCACGCGGAGCAAGCTTGGCCATCGCATCTTTCTTGGCGTCAGCCTCGGCTTCCTTAAAATATTCCGTCTGAACGAAATTGAAGTAATACAACATGCCGATCCAAGTGATACCGGCTAATACGTGAAAGTAACGAAAAATAAAACCGATCGCGTTTTCCATTTATTGTTTCCTCTTATGAATAACAGCGTCGTCGACGCCCTGCCCAGCCGCAAGTATATCCTCGTACCAAAAAAAAAGAACCCGGCATAAAGCCGGGTTCCTAGTTTTATGAGCAGAGCTGCTTACATCATGCCGCCCATGCCACCCATGCCGCCCATGTCAGGCATTGCAGGTGCTGCTTCGTCTTTCGGTGCCTCAGCAATCATCACTTCCGTCGTGATCATCAAGCCCGCAACCGATCCCGCTGCCTGAAGTGCAGTACGAGTTACTTTTGCTGGGTCAAGAATACCCATTGCAATCATGTCACCGTACTCGCCAGTTGCCGCGTTATAACCGAAGTTGCCTTCGCCCTGACGCACTTTATCGAGAACGACAGACGCCTCGTCTCCTGCGTTAGATACGATCTGACGGAGCGGACCTTCCATGGCACGTAGCGCAGCTGCGATACCTGTGTTCTGGTCTTCGTTGTCACCTGTCAGGCCTTCGACCGACGCGATAGCGCGAACGAGTGCCACACCACCACCTGCAACGACGCCTTCTTCAACTGCAGCGCGAGTCGCGTGGAGCGCGTCTTCGACACGTGCCTTCTTCTCTTTCATCTCGATTTCAGTGGCAGCGCCGACCTTGATAACCGCTACACCGCCGGCGAGCTTCGCAACACGCTCTTGAAGCTTTTCGCGATCGTAGTCAGAGGACGTGTTCTCAATCTGAACACGAATTTCGCTAACGCGACCTTGGATAGCTTCCGCGTCACCCGCACCATCAACGATCGTGGTGTTGTCTTTGTCCATGGTGATGCGCTTGGCATTACCGAGGTGCTCAAGGCTGGCGCTCTCGAGATCAAGACCGACTTCCTCTGAAATGACCGTACCGCCCGTCAGAATCGCGATGTCCTGCAGCATAGCCTTACGACGATCACCGAACCCAGGTGCTTTACATGCCGCAACCTTAACGATGCCGCGCATGTTGTTCACAACCAGAGTCGCGAGTGCTTCTCCTTCAACGTCTTCAGCAATGATGACGAGTGGACGAGAAGCCTTGGCCACCTGCTCAAGCACAGGAAGCAGTTCACGGATATTTGAAATCTTCTTGTCAACGAGAAGTACGAAGGGGTCTTCCACTTCAGCAGACATGTTGTCTTGGTTGTTGATGAAGTAAGGCGAGAGGTAGCCGCGATCGAACTGCATACCTTCAACAACGTCGAGCTCGTTCTCGAGGCCTGAGCCCTCTTCGACGGTGATGACACCCTCTTTTCCAACCTTCTCCATCGCTTCAGCGATGATTTCGCCAACAGACGCATCGCTGTTTGCGGAGATGGTGCCTACCTGGGCAATCGCCGTGTTGTCTTCACACGGTGATGCCATGCCACCCACAGCTTCAACAGCTGCGGCGACCGCTTTATCGATACCACGCTTGAGATCCATGGGATTCATGCCCGCAGCGACTGCCTTGAGGCCTTCGTTCACAATTGATTGCGCGAGAACGGTTGCCGTAGTGGTACCGTCACCTGCGACGTCAGACGCTTGTGAAGCAACTTCCTTCACCATCTGCGCGCCCATGTTCTCGAAACGATCCGCCAGTTCGATTTCTTTCGCTACTGAAACACCATCTTTGGTGACAGTCGGCGCACCGAATGACTTCTCGAGGATTACGTTACGGCCCTTAGGACCCAGTGTTGCTTTAACGGCATCTGCCAGTGTGTTCACACCAACCAGCATGCGCTGACGAGCGGAATCACCAAAAAATACGTCTTTAGCTGCCATGTCTAAAATTCCTTTACTAACGTTGGACTGAAGTAATTAGTCGATAACGGCGTAGATTTCGCCTTCGCTCATCAGGATCAGCTCTTCACCATCCACTTCGATGGTATTGCTGCCTGCG
The DNA here is from genome assembly GCA_913045375.1 of uncultured Halieaceae bacterium. GTDB lineage: Bacteria > Pseudomonadota > Gammaproteobacteria > Pseudomonadales > Halieaceae > Luminiphilus. Next base: position 5,003 of record CAJWQE010000093.1, on the reverse strand, counting down.
TACTGACCGAAAACGATCTTGTCGCCAACCTGAACTGTCAGAGGACGCTGCTCACCGTTGTCCAGCACTTTGCCGGCACCAACCGCAACCACTTCACCCTGATTAGGCTTTTCTTTTGCTGAACCTGGGAGGACGATGCCACCAGCCGAGGTTTCCTCTTCTTCCTTACGACGAACGACAACTCGGTCGTACAACGGACGAATATTCATTGGTTTCAATCTCCAAAATGACGATTATGTTGTTCTTCCCTCGAGGGGGTGAGGGAATAATGGGGACTCAAAAAACAATTTCAAGCCTTTTTTAGCACTCAACGGCCGAGAGTGCTAAATCTGATAAAAAAAACCGCTTTTGACCTGAATTTAGTCGTCGTCAACGCGCGAAAAGTCACCCTCAAGCGTCACGGGTCCGCGATCATCTCGCTCAGCGGTAGTTCGATGAGGAATATCTCGCTCTTCAGTCATCGGATTATCTCGACGCCCGCTCGAGGCAGCTCCCCCCAGGAGCGCGCGCAAGGCAGCGCGAAGAAATACATAAAGCGCAATCACATCTGAGATGAGCCCGGGAATCATCAGCAAAAAAGCACCAAAGGCGACGCTAATCTCACCGGCAAACAACTGGCCACGCAGCGCGGCCGCTGTTGGAAAGCGACCTGCCGTCAGCAAGGCCGAGCGGCCCGCTAGCTGCAACAACCAGTAGCCAACGATGATCATGACAAGGATATAGGTGATGGTCGCCAGCGCACTGGTGCGAGCACTGAATTCAAGCAGCGACCACAACTCAAGAAAAGGATATGCAATTAGCAAAAATGGCATAGGGTTTTCCTCGCCCACGCTTCCGTACCCAGTGTACGTCGTTCCATTGCGTCGCGATACGTTAGGCAATGCGGGTTACTAGTCATCATTTCAAGGGTGACAACCGATGCAAGCCGTGAGCGCTACCGTCAGGATTGAGGGACAGGATCCGCCCTTCGTCCAGCAGCCACACCTCGGCACATGACCAATCGGGCTGTGTTCCCGAGTTAAATGTCACGCATCGGAGATCATGCTCGGCACGCCACCGTCCCGTGACCTTTTTTACTGCACCGCTATCACTTGCATCACTTATAGGGTTTTCTTGGGTCCACCATCGGCTCACGAAAGTTCCATCCGCATACCAGTAGGTCTCTGCTGAAATACCCCGCTCATTCTGAATTTCACCGCGATCAATGACATCAGAAAATAGACCCGAAATCTGTGTGCTTGTCAGTCTTGTCTTGCCAATGAGACCGTCTGTTAGTCCCTCTTCGCTGATCGACGCTGCCGCAGCGCCCAGCGTCACAGCCATACCGAAAAATACAAAGCTGAGATGGATCGCTCTCGGTAAGGACGATCCGGAGATGTGTCATGTTTTAAAGACCATGCCTCTCTTGGCCACTTCTATACCAACCCTGATCCCGGCCATAATTCCCAACCATATATTGGCGTCAGCAGGTCTAGGGGGACTATCAGCGACATCGATCAACCTCAGGCCCTGATGTCTTTCACGTAACGGTCGACGGCCCAAACTAGAACAAGGACCGGTAAACCCATCATGGATGAGATCAAAAAGAAGCTCTCATAACCCAAGGAATCGACAATGGAGCCCGAGTAACCACCGAGTAGCTTGGGAAATAAGGTCATCATCGAGCTAAACATGGCGTATTGCATCGCTGTAAACGAGAGATTAGTCAGGCTCGAAAGATAAGCAATGAAGGCAGCAGCCGCTAAGCCGGCGGTGATGTTGTCTGCACCGATCACGACGTAGAGCAAAGACAGGTTCCCAGGGTTTTGAGCAACGGGGATGAACAACAAATTCGTGATGACCGTCATCACCGCGCCTAACATTAAGACTCTCAGTACACCAGATCGGATGGTGAGAAATCCCCCGACGAAACCACCCAAAATGGTCATCCAAATACCAAACACTTTGGTGACCGTCGCAATTTCATTTTTGCTGAATCCCATATCCAGATAAAAGACATTGGAAATGACACCCAACACAATGTCGGACACGCGATAGAAACCAATGAGTAGCAACACCAAGACCGCCATCCTGCCGTAGCGGCCAAAGAACTCAGCGATTGGATCGACATAGGTTTCCTGCAATGCGCGCTGATCAGCAATGTTTAGCATTACGAGGACCCAGCTAGTCACCCCAGCAAGGCCAACAGCGGCCAGTAGTCGAGTAGCCTCAGCCGAAAATGAGGCCAATGACGCACCCACGCCAAGACCATCGAGTCCGCTTCGAATTTCAGCAATGCTATCGGCAAGCCAAACGTAGGCAAAGATAAGCGCAGAGACACAGCAAGCAAACAACAGTAAGAATCTGAGATAGTCACTGGTTGACTCAAGGAAACTTGATTCGCTGTGACTGTGGGGTTCATCGATCATCAAGGTGGTGACGACACCAACGAGCATGGTGCCCGCCATTGCCACATAGGTCAGTTGCCATGACGAATAGACGTAGGCTTCCTTTGTCGTGCCCAGCCCCGCTGCGAGATACAGTGCGCCAGCACCCGCAACAATCATTCCGATCCGATAGCCGGCCACGTACGAAGCTGACATCAAGGCCTGCAAGGTCTCCTCCACCGCTTCAATGCGGTAAGCGTCAATGACGATATCCTGTGTCGCAGACGAGAAGCCGAGAAAGACCGCTGCATAGGCCATGTACTGCAGGCCCTTAGCACTCGCCGGATCGCTCATAGCCATCCACAGCATGGCTGAAATCACCATTAACTGTGATAGTAATAGCCAGCTTCGTCGCTTACCCAAAAACTTTTCGAGAAGCGGCAAAGGCAATTTATCAACGAGTGGCGCCCAAACGAACTTGAATGAATAGCCAAGCGCCGCCCAACTGAAATAGGTCACGGCACTCCGCTCTACACCCGCCTCACTCAACCAAATAGAGAGCGTTGAGAAAATGAGTAGCAGCGGCAGGCCTGCCGAGAACCCAAGAAACAGCATGGCCAGTACGCGGGGGTGCGCATACGCAGATATTGAGTCAAGAGAACCTTGCATCTGAACTATCCCGCTTGATCTGTCATCCCCGGTAAGAAGCCTCTGTCGAGCAGCACCCATGGAGTCAGACTACTGAGCTTCACGCGATGCACCTCGTCATAACAGTGACTGTACCGACAAAAAGGCGCAAACAAAAAGCCCCGCAAGGCGGGGCTTTTTGTTAAGCGGTTTACCTACGCAGGAAACTGATAATCCTCGAACATTTCTCTGAGTTTCATCTTCTGAATTTTACCCGTCGCGGTGTGTGGCATTTCCTCGATGTACTGTACATCGTCTGGAATCCACCACTTCGCAATTTTCCCATCAAGGAAGGTCTTCAGCTCATCCGGTGTGACATTACCTTGCCCATTCTTGACGACGATCAAAAGCGGTCGTTCGCCCCACTTCGGATGAATGCGGCCAATAACCGCCGCCTCGGCCACCATGGGATGCCCTGTGGCACAGTTTTCCACCTCAATCGATGAAATCCATTCGCCACCCGACTTGATCACATCCTTCGTGCGGTCAGTAATTGACACATTACCTCGAGCGTCGATGGTCGCAACGTCACCGGTCTCGAACCAGCCTTCTTCAGCATGCGCTGAGCTACCTTCAAGTTTGAAGTAGCTAGAACAGATCCATGGACCACGAACTTTGAGTGCGCCAAAGGCAACACCGTCCCAAGGAAGCTCGTTGTTGTCATCATCGGTGATCTTTACCTCGACCCCAAAGATCGGCTGACCCACATTGGTCCGCATCGCAGCAAACGAATCAGCGTCGTACTGGTGGCGACGCGCACCGGATGAATTGGACGTACCCAGCGGACTCATTTCGGTCATACCCCAGGCGTGGCGTGTATCAACGCCGTAAGTATCGAACTCTTCCATGACTGACAGTGGGCAAGCGGAACCGCCTACTACCACTCGCTGGAGGGTCTCCACTCGCTCGCCGCTGGAGCGCAGGTGTGCCAGAAGATTCAACCAGACGGTGGGTACACCGGCCGACATGGTGACGCCTTCCTCGTTGATTAACGTCGCCAACGTCGGACCATCACCCATTTTGTTACCGGGCATAACCATCTTCGCGCCCGCTACAGGACAGGCATAGGGGTTGCCCCAGGCGTTGACATGGAACATGGGGACAATCGGCAATACAACATCAGCCGACGAAATATTCATGGAGTCAGGCATCATCGTAGCGTAGGTATGCAGCACCGTTGAACGGTGGCTATACATAACGCCTTTTGGGTTTCCCGTCGTGCCAGACGTGTAGCACAGCGCACAGGCATCATTCTCATCGATTGCAGGCCACGCATAGGTATCGGCCTGACCTTCAAGCAGCTGTTCGTAACAGTGAACGTTAGCGACGCTGGTGTCAGGCATGTGCTCAGGCGTTGTCATGACAACCCAACCCTTCACCCCCGGACACTGCGGCGCAACCTGCTCGATCAGTGGCCAGAAATCCGGATCTAGGAAGACGTATTGGTCCTCCGCGTGGTTAATGATGTAAACGATTTGCTCAGGGAATAGGCGCGGGTTGATGGTGTGACATACGTAGCCCGAACAGGCAGATGCGTAATAGGTTTCAAAGTGGCGATAGTCGTTCCACGCGAGCGTCGCAATACGGTCGCTCTGGCTCAGTCCCCACCCATCCATTGCATTCGCCAATTGGCGGACACGAGCGAAAGAGTCCGCATAGGTGTAGCGGTGGCGGGGATTATCCCGTGTAACAGATACGATCTCCTGTGCACCATGAACACGCTCAGCGTGTTCCATAATCGACGTAATCGTCAGTGGGAAATCCATCATCAAGCCTTGCATGATCTACCTCTCTATTTGGCTGTGTGTTGTTGTTATTCATAGACTGAAGGGCACCCAGCCTACAGCGATCATTACTTATTTCAACATAGGCACAATGCGCCTAAAATTCTAAACTGTGATCATCGCCGATCACGACTTCGCTCAAGGTGCTCGCTCAGTAAAGACAACA
>CAJWQE010000092.1 GCA_913045375.1 uncultured Halieaceae bacterium | reverse complement strand
TGAAGTTTTTGGATGAGACTTCGGTGTGCCGCGATAATTTCTTCTTCCGTTGCACCCTCGGTCAGACCCAATGTCGCTAAGGCTTCTGCTCTTGAGCTGTCGGCTGCTGCCTCACGTTGTGCCTCGCTTCGCTCTTCTTCCGCCTCATTAGCCTGCTGCGTTCGCTGATCAATATAGGCCTGCAGCAACTCTGCAGACTCCTCGTCTGATGTTTGATAATGCTCAAGCAAGCCCTCGAGTTCGCTCATCGAGAGTTCAGATAGCAACCAACCTTTGTGCGGCCCCTCGATGATCTCACCCTCGATTAAGCCACTGGCATGATCCAGAGTGGCTGAAAGGTGATCGGTTTGAATGGCTGACTGACCTTGTTGCGCACTTTGTTGCTGTCGCAGTTTATTAAGAAAGGGCAGGACACGTATGACCCAAGGGAGCACTTGTCTCAGGAACACAAACGCACCCGTGATCGCAGCGCCCAGCCAATGCATACGACCTGTGGCGGTAAGGAAAATGACCGTGACAACCGCCAAACCAATAAAAAACTTGATATAGCCCGATCGCTGCTTGTGTGGCGGCAAGCTTCGGATGCGCCACAGGTAGGAGATGGCGATAGCGGCAAGAGCAATGGCAATGACGACTCGAATCACGATGATGTCCTTTTAAACCGGCGTTATGCTCGTTGAGCTAGCCTGTTGACCAACGGCGCTACGAGGATAGCTTGTTGAGCAATAGTTTATCACTTTCGCGGCGCGAGCCTTGCAGTGCTTTACGCCCCCCTAATACAAATCGAACAGCAGATTTCAACAACTCCCGCAGGCGATCGCCACTCGCGTCGTCGAGTTGCACATGGGCACCGCCCGACAGCGCCGCCATGGAAGCAAAGCAGCGCGATGCCGTCGCATCGCTCCCTTCCTGAAATAGCAGCAAGGGCCGTCTCGCTAGTCGACACTGAACAGCCAGTGCGTTAAGGGTGTCCTCATTCTCCTCACAGGCATCGCCAATGTAGACGATGGCTTTTATCGAGCTACTACCTTCGAATTCTCCCAGAGCATGCCGTAGGACACGCTCTATCTGCGTAGCCCCACCTTGACAATAAACCGCGTTCAGCGCGTCGAGAAGTGGACCTGGCTTGGTCATCCAAGGTGTCGCCTCGAATTCCATCAGGCCGCGAAAGTAACAGAGCTGCAGTGCGAAGGTTGCATCCTCGGTTGCCACATCGAACAGAGCCTGATGCATCGTCCGTGCGACATGCCAGGTTGGTTCTCTCGAAGCGGTCGCATCGAGAGCAAAAATCAGACGATTCTGCGCATCAGCCACGCGCTTGAGTGCACGTGCCTTACTGACGAAGGCGGACACACTTCGAGGTCGATTTGCTATTTCCTTGGTGATACTGAAGCCCTCTACCTGTTGTCGGGTATCAGGCTGATGGTAGCTGACTAGCGCTCGTTGAGAAGCCCCTGAGCCTCAAGCTCCTTGAGGTAGTGTTGACGAGTTTGCAGCTCGACAATGGCTGATTGCACGTCGATCTCGCTTTTGAGCCGAGGCTCTGCCACAGCAATAGCGAGCAGTTTTCGGCTCGACAGGTTGCTTGCCGACGTTTTGGTTGATCTGTTGGGTATGGATACTGCAATTGGCATTCTAAACTCTCCCTCGGCTTACCATCTGTCTCGGCCGATGCACTTTTTTGTCTATGTTGAAGAGATTAGACCCGTTTTATGACAAAAGTTCAGCGCTATACTGTGATTTGATGAATTTTTTGTTTCTGGGGTTTCATCATGGACATCATGGATATTCGACGAAAACATGCATTGCCTTCGGCAGAGGAGGCCCTCCCCGGGCGCGAGTTCGCGATGCCGGTCACCCATAATCACACCGTGCTTGGGAAACCCTTGATGGGGCCTTTTTCTGAACACCTCGAAACCGCGCAGTTTGGTCTTGGATGTTTTTGGGGCGCTGAACGTGTCTTCTGGAAGGTCCCTGGCGTTTACACTACAGCGGTTGGGTACGCTGCCGGGTATACCCCCAACCCCACCTACCAAGAAGTGTGTACCGGTCAGACTGGCCACAATGAGGTTGTACTCGTAGTTTTTAACCCGACGCTCGTCAGTTATGCCGATCTGCTTCGGGTGTTTTGGGAGAGCCATGACCCGACGCAGGGTATGCGCCAAGGTAATGACTGGGGAACACAATATCGATCCGGCATTTACACGTATTCAGATGCCCAAGCAGAGGCAGCACAAGTTAGTCGGGATGAGTACGACCAACGGCTCAAAGCGGCAGGTTACAGCGGTATCACGACAGAGATTCAAGCAGCAACTGAGTTCTACTACGCCGAGGAGTATCACCAGCAATATTTGGATAAGAACCCGGCGGGTTATTGCGGTATTGGCGGCACTGGTGTGGCCTGCGGTATTGGCACGGGTGTCACAGCCTAAGCCACTAACTGCGAACGCAACGCGGGATGGCTTGGTTGAAACCGACCCCGACTCAGTAAAGATCTCGAGCGAGTACAGCGCAAACGGCCGTATCGACGCTCATGATGCGGCTGCCTAGATGTGCAACCGTCGCACCCAGCGACTGCGCCAATTCAACTTCGTAGTCGATAAAACCACCCTCTGGCCCAACGAGCAGACAGCGCCTTTTCCCGTCTTCGGTTTGCAGGCGACGCTCACCACTGGGGTGTGCTATGACAAGGTCGTGCTCGGCAGCGACGCTCGATAACGAGTCTTCCATAAACGGTTTGAAGCGCCGGTGTTCGGTAACGAGCGGAAGTATCGTATCGCCCGCCCGCTCTAAACCGTGAATGAGGGCTGCTTCTACTTTACTTTTTTGTAGGTAGGGTGACTGCCAGAAGCTTTTCTCGACGCGGTAGGAGTGGATGAGGTGAAGTTCATCAACGCCAAACTCGGCCACTGTGCGCAGTATTCGTCTAAGCATCTTTGGGCGCGGTAGGGCTAGCACTAGCCGCGTCGGGTGGCGCGCTGGGGGCACCTCAGTCAACGCTACCTCAAGTTGTACCGTCGCTCGGTCAATGGCGGTGACGGTGCCCATGCCCTTGTGGCCGTTAATCAAACCGACGCGCAGGCTTTGTCCCAACGCGGGTTGAATGACACTGATGATGTGTTGCGCCCGGTAGTCACTCAAACAGACGGATTGACCGCTAGTCCAATCGTTTTCTCGCAACAAGATAATGTTCATGGTTGCCGGTTTACGCGGTCCAGAGGTCGTAATCGTCGGCATCAAGGACGCGTCGATTGACGATATCTCCCGGCTTCAGATTTGCGGCATCGGCAACGTAGACCACACCATCGATTTCCGGTGCGTCACCTTTTGAGCGACCGACAGCGCCATCTGCCCCAATCTCATCGATCATCACATCGATCGATTGTCCAACTCTCTGCTGCAGACGGTCAGCGCTGATTTCCTGTTGCAGTGCCATGAAGCGATGCCAGCGCTCTTCCTTCACCTCTTCAGGTACCGGGTTGTCGAGTTCGTTGGCGGTGGCGCCTTCAACGGCGGAGTATTTGAAGCAGCCCACTCGGTCAAGCTTTGCCTCCTTGATGAAGTCCAGAAGCTCGTTGAACTCACTTTCCGTTTCACCGGGGAAGCCGACAATGAAGGTTGAGCGCAGCGTGATATCGGGGCAAACCGATCGCCATGACTGTATTCGATCAAGCGTCTTCTCTGAGGCGGCGGGCCGCTTCATTCGTTTTAGTACGGTTGGGCTGCCGTGCTGAAGCGGGATGTCGAGGTAGGGCAGGACCTTACCCTCAGCCATTAACGGAATGACCTGATCGACGTGCGGGTACGGGTAGACATAATGCATTCGCACCCAGGCACCTAAATCACCAAGCGCGGTGGCCAGGCTTTGCATATTGGTTTTGAGAGGACGGCCGTCCCAAAAGTCGGTTTTGTATTTTAAGTCGACCCCATAGGCGCTGGTGTCCTGCGATATTACGAGCAGTTCTTTGACCCCTGAACGAACCAACTGCTCGGCTTCGCGCATGACATCACCAATGGGGCGGCTCACTAGATCGCCACGTAGACTTGGGATGATGCAAAACCGGCAGCGATGATTGCAGCCTTCGGAGATCTTCAAATAGGCGTAGTGACGCGGGGTTAACTTGACGCCCTGCGCAGGAATGAGATCGATTTTTGGATCAGGCGTGTGTTGGTTGGGTAATACCCGTCGGACTTCCGATAAAACTTCTTCATAGGCCGCGGGACCCGTGATACCGAGTACTTTTGGGTGACGCTCGAGGACTAAGTCCGCCTGTTCGCCACCGCCCATACAGCCCGTCACCAGAACGCGGCCATTCTCTTCAAGCGCCTCGCCAATTGCGGCCAGTGACTCTTCTTTCGCGCTGTCGATGAAGCCACAGGTGTTAACAATGACGACACCCGCGTCCTCATAGGAAGGGGACAGCTCGTAACCATCGAATCGTAATTGCGTCAGGATGCGCTCTGAGTCAACGAGTGCTTTTGGGCAGCCCAAAGAGACAAAGCCAACTTTTTGCGGGTGGGGCATGACGATCAGTCCGAGAAAAACGCAGTGGTTATTGTCTCACAGCGTGACGTTTCGTTCGCTACCGAAGGTGCGGACCGGTAATTGTCCACGCAATCGCTTGAGTAAATCCTCGGCCTCATCTTTATTGAGGAATTCCCCCAAGCTGGTCCTCGTTTCTCTGTTGTGAAGCCACAGCGCTGGTCCTTCCCACTGGTTTTTAGCAGTAATGACATTTAGCGCCGTGTCATCACGCTCCCAAATCCAGGTTTTCTTGGGCACAAAGTAGCCCTTCTCAATCTTGACGTTACGGTCGGAGACAGTAACGACCTGTCGGTATTCAAGATTCCAGTTCACGTAATATAGCGCTGCTGATAACGCGATGAGTTCGGCGCCTGCGAACGGGAGTATTGGCCAGGCCCCAAGAAGCGTGAAACCGATCGCTGCACCCAGTGAGGGAATGGATATGGCAATCAGCACATAGAGGTTGGCGCGCCAGGTCGAGCTTTTATTCGGCTTGACCACAATGACTCTGGCGTCGCTCTCTGTAAATTCATCAATCACTTCGCTTCCCTACGGTGCGGTGAGGTGCAACTTACCTTTACAGGTTAAACGGTATCGGGGAAAAGGCTGAAAGCCAATTGCCTGTTGAGGGCGCGCACAACTTTAGTCGCGTCGCATGAAGTAGCAGGCGATCGGAAGCTTCCAACGCTTCGGGATGGGCGTACATGTCACAGCCGATAATCGGATGCCCCAAAGACTGCATGTGGATACGCAACTGATGCGAGCGGCCTGTTACGGGTTTTAGTTTGATCAGGCTTCGGTTGTTACCTCGCTTCAATACCTCAAAGTGAGTCAGCGCATGTTTGCCGCGCTCCTCACAAATGATTTGTTTAGGTCGGTTTGGCCAGTCGGTTGCGATGGGTAGTTCGATTGAGCCTCTGTCCTCTGCTACCTCTCCCCACACAATCGCTGTGTATTCTTTCTCGATCTGGCGTCTCTGGAATTGCCGAGCCAGCTCGGAGAGGCTTTCGCGGCGTTTTGGTACCACCATAAGGCCCGACGTATCGAGATCGAGACGGTGCACGGCTTGTACGTCGGGGTAGCGGGGTTGCAGCCGTCTAATCAAACTATCGCGATTGAGTGGGTGTCTGCCGGGGACACTGAGTAAATGATGTGGCTTGTCGACCAGCAGCAGGTCCGTGTCCTCGTAAATGAGGCGGATGGGCGCTTGGCTGTGTGGAACGAGATAGGGTGGTAGCTCGTCTATAGCCTCGGTGGGCTGAGCTGGTTCACTCACTCGGAGGCCCTAGCGGCCAGCGCCTCTATGTAGCGTTTGACGCTCTCTGCAAATCCAAACCGCAGTGCATCGACTGTCAGTGCATGTCCAATGGACACCTCTAGTAAGTGCGGGATAGTGAATTCTGGTAGGTTTGCTAAATTCAGATCGTGTCCTGCGTTTACGCCCAGGCCTGCAGCATGCGCAGCATGTGCAGACTCAGAGAACCGATCGAGCGCCTGCGCGTGATCGCCTGCGGCAAACGCCACGGCATAGGATTCGGTATACAGCTCCACACGGTCGGCGCCGATCGCTGCTGCCAAAGCCATATCTTCAGGCTCCGGATCCATGAATAAACTGACGCGGCAGCCCCAATCTTTGAGCTGAGCGATAATGGGTGCCAGTCGATTGCTATCTTTGCGCAGGTCGAAGCCATGATCTGATGTGAGTTGGGCGTTGCCATCAGGCACAAGCGTCGCCTGCGCTGGACGCGTCGCCTCAACCAAAGCCATAAAACCTGGGTAGTCAGAGACCCCCGCTCGATCACTGGCCATGGGATCGGCGAAGGGATTGCCCTCAATGTTGAATTCGACATCGACGGATTGCGCCAAAGCAAGGCAATCGCTGACACGGATATGTCGCTGATCGGGCCGCGGATGCACCGTAATGCCGCCTGCGCCTGCCGCAACAGCAGCAGCGGCAAATTCGACTGGCGACGGAGAGGTCGTGTCGCGCGAGTTCCGAATCAGGGCAACTTTGTTCAGATTAACGCTAAGAACCGTCATGGTGATACGCGCGTCACCCTCAGTAATACAATTGGATCCAGTGGTACGTTCTGCAGCGGCATCTGGCCTTTGTCCGTCTTACCCACAGCGTTACCTGTGGGCGTGGACGCCATGAAATCGACAATGCGCATGCCGGTGATCACCTCACCAAAGACCGTGTATCCCGGTTTGAAAGGTGTCCAGTCAAGTCGAGGATTGTTGCGCTGGTTGATGAAAAACTGGCTGCCAGCGGAATCCGGATCGCTGGTCCGTGCCATAGCCAAGGTGCCCCGGTCATTGTGCAGTCGGTTTTTGGACTCATTGACTACTTTGCGCTCGGTTTTCTTCTGATTTAGGTCGACATCAAAGCCGCCGCCTTGAACCATGAAGTTGTCGATAATTCGATGGAAGACCGTGTTTTCGTAGAAGCCTTCGTCGACGTGAGCAAGAAAGTTTTCGACTGTTTTTGGGGATTTATCAGCAAAGAGTACAACGGTGATGTCACCCTCACTGGTTTCAAGCTTAACGATAGGGTTCTCCGCGAGCGCCGACGAGCTCAGAACAATGAGGGTCAGGCTCAGAAAGTACTTTACGAGCGTATTGAGAGTGGTCACGTCGGTATCCTTTAGCAGTTATCGCCAACCATCATTGCGTCGGCGTTTGACAGTAAGTCGAGGGATGAGCAATGCGATGACAATACCGGCAAGTACAGACAGCACGCCCTCGAGGCGTTGATTGTTCGCTATGCGATCTTCCAAACGGGCATTTTCGAGTTTGAGCAGGTCGTTGCGTGCGCTCGCGTCCTCCAACTTGCCAGTCAACTCTTTGGTCAATTGGTCGAGCTGAATCGCATTGGCCGAGATGCGTTTGATCTCGGCGAGCTCAGCTCGTGTTTCCGTGAGTGCTGTTGCGGTTGAGCTCATATCAGAGTCGCTAGAGGTTAATTGCTCCATTGCCTCATCGAGGTCTTGCTGAAGCGTCGCCACCCGTTCTCGACTGGCTTCGAGTTCAGCCTCGAGAGCATTGAGCTGATTTGCACGAGGTATGTCTGTTTGCAGGTACTGCGCCCTAAGATAGCCGCGTGTGCCACCTCTAGTTTCTACCTCGGCCCAAACACCATCATCAGTAGTGCCGTAATACATCACCTCGGTGCCTGAGGGGAGGCCTTTATTGATGATT
>CAJWQE010000091.1 GCA_913045375.1 uncultured Halieaceae bacterium | reverse complement strand
CCCGTCGGCACCAAACCGAAAGAGCGTATCGAACTGCGCGAGGCCATTCGGGAGTTAATGACAAAACCGGCCTTCTGGTTGATGACGGCAGGCGCCACCATTGCCGCTTTTTGCGGCTACGGTATCTCCTCGTTCCAATCGATTTTCCTCGTGCGCGCCCACGGCATTACCACCGGCGAGGCCGCCATATGGATCAACACGCCCGTCGCACTCGTCGCGGCCAGCGGTACATTCGCTACCGGTTGGATGGCAACCCGGCTCTACAAGAAATACCCCGGTGCCATTGCCTGGGTGCCAGCCATTGGTTTAGCACTGTCAGTTCCCTTCTATCTCTATGCATTCACCACCGAAAATCTGCTCTACGCCGGCATATGCTTGGGCATCGGTGGCTTTGTTAAGTACGGCTATCTGGCTGCCCAGTACACGATTGGTCAGGGGGTCGTCACGATGCGCGTACGCGCAACAGCGACCGCTGTTCTGCTCTTTGTCGTTAACCTCATCGGCTATGGTTTCGGACCGCTCTTCATTGGCGCCATCTCCGACATCTTCTTCGTCAACGGAATTGTCGAGTTGGGCGTCACCACCGAAGAGCTAGCGAGGAATCAGTGCCATCCGCGGGTGATTGCCCAACTCAGCGAGCCGCTGCAGAACGTCTGCGGTGCGGTTTATGCCGACAGCCTCAGATCCGCCATGCTGATTACCGCGAGTCTCTATGCGGCCTGTGCCTTCTTCTTCCTCTTAACGTGGCGGCGTCTCGATAAGGACATGGTCGATCGCAACCCTGCGCTGGCGGCCTGATAGTCGCAACTTTTTAGCGGTGGAGTGAGTTCAGTAAGCGCTCAATGCCAGCTAATCCCAGTCGCTCGAGCGTATGAATATTGCGCTCGGGAATACGCTGCGGGTTCGGGTAAGTGTCCAGCGCGTTCGTCACCATAGTCTCACGGAGCAAATGAATAAGTGGGTACGGCGCACGGTTAGTGAAGTGACTTACCGCGTCTACTGGCTCTCCCTCGAAGCGGTAGTCAGGATGAAAGCTGGCGAGCTGAATTTCGCCATCCAATCCCATCTCCTTGAGTACGGTCTGCGCGTCATCGAGAAACCCAAGATAATCATCGAAATTCTCTAAACCCTTGGTAAAGACGAGTACTGACGTCGCGATATCCGACTCTGACGACCGGCTGAGCAGATCAAGCTCCGTGATCAGCAGTGTTGCAATGACCTTGGGGGATGCCGATTCGCAGGCAACGATGCGCAGTGCATCTGTTGAGACCACAGGGCGTGCAAAGGGGCATAAGTTGAGATCGACTACAAACAGCTCGATCCAAGCGCGCACGCGCGCGATCGCCCGTTCATTGGTGATTTCCGACACCGCACTCACCAAAGTAGCAATATCAACTGAATTGCCCAGAGTAAAGCACCCAGGACCAAGAACACTTCGATATCAATCAAATTGCCTAACACCATATACTGCCCCGCGAATCAGCAAGACTGCGCTTTGCCGATAACAAACTCATACAACTAGATAACGCCCATTAAAATGACTGCGGCGAGCATATCGATGTTTACTGAAAATTTCCTTTCTGTACGTAACCCTTCTAAAACTAAATCTACCACTCTAGTCATATAGAGCGCCCAAGAGAGCATTATCTTTACATACAAAAGACGCGGACCGAGGTAGGCGCTCAAAGAAATCAATTGAGCCTACATTCCGCCACCATAGGCAAAAAATCTCCTCTTGCATGCCGCCATTGGTGTAGGCAACCTACTAAAACAACGATTGATAAACGCCGGTAACCGTTTGCCTGGTTCAATGAGATAAAGAATGCAGGAATTACCCGAACTCAAACCTGAGTTGATAGAGGCGCTTCTCGAGAGCTTGGCGAGTTGGGATCCACGTGCCTCGGTCCCATTAACACTGACTTTCATGGAGCATGCAGACCCCGCTGCACTTGACGGATTTTCTCGTCTAATGGCATCTAGTCCCGGCGCTGAGTCCATGCTTTCCGATCGATTTTTGAGCGAGCCCCCCGATATTGACATGTTAAAACGATGTCCAAGCGGAAGCCTCGGACGGGCGTACTGGCACTATTTAGACGACAACGAATTAGATGCAAATTTACTCCGCGAATCCGATTTCATACCCGCTCACAAGTCGCGTGGCACGGACGAGGGACATCTGGCCGAGCGCGGTTTTCAACTTCATGACTTATTTCATGTCTTGACCGGTTACGATACGACGCCACTGGGCGAAGTGAAGGTCGTCAGCTTTACGGTCGCTCAAGCACCGGCGCCCTATCCGGCCATGATTATTGCGAGCCGCCCACTACAAATGGTTCTTTATCAGCCTGAACTGCTTCCGTTCGTAATGGATGCTATTACTGAAGGGTGGATCAGAGGTCGTACGGCTAAGCCATTACTACCTGTTCACTGGGAAAACCATTGGGATGAGTCACTGGACGAGCTCCGAGCGCGGTATAACTTAATCTGATGCGTGGCATGCGTTCAAACATCCGCAACTTTTTTTGAAAAACGCTAAGTTCTCAACAATACTAAGAAAGAAGAAGTAAGTTGCGCCGGGACAATAACTCTTATTCGGAAGAGAGGTAGTGGTGAGCGATACATTTTTTGACTACGCAGCGCACGATATCGAAATACGCTCGGACCTGGCCGAGTGTTTTAATGTTTATTGGCGCCAACTATCAGCTGCTGGAACCTGGTTTACTGCGAGCGAACGAATCGCAATAGCAGCAGAATCGAGAGCCGCGTTTGATTGCGCTCTTTGTCTACGGCGCAAAAATGCGCTTTCTCCAAGCTCCATCACGGGAACGCATACGGCGGTGACGGATCTACCGCCCGTTATGGTCGAGGCGATTCATAAAGTCATTACCGACCAAGCGCGGATTACGGAGTCCTACGTCACTGAACTCCGGGAGAACGGCTTATCTGAAGCAGCCTATGTAGAACTTGTTGGCATCACAGTGACGGTCTTCAGTATCGATGAGTTTCATCGGGCAATGGGACTGCCGTTGGAGGCCCTCCCCGAGCCATCTGATACGTTGTCACCAAGTATGTATTCACCACCGCAAGCCACGCATGGAACAGGCTTCGTCGCCATGCTTCCCTCCGACGGCGCGGTTGGGCACGAAGAAGACCTTTGGATTAACAGAACAGCCAACGTACACAGAGCTCTTAGTCTCGTGCCAAACGCCGTCCGCGAGTGGGTAGCTGTCATGAAATCTCAATATATGTCGATGACCGACATCGCTACCATGCAGCAAGAGTTTGATCGCTCACTCAGCAGGGCGCAGATGGAAATTGTCGCAGCAAGAGTGTCTTCATATAACGACTGCTTTTACTGAACGGTCTCACACGCCATGATGCTCAGGTTGAGTGTCAATCACGACGAAACGTCATCCGATATGGACCTTATCACTGGGGAGTCTCGCGATGCGCTGAAAGACGTTCCTTTGTCAGCGGAGCTGGCTGCCTTTGCTGAGTCAATCGCTAAACGAGACGAGGAGGATGCGCTCAGTATCTTTAGAGAATCTCTCGCCGCCGCTTCCAGCCAGGAAGTGGTAGTCGACGCCGCTGCGGTGGCTGCAAACTTTCAAAGGATGGTAAGAATCGCCGACAGCACAGGCATTCCACTAGACAGTCCCCAACGAACATTTAGTGAGACAGTCTGGAATGAACTGAAGCTAGATAAGATGTCGCGAGCCCATAAATAACGCCATCGTCGCTCTATTAATAAGTCGCCCTCATGTACCTAGGTTTTTCTGCCTGGGCACTACGCTTGGGTGATTAGACTGCGTAGCTCCCAACCTAACGCTTTAGTTGCTCTAAAATTCCTGCCATCGATGGTTTGTTGTTCGCGATCTCCTCCTCGCTCAGGCCCTGCAGCTCGTAGGGTAGCACCAGCCACTCATCGACCTCGTGAACATAGTAGTCAGGAGACCTACCAGTTTTGTTTCTCGCCGGCTTGAAATACGGGGTTGCGACGCGAACGTCAGAAGGCATGTTCAATCGCAGTTTTTGTTGAAGCTCAGTTATGACTGCCTCGATGCTATACCCGGAATTAAAAACATCATCAACTAACAACAAGCGATCATCTGCATTCAAGTTCTCGAGCAAATACTGCAATCCATGCACCCGAATACTCGAGGGGTCATCCACCGACTTTTGGTACTCGGGCAATCCCGCATACGACGTTCGAATGGAGATGTGGTCGCTTTCGACACCTAGGAACTGCAGGCACTCTTGTACGTAGATGCCTACAGAGGAACCACCGCGCCAAATGCCTACGATAAAGGTTGGCGCAAAACCGCTTTCATAGACGGAAACCGCCATGCGGAATGCATCATTGAGTAGGGTCTCTTCCTCAACAAAGGTTTTTTTGATCATTTGATCCAAGGGCTGATTTCCTGAAAGTTGCTTGCTGATATCATAGGATTTAAGCGGTTACCAAGATCATATTCATGAGCGCCACGAAAACATACCTGTCCGCTAACCAATTATTGAACGATTCGTTTCAATTGGGTACCGAAATAATAAACAGCGGCTTCAAACCCACATTCATTGTGGGCATTTGGCGCGGTGGCGCACCAGTAGGGATCGCAGTTCAGGAAATCCTCGCCTACGCGGGCATTCAAACTGACAACATCGCCATCAGGACATCGTCCTACAAGCAGGGTATCGATCAACAAAAAGGCCATGTTGAAGTCTACGGCTTGAGCTATCTGGTGAAGCGCCTTACGCACGAGGACAAGCTTTTGATTGTCGATGATGTCTTCGATACGGGCCGCACGATTGATGCGGTCATTGATCGGTTACACAAACTATTACGCCAAAATATCCCCCGGGACATTCGCGTTGCTACCCCCTACTACAAGCCCAGTCGGCGGAAGGTAGATCTAACGCCCGACTACTACCTTTATGAGAATGATGACTGGCTCGTGTACCCCTACGAGATACACGGATTGACCACCGACGAACTCAGAGTAAACAAGCCTGCGCTTTTTGAGATTCTAAAGGATCACATCAAAACGTAGCTTTATCGTCCCGCCGCAACTCGCTTCAGAGCAGCGCGAATTTGATAACGAATAATCCGGCTATCACTAGCGCACCCCATCTCACTTTGCGCTCCTCGGACGCAAGCAAGCTCAGAGCGACATAGCTGATGAACCCGATGCCGATGCCATCTGCAATCGAGAATGTCAGAGGGATCATGATCATGATGAGCAAAGCAGGGATCAGGACAACCGGGTTGTCCCAGCTTAAGCGTCCCAGCCCTGAGCACATGAGTAGCGCCACGTATATCAGCGCACCCGAGACTGCAAAGCTGGGAATCATCATTGCCAGCGGCGCAAAGAAAATGGCCAACAAGAAGAAAACGCCGACCGCACAGGCTGTCAGACCGGTTCGACCACCGGCGGCAACGCCCGCCGCACTCTCAACATAAGACGTCACTGGCGAGTTACCGAGCAAAGCACCCAACACACTCGACGTACTGTCCGCTTTTAGGGCTTTGCTGAAGTTCTTGTAATTACCCTCCTCGTCGACCAGGCCCGCATTTGAAGCAACACCCACCAAGGTCCCGGTGGTGTCGAATAAGTTCACGATTAGGATCGAAAAGATAACGCTAACCAGAGAGACATTAAGCGCCGCCATGATGTCGATTTGACCGACCAGTGGTGCGATAGATGGAGGGGCGGAAACGATGCCTTGATAGGTCACCTCGCCCAATAAAATACCTAGCACGGTGACGGCGAAAATACCGAGAATCAGGCCGCCGGCTGCCAATCGCGCCGACAAAATGGCAACGAGTAAAAAGCTCAACGCGGCGAGCGCTGTGGGTATTTGACTGAAGTCACCCATGGTGACAAGCGTAGCCGGATGATCGGCGATGATCCCGCCGTTCTGAAGACCAATGATGCCAATGAATAATCCAACACCCGCGGTCATACCGATCTTCAAATCGTCAGGAATGCTCATGATGATCCACGCGCGGATTCGCGTCGTGCTGATGATCACGAAGAGCACACCTGCAATAAATACGGCCCCCAGGCCGGTCTGCCATGGGTAGCCCATGTCGCCAACGATGGTGTAGGCGAAGAGTGCATTCAGGCCCATACCGGGCGCTAAGCCAACTGGCCAATTGGCATAGAGACCCATCAGTAGGCAGCTCAGCGCTGCGGCCAGACAGGTCGCGACGAAGCTCGCGCCCTGATCGATCCCCGCAATGGCCATGATCTGCGGATTGACGACGAGGATGTAAGCCATGGCCGCGAACGTGGTCGCACCAGCCATGATCTCGCGTCCAACCGATGTACCGTGCTCCTGCAGTTTAAAGAAATCGCTCATGCACCCTACCCCAGTCAATTATTGTCGCGCCTCAGTCTGCCCATGAGTGCGACCGATTGCCACCCAACGATGGCTGTTCCCTTAGCACTAACGAAAAATGGCAGCCCAAGGCTGCCATTTTCAATCAACTCAGCAACATCTCAGAGGCACGTTCGACCGCAACCAGGAGACGTGTCTTAGATAGCTACTTAAAAGTCGATACCCGCACGGACCATGATCTGGCGTGGCTGGATGAATTGATCACCCGTGGCACCCACACCAAAGACGTCCGTAAATCGCGCGTTGATGCCTGCATCATCAGTAATGTTCTTACCGATCAGCTCAACCCGCCATGACGCATCATCGGGTGAGAGTTTCACCATGACATCGAGGGTCTGGTATGACGCAACATTGTCCGTTGTCGGGTTGTTAAACACGCGGTGCTTGAAATCACCGCGGTAGGTGTAGCTCAGGCTCGACCTAACATCACCCCAACCATCAATAGACGCGGTATGTGTCAAAGCGATATTCGCTGTCACTTTAGGGGTCTTAGGTAGAACGTTGCCGCGAACATCAGCAATCTGAGCTGCGCGAGCTACTTCAACCTCTGGACTGAACAAGTTGACGCCCTGAGCCAGCAGCGCATTTGTTGCCGCTTCAGATGCTACGTTATCCAGTGCAAGGTGAGTCTGGGTGATTTCAGTGTTCAACCACGCCAGACGTGCATCAAATAGTAGTGACTCGCTCAAGAACGCGCCCAGCTCGAGTTCGGCACCAAAAATCTGAGACTCTGGAATATTACCCACACCGCCCTGGAATACTTCGGGGTCAGTTGCTTGATACTGCAGATTCTCGTAGTTGTAGAGGAAGGCTGCTGCGTTCACTCGCACCCGTCCTTCGTCGAGATCTGTCTTCAGACCCACCTCATACGCATCGATGGTCTCCTGCTCGAAAGTAGGAAGCACAACGATGGGTGAGACGACGCTCTCGCGACCGTAAGTCAGATTCGAACCACCTGGCTTAAAGCCACGCGTGTATGAAACGTAGCCCAAGGTCACGTCATCGAAGTCTTTTTCATAGGCAATACGGCCTGTGACTTCGTTACTGTCGATCTCGAGGATGTCGGTACCACCACGACCATAGAAGTTGGTGACTTCACTGTAAACTTCGTCACGCGTGTAACGCAGTCCACCAATGAGGCGCGTGGTGTCGGTAAGCGCCAGGGTACCCTGACCGTATACTGACATTGACTCACGCTCTGGCTTAGAGTTTGAAATGAAGCCCGCATCTGCAGGACCAAACGTCACAATATCTTCCACGGTGAAGGGATCAAAGGTGCCGTCAAAGCCGAAGTCGAGACGCTCGGTAATCGCAATATCTACCTCAGTATCGAGATAGAAA
>CAJWQE010000090.1 GCA_913045375.1 uncultured Halieaceae bacterium | reverse complement strand
AGAAGGTCGATGATCTTCGATTATCGGCCTATATGATCGCGATTCAGAAAATTGCCTTGAGTTACCAATCGAAGTCTTTGGGTTGAATCTCAATCGCTTACGAGCGTACTGAGGTCAGCACATGAGAATCCTTCAATAGAGACTTTGTGGCGCTGGTTGATTCTTAATCTGGGACCGAATCTGTGCCTCGCGAACTGTCCGTCGCCCGGTCATCAAATGTCGCGGTGTAAACGAGTCCCAATGCGATTAGTATCATGGGCACTACCCAGAATATTCCGATGATGGTCAAGCCGCCTAATACTGCCAAAAGCCCTATTGCCAAGTTTAAAAAGAAGAAGCGCCACCAGTAGGCAGTCACTGCCTTTCTTGAAGCCTCCAGGGATTCCCATACGCCCATGTCCTTTTCGATCATTAAAATAGGAGCGAATGCATAAGCGACAGACAAGTAAATGCCGGGTAACAAAAAGAGTATGAAACCTAGGGTGGTCAAGAGAAGCTCGAGGATGTACATCGCAATCAATGGGATAGCCATGCTATAGGGCTCAAAGAGCGTAGAAATCGAAACGTCTCTGCCCATTGCTGCTCTGATCCCTAATAAACCGAAGCCGATGCCAAGAGGTGCCAAGGGACTTAATAACAACTGCTGAATCAATGAGTCTGAGAGACCAGTAAGAAATGATAGGTCGTTGGAGCTGGGTGCAACTGTCTCAATAATTTGGATTGCGACGACAAATAGAGCTCCGGTAATCAAACTAGCCAAGAAGAAGGTCCTTTTCTTCCCAACCTGAATCTTGAAGGCTTCGCCGATTACGCCGTTTATGCTCCAGTCGGTGCTTGTAGACATGAATTCCCCCAGAAATCGAATTGTTATTGTCAGCATGGTACGGCGATCACAAAACTTCAAGTTTCTGGTCGCTAGTCTTGATCGGGATCCCCACGGGCCAGATGTTACAGTGATGTCTCTGCTAAATCTGGCGTAGATGCGTTAATGAAATACGATTACGACCCAATCCCCCTCGATTACCCACATGCACCTGAGTCAGATGAGATGCTGGCACGCGCACGAGACTATGTTGAGCTGATCTCGCGTCGCCGATCGGTGCGGCATTTTTCAGATAAGCCCGTACCGCGAGACGTAATAGAAGCCTGCCTGCAGGCAGCTGGATCAGCACCGTCAGGCGCCAATCATCAGCCCTGGCATTTCGTCTGTGTTAGCGACTCTGATAT
Source organism: uncultured Halieaceae bacterium (assembly GCA_913045375.1). Classification (GTDB taxonomy): domain Bacteria; phylum Pseudomonadota; class Gammaproteobacteria; order Pseudomonadales; family Halieaceae; genus Luminiphilus. The sequence continues at coordinate 7,020 of CAJWQE010000090.1, read as the reverse complement.
CAAGCGGAAGATTAGAGTTGCCGCGGAGGAAGAGGAGCGAGCCTTTTACGGTGGACGAGCGGGTGAGCAGTGGCTTGATGATTTACACGGTCTGGGAACAGATGCTCAAAAACCCTTCTTAGAGACGGCGCCATGGTTAATAGCGATCTTTGCGGAGCGGTATGGTTTTGATGATTCGGGTGAGAAGCAAAAGAATTACTACGTCCCGGAGTCTGTAGGTATTGCAACTGGGCTCCTGATTAACGCACTGCATAACGTGGGTCTGGCAACGCTGACGCATACCCCTAACCCAATGAAGTTTCTGAGCAAGATCCTAGGTCGCCCCGGTAACGAGCGTCCCATGATCTTATTGGTTGTGGGTCATGCGGCTCCAGATGCCAAAGTGCCTAGAGCTGCGACGGTGAAAAAGCCGCTGGACCAGATTTCTTCGTTTTTTGAGTAATCGAGTAGTCCGCAACCCGCTTAACGATCGCCTCCATCCGCGAGTAGCTGTTGCATTAGAGGGATATGTGCGCGCCCCATGAACATCTGCCCCTCAATAAAAAATGTGGGTGCATCAAACAGGCCTTTCTCCTCGGCTTCACGCTCGATCGAACTGAGATCAACAACGTCCCCCGTCCGCCTCAGACCACATTGGGTCGTTAGCTCTTGTAAAAAAGTCGGGTCATTGATGTCTGTGTGTTCGATCCAATGGGCAGTAAACAGTCTGCTGACAAACGACGAGGTATCACCTTCCAGATTTGCTAGCCACCCCAGTGCAGCGCTGGTGTCGATTTGCCCGCGGCTAGGATCAATGTCCAGCCCGCGTAAACGGGCATAGTGCTGCTGTAAGCGACGCTCGGATTCTGCTCGGACGCGATGGTGAGTTTGGGTGATTGATTCGTTAGCGACCTGCGTGGGAAGTGCGCGCTCTGTGCTGCGGTAGGGTTTCCAGCTCACTGGCGTTTCGCAGTCATCTGCAAGTTCGAGAATTGGACTGATGGCGAGGAAGCAATCGAGCGACTTAAAGTCGATGTAGGCGGTAATCATGAAACCACCTCATTACTGACGTCCGGTGCTGCGCCTCGTTTGCCGGTGAGCACCCAGCGAATATAGGGCAGGTGCTCTCGGCCAAAGAAAATACCTTCTTCCAAAACGTAGGTGGGCACGCCGTACATCCCAGCATCGAAGCGATGCGCCAGGATGTGATCGTGCATTTGTTTCCCCTCTCCATTTAGGAAGTCATCAAACCCTACTGATTCGACACCTGAAGCTTCTAGGCAGCGCTTCACGACATCGATGTTTTCGATGTCGAGCTCCCGACGCCAAAAAGGGGGATAGATAGCTTCTAAGTAGGCGGGTACGCGTTCTCGAAAGTACAGATTGACGAACAAAATGCCCATGTTGGCGATGCTTGAATCCCAGATTTTCTCGGTACCCTTCAGCATATAGCCCTGCATTTCTGCATAGCGCCGAGCGTCGCGGTAAGCGTAGCGAATGGCATTCCATATCTTGGGACTCCGTCCACTCGACTCGACTACCGCTCCCTTTTCTTTGCGTGCGGAACCGAGATAGCTCGGTATATCAAGCGTGTAAGGGCGCCAGTCGAATCTGAGCCCCAGTTCCTGCTCCAGTGCGAGTGTCGGTTTGATAGAAATAAACGCGTAGGGGCTTTTGACGTCAAGATAGACAATTAAGGGGCTGTTGCTTTTAAGAACATCCATGTTGTGCGTCGCTTATTCTTCTTCTGTCCTAGTTTGCCCGTCAAAGGCGACTATGCAAGCGCGGATATCCTGCTACTCTGGGGATGCATAATAAAGGAGACGTTGACGTGAGCACCGCTGAGCTACTAGACACAACCGCTGACTATCCAAGACTGTTTGAACCGCTAGACCTCGGTTTCACCACCATTAAAAACCGTTCAATCATGGGCTCGATGCACACGGGCTTGGAAGAAATGCCCGACGGATTCGAACGCATGGCGGCGTTCTATGCAGAGCGCGCAGCTGGTGGCATTGGCATGATCATTACCGGTGGCATCTCGCCTAATGAAGAGGGCGGTGTCGCGGTTTACGACGAGAATGGTAACCCGCTCTTCGCTGCCTCCAAGCTCAACACTGACCGCGAGGCTGACGGACACCGAATGGTCACTGATGCCGTTCACAGCGCCGATCCCGATGTGAAAATTGTGATGCAGATACTGCACATGGGCCCGCTAGCACACAATCCGAACCTTGTTGCTCCCTCTAAAATTCGGTCTCGTATCAGTAAGTTAACGCCGAATGAGCTAGACGCTGAGGGCATTGAAAAGCAAATCGCAGACCACGCGAATTGTGCTCGACTGGCAAAACAGGCGGGGTACGACGGCGTTGAGATCATTGGTTCAGCGGGATACCTCCTGTCGACCTTCCTGGTAGAGAAGACGAATCAGCGCACCGATGAATGGGGTGGGAGCTACGAGAACCGTATGCGGTTTCCGCTCGAGGTGGTCCGACGCGTCCGCGAGACTGTCGGTGAGGACTTTATTGTTATCTTCCGTATTGCCGCGATGGACATGCTTCAGGGCGGTATGAGCTGGGACGAGATTGCGCTCTTGGCGAAGGAACTGGAAAAGGCCGGCGCAAGCATCATTTCAACGCATTTTGTGTGGCACGAGGCGAATGTCCCAACCATTGCCACGATGGTGCCTCGAGCTGCGTTTACTCGTGTCACAGCGAGAGTCCGAAAAGAAGTCAGCATTCCTGTCATCACCTCTAACCGGATAAACATGCCAGAGGTGGCCGAGGAAGTGTTGGAAAGGGGGGATGCGGATCTCGTATCGATGGCCCGACCCATGTTGGCTGACAGCGAATTCATGAACAAGGCGGCGACTGGTCGTCGAGACGAGATCAATACCTGTATTGCCTGTAATCAGGCGTGTCTCGATCATACATTCAGCATGAAAACGACCTCATGCCTTGTAAACCCGCGGGCCTGTCACGAGACGATGTTGAGCTACGAACCCACAACGTCGCCAAAGTCGGTGGCTGTCATTGGTGCAGGGCCCGCGGGCTTGGCGTACTCGACCGTTGCTGCAGAGCGTGGTCACAAGGTCACCCTTTTCGATGCTGCTGACGAAATTGGTGGCCAGTTCAATCTGGCTAAGCGCGTGCCTGGCAAGGAAGAGTTTCACGAGACGCTCCGCTACTACAGCAAGATGTTGGATAAGCTCAATGTCGATGTCAGGTTGGGTGAGCGAGTGTCAGCGGCGGACCTTGAGGGGCAGGGCTTTGATCACGTTGTCGTTGCGACGGGCATTACGCCCAGAGTTCCCGATATCAAAGGTATCGACCACCCCATGGTCGTGGGCTACATCGACGCCATCATGGGACGCAAGCCCATTGGCAAAAAGGTCGCAGTGGTAGGCGCAGGCGGTATTGGCTTCGATGTAACCGACCTGATTACTCACGACGGACCTTCAGCGGCACTCGATATCGACGTGTTTGCGAGAGAGTGGGGCATTGACTTTGAAAACCACCCGCGAGGTGGCGTGACTGGGGTTGAGCCGCAAGTCGCGCGAGCGGACCGGGAGGTTTACCTGATTCAACGCAAGTCTACGCCTGTCGGCCGTGGTTTGGGTAAAACAACCGGTTGGACGCATCGGACCACGCTTGGCCGTCGCGGTGTCAACATGATTAACGGTGTTGATTACCGGTTGATCGATGACGATGGCCTGCATCTGATGATTGAGGATAAACCGGTGAGTCTCGACGTAGACACGGTGATTATTTGCGCGGGACAGGAGCCGCTTCGTGAGCTTTATGATTCGCTAGACGGTGCGGGTGTCAGTGTGGAGCTGATTGGCGGTGCCTTCGAGGCGGCTGAACTGGATGCGAAGGCGGCGATTAACCAGGCCAGCTGGTCGGCCGCAAAACTCTAAGCGGGATCGTTACGGATGGAGTTTTGGTATCTCAACATAGCGGCGTTCATCGCAGCCGTGGGTGCCGTGTTTCATGGCTACGTGGGTGGGCGCATTTATCTGGGCCATATCAACGGCAGTGATCTTGAGGGCCTAACTAAATCATTGAGCGTTGTTTCGTGGCAGGTGTTCACCATCTGGCTTGCCGTTAGCGCGGGCGTGCTAGTCTGCGTCTCGCTCGACGCCACCCTTGGACTTATGGCGTATCCCATCATTGCAGTCAACGCGTTGTGCGCACTGCTATTTGTTTTCCTTGGTTTCACGGGACACGGGCAGCTACTGAAACTACCTGGTGCTTACCTCACGGGCGCCACTGCTGGCTTGGCATATCTAGGGGTAGGGTGACCCTTTGGTCTTTAGGATGGAAAGCGAATGGCAGGATCGCCATCCTGCCATTGCGGATACTTTTTCATCACACCTTTGAAGAGATCGCTTTCAAGAAGTCGCTCTAACCAGGTGGCAACCAGCGGATAGGGTCGTCCTGACCACCAGTTTGTATCGACCGCAGCAAATTGCCTGACAAAGGGCATCACGGCGACGTCTACCACCGATAGCGAGTCGCCCCGTAAGAAGCAATGATCAGTCAGTAGTTGCTCAAGCTGATGAAGGAAGCGTTCGCCTTGGGCTCGGTACCACTGCTCGCTCTGCTCAGGGAACCTCACAGCATACTTATAACGATCCAGCCAATGCTTAAACGTATTGTCACAGCTATCAATAAGCGGGTCCTGCAGACCCTCGCCATTTAACCAGTGATCCGAATCTTGTTGATTGAGGGCCCACGCCATCACATCGAGACTTTCGTCAATGACACGCCCATTGGCTTCAATGAGAACGGGCACGGTGCCCTTTGATGATGCTGCCAACATTGCCGCGGGTTTATCTTTTAGGACCACTTCGCGCAAACCCACCTCAATACCGGCATAGGCAATAGCCATTCGCGCTCGCATCGCGTAGGGGCAGCGTCGGAATGAGTAAAGCGTTGGCACGGTCGTCATGGCTTAATTGTAGAACCGGAGGGCCAATCAGCAAAATTGAATGCAGTGCATTCAGTCAAATGATGCACATCAGTCGCATCATCATTGGGGTTAGGGCATTATGCGTGGCCCAATTTGGAGGTCGACATGTCATCTAGCTTTCATCCGCCCGTTCGCACACTCATGGGTCCCGGTCCCTCGGACGTATCGCCAAGGGTCCTTGCCGCGTCTGCGCGCCCTACCATTGGTCACCTCGACCCCTTGTTCGTCGGTCTTATGGATGATGTGAAGAGGCTCCTGCAGTATGCCTTCCAAACGAGTAATGAGCTGACAATACCGCTTTCTGCGCCTGGATCGGCGGGTATGGAAGCCGCTTTTGTGAATCTGCTCGAGTGCGGTGACAAAGTCATTGTTTGCCAGAATGGTGTCTTTGGCGGACGTATGAAGGAAAACGTCGAACGTTGCGGGGCGACTGCTGTCATGGTCATGGATCGTTGGGGCGATCCGGTTGACCCCGAGAAGCTAGAGGCTGCGATCAAAGCGCATCCTGACGCGAAAGTCGTTGCCTTTGTCCACGCTGAGACCTCTACGGGTGTTCGAAGCGATGCGGAGACCTTATGCCGAATAGCAAAAGATGCTGGTATGTTGGTGATCGTCGACGCAGTGACGTCACTGGCAGGCATCGAGCTAAAAGCTGACGCGTGGGGTGCGGACGTTATCTACTCTGGGACTCAAAAGTGCCTCTCCGGACTGCCTGGTATCTCGCCCATCACCTTTAGTGACGCGGCTGTGGAAGTAATTCGTGCGCGTACTCAAAAAGTCCAAAGCTGGTTCCTGGATATGAATCTCATCATGGGCTATTGGGGCGAGGGCGCGAAGCGCTCTTATCATCACACGGCGCCGGTTAACGCTGTTTACGCTATTCATGAAGCGCTGATCATGCTCGAAGAGGAAGGTCTCGAGGCGAGTGTGGCGCGTCATAAGGCCAATCATCTGAAGCTGGCGGCAGGATTGTCTGACTTAGGGCTTGAATTAGCGGTTGCTGAGGAGTGGCGGTTACCACAGTTGAACTCGGTTTCGATTCCAGAGGGCATGGACGATGCGACCGTGCGAGGCCGTCTACTAAATGAGTTCGATCTTGAAGTCGGCGCGGGCCTTGGTGAGCTTGCCGGAAAGCAGTGGCGAATTGGCTTGATGGGCTCTAGCAGTAACGACGTGAACATCAACCGATGTCTTAGGGCGTTTGAAGCGGTGCTTAGCTGACTATTTTAATAGGTCAGGCTAAGTCGCGTGTTTCTGTGTTTCTGCTCTTAGTTTGTGCGAGTGATGTCTTATAGGCGAGACCTAACTTCGGGCTCGCTCGCTTCGAGAGATTCGGACTCACGACTGCCTTAGTTGACCTGTCGATCTCGGCCTTCCCAGAACGGTTTTCTGAGTTCTGTTTTTAGTACTTTACCGGCGCCCGATAGCGGCATCGGCTCTGCACGGAAGGTAAAACCTTTGGGTATCTTGTAGCCTGCAATGCTGGTTCTGCAGTGTGCGACTAGCTCTTCCTCGGTCGCAGTCTGGTTCGGGTGCAAAATAACAATGGCGTGCACGGCCTCACCCCATTCGTCGTGTGGGATGCCAATAACCGACACGTCCTGAACAGCAGCGTGGCTGATGAGGGCATTCTCAACTTCGGTTGTGAAAACGTTTTCTCCGCCAGTGACGACCATGTCCTTCAGCCTATCAACAATGTACAGGTAGCCCTCGTCATCAAAGATGCCTGCATCACCTGTGTACACCCAACCGTTTTGCAGTGCTTTTGCCGTTTCCTCTGGCTTATTCCAGTAGCCCAGCATGGTGTGTGGGCCACGCACTACGACCTCGCCAGATACACCGATGGCACAGTCACTGCGATCATCGTCAAGCACCCGAATATCATTGATTGGGGTTGGCCGACCCGCTGACTTGAGAATCTGGCCGCCGCGACGGTGATCCTCCGGCGATAGCATTGTGGCTACGGGCGCTAGTTCGGTTTGTCCGTAGGCCTGCACCATTCCAATATGCGGCCACAACTCCATGCAACGTTGAAGTGTGGCGGCGGGCATTGGCGATGCACCGTAG
>CAJWQE010000089.1 GCA_913045375.1 uncultured Halieaceae bacterium | reverse complement strand
GTATCGCTTCAGGCTTTGGTGCAGTACAACGACGCGACCGATGTTGTTGCTTCGAATATTCGGTTCGCTTGGCTGACCTCGGCGGACGCAGGGTTCTACCTCGTTTATAACGAGACGCGAGATGACGACGTGGGTTTATTCACTGAAAAGCGCCGCGAGTGGATTTTGAAGTTTTCTCACACTTTTGATGTCTTCAATTAAAGACTGCTTTTTCGCTACGAAGCGATTCTGTTTACGGTCTCAAGCCTCAGTCGTTGACGGCGTCTAGGCGGGCAACGTCTTACGCCAGCGCGTCACCGTTACCTGCTCGAACAATCCAGCTTGTGCATATGGGTCTTGCTCACAAAAGGTCTTGGCTGCCGCATCACTGTCGAAGTCGATGATGAGCACTGAGCCAATCATTTCGTCATCGGCGTTGAGCAGAGGACCGGCTGCGAAGAGACGGTCGCCTAGGGCTTTTACGACAGCTAAATGAGCCTCTCGATTGTCGAGGCGAGTCTGTAAGCTGCCGGGTTTATCATGACACAGGATGTGATAAAGCACAGGTCCTCCTAGCTTAGTCCAGTAGGAAAAAGTGTTACTGAACGACGGTTCACTATAGCTTCCTTGCCCCGGAAATTCTTCCGTCTTGATAGGGGTTATCAGCAAAATGCCGTTGGCAGCTGCTAAAACCCTGAGTACGATCGAATAGAGATCCTGTTGTGCAATAGACTGAGACGTTGATGAACAATAATCAGAATGAAACATCCAGATCAGCAGAGGGTTACGACATTCCGGCTGTGGAGGCCTGGATTGCTGCTAATACCGATTACTTCAAACCGCCATTCTCATGGACCCGATTGGAGGGCGGTCACTCTAATTTGACCTACAGGCTCGAGGATGCGTCAGGCAAGCGAGCCGTTATCCGGAGACCACCCATGGGCGAGCTCTTGCCGAAAGCGCACGACATGAACCGTGAGTGGTCCTTAATCGCCGCTTTCGCTCCACAAGGGTTTCCCGTACCCGAACCGATCGGTTTTTGTGAGGATCTGTCGATAACAGGAGCCCTGTTCTATGTGATGGGCTTTTCTGAGGGCCGACCACTCTTTAGCAGTGAAGACACACTGGCCTGGGTTCCCGAGACGCAACGAACCACCTTGGCGTATTCGTTTATTGATACCTTGGCTGACATGCATGTACTTGATCCCGATGCCATTGGGCTCTCAGCATTGGGCAAGAAAGAGGATTATGTTGGGCGCCAAATTAAGGCTTGGTACCGTTCATGGGAATCTTCCATCGCCTATGCGGAACTGGATGACCCTCGCGCCCATGACTTCAAAGACTATTTCCTCGCCCATCAGCCGGAGCAAGTCAGAGCAAGCGTGGTTCACGGTGACTACTATTTGCACAATTGCTTATTTGGACGGGACTCAAAAGTTTCAGCGGTACTTGATTGGGAACTCGCGACACTTGGCGACCCGTTGGCGGATCTAGGTTATACCCTTCGTGCTTGGCCCGAGAGCGCCGACGACCCTTACCTCGAGCCCACAGCACCGACTGCAGTCTCAGGGTTCCCCTTCCGCGCCGAGTTGGCTCAGCGCTATGCAGAGCGGACAGGGTTTTCCGTTGATCTGCTCGATTATTACGTCGGATTTAACAACTGGAAGACGGCTGCTATTTTGCACGGCGTGTATGCGCGTTATCGCGCGGGTCAAAAGAGCACTGACGGTGTCGACATGGATGGCCTGCGTGAGGGGATTTTAAAAGCCTTGAATGGGGCTGAGCGCGCCATTCAACGGCTTGCGTAGCGGCTTCGTGACGCTTTGATATTGCTAGAGTCTTTTGAGCTCGAGCATTTTTCCCTCGTCGGTGTACTGGATGACAAACCGGCCTTGTACGCCTGATGGCGTGAAGAACGGTTGAAGCATCGACCAGGGCAGATTGATCTTCTTGCCATCGTAAGCGGTGACTTGCACGCGATTTTTCGCACCGGTGTAGAAAACGCGCGCCTCATCGTACTCAAGGTCAATTGAAAATATAGACTGCCTGATGGCCATTCATCGGTCCCATGCTTCCAGGGGGCTTTAGCGTTACACAAAAGCCGGTGTTTTCATAAATCTGTCAGTTGCGTGTCACCGCCGCTCCTAGTCAGTTTCGCGTCAAACGTCGGGTTTTGATTGGCGGCACTGCAGTAACACAGTACCGTGTCCGTAGAGCGAGATCGGGAGACAACATGGACTTTTCAGATGTGGTGATAGACCAGATTAAAAATCCGTTGGATGCATTGTGTGCTGATCTGATGAAAGCCGGTGAGCTAGATCAATACCTATTCTTCAATGGGGTCTCTGAGATGATTGGCGATGCCTCTGATGAGGGCGCGGTCATGATGGGATGTATCGAGCTGGGTCGCTGCGCTTTCCTTGGTTTTACTTTCACACCCGATGTCGAACTACAGGTCACTCGTATTCTTGATCACGCGATTGATTTATCGTCGATCATGAGCGCGGACTCGATGCAGTAACTTGTTGCGGTTCTAATTGACTGATGAGGCGCAGTGCTGATTTGGGCATCACTCCTCGTGCACTGCATACTGACAGCTGATCATTGACGCCGAGCCGATCGTAAGTATCGATGCTTGTCACAACATTAGTGGGGAGGTCGCCGTGTCAGGAACGGTTTTGATTTTGGGAGTCGGAGCAGCTGCGGGGGTTGGCGCAGCAGTCGCGCGCAAATTCGCGGGTGCCGGTTACCATGTGATGATCGCTGGTCGGACACTTGAGAAGCTCAATACTACCGCTGCGGATATTAGTGCCGCCGGGGGCTCCATTGAATCCATTGTTGCTGATGTCACTTCGCAGGAGGACCAGCAGCGCGTTTTTGAGCTTGTTCGGGCGCGCAACGAGCCGCTGTCGGCTGTGATCTACAATGCGGGGAGCAATCTTCCGATTAAGTTTAGTGACCTGTCTCCTGAGCAGTTTGAAGACTTTTGGCGCATAGGATGTTTCGGTGCGTTTTTGACCTCTCGCCTTGCACTGCCACTGTTGTCCGAACAAGGCAAAGGTTCTCTCTTTTTTACCGGCGCATCTGCGTCACTTCGGGGCCGTCCGAACTTCGCGCATTTTGCTGTGGCCAAGGCAGGGCTTCGAAATCTCGCTCAAGCGCTTGCGCGTGAATACGGACCTCAGGGTGTCCATGTTGCCCACGTCATCATCGACGGTGTGGTTAACGGCGATATTGTCCGGGGGCGTTTTGCAGACTATTTGGAATCGCTCGGTGATGATGGCGCGTTAGATCCCGATGCAATCGCCGACGCATTTTGGGCACTGCATGCTCAGCCTGCCTCCGCATGGACGCATGAACTCGATTTAAGGCCCTACAAAGAGACCTGGTGATCGGCATTCCCTATGTAGCTTGGGCTGATCTGATGCTCCAATTCGCTGCTAACCCTTCTAGGGTGTTGCGTGCTTGTGATGCTCCAACGCAAACTAACGCCAGAGCTTCAAAAAGAAGCCGCCTCTAGTGAACCTCGTTCACTCCTGAAAAAGAAAATGACTGTCGCTATTCGGGTACAGAAGCCATGGGCTAGCTGCGCCTTAACACGTTGTTTAAACAGGAGTGCAACACATGATTTCCAACATCAAAGACACGCTGGTCGTTAGCCTGTTGATGATTGCCAGTTTATCTTTTGTCGAAAATGCTATTGCGGGCCCGTATAGCGGGGCTGTTTACCAAGGCGAGGAATTCTTGGGAACCTATGCGGCCGGTATCGGCGATTGTCACGCGGTGCTTCAGCACCACCAAAATCAATTGGAGCTTTTAGGTTGGCAGGTTAACGAAGCGGAGTCCCGGAGCTGGGGCCTTGTTTTGGTCGCAGAGCAAAACGATGACCGACGGGTCGTTATCCAGTGTAATTGGGGGTAGTGATGGGTTTTAACTCTCGGTTTACCACCAAGCCCGATGTGGCCAAGTCCGGTTTGACAACACCTCCCGAGACAAAGCCTTTTGTGAAAAGCGCCGATGAATACGAGGTGGAGGAACACCGTCTGCTAAGTTCGTCCGATCGGTCGCGGCAATCGGAAGCACCCCAACCCGACGACAGTCGGTTCTCTTCTCCTAAGATTCCAAGACTGGCAAAGGAGGAGATTTCCGTCGTGGCTGCAGGTGTCATCTTATTGCTCTTATTTAGTGCTTTTCCCGAGGTATTGCCTTTGGGTGTAATCGGTCGATCAACCATCCTTATTGGCGCTGTGCTTTAACGTGAAATCAAAGGCTTGAGAGAAATGGGGTTTCTTGAAAAGGGCCAGACGACGTTTCGTGCAACACGGCAGCGAGCCAACGAATGCAAGCGCTGCTAGCGCGTAGCTGGAATAGTCTTCTTGCCGTTCATGGCACGACACTCACGATCGCAACGAGGGTTCTCGATAGGTTTTGAGTTTGGTGCCCAGGAGAGGACTTGAACCTCCACGCCCTTGCGAGCACTAGCACCTGAAGCTAGCGTGTCTACCAATTTCACCACCTGGGCAGGTAAGGCAAAACGAAGGATCGCGAGGCTACGGGTTGGACATTTATTTGTCAATCGCATCGCCGTACACTTTGCGTATATGTCATAGCAATCAGCTATCCACTACCTCCACTGGCGGAATTTTGAAAAAACCCTCGAAGGCTACTGCGCCGACTGATCCTCAAGCTGAGCGCGAGGCCCAAAAATATGATCAACCCATTGCAAGTCGAGAATTGATTCTCGCTGTTATGGCTGAGCGTGATGTGCCGATGCGCTTCACTGAGCTTGCCGATGCATTGGGTATTCACAACGACAGCGATCTGTTCTCGCTTCAAAAGCGCGTCAAGGCGATGCAGCGTGATGGCCAGCTAATTTCGGGCCGACGCGGCGCCCTCGGTCTACCCAAGAAGATGGACTTGGTGAAATGTAAAATCATTGGCCATAGAGATGGCTACGGCTTTGCCTCTCCAACTGAAGGTGGTGACGACTTTTTCCTCTCGAGTCGGCAGATGTACAGCGTGTTTGATGGTGATGAGGTGCTGGTAGCTCAATCGGGCCATGACGATAAGGGTCGACCAGAGGGTCAGATCGTTGAAGTGCTGACACGCGCGCACACCCATATTGTCGGGCGCTACATGGAGGAGGGGGGGATTGGTTACCTCCTGCCGCATAACCGGCGCATCAGTAATCACGTACTGATTCCGCCTAAATCAAAGCGCGGCGCGAAATCAGGTCAGCTTGTCTCGGTCAAACTCACCGATTACCCAACTGAAGTGCTCGGCGCCAAGGGTGAAGTCGAGGAGGTTTTGGGTGATCACCTCGATCCCGGGCTCGAGATTGATGTCGCGATTCGGGCGCACGATATTCCTCATGAATGGCCAGATGCTGTGCTGTCCGAAGCGGGCGCCCTGCGCGATGAGCCCTCTAAGTCGGACAAGCAAAATCGTGTTGATTTAAGGCACCTTGGCCTTGTCACTATTGACGGCGAGGATGCCCGAGACTTTGATGATGCGGTCTATTGTGAAACCGAAGGGTCAGGGTTTCGTCTTTGGGTGGCCATCGCTGATGTCAGTCACTACGTCCAAATTGGCAGTGCGCTTGATGAGGAAGCGTTTAGTCGAGGTAACTCTGTGTACTTCCCCGAGCGGGTAGTGCCCATGTTCCCCGAGGTTCTCTCAAATGGACTTTGTTCGCTGAAGCCTGAGGTTGATCGCCTCGCTATGGTTTGTGAGATGGCCATTAATGCGCAAGGTCAGGTGACGGATTCGACATTCTACGAGGCAGTGATTCATTCGCATGCTCGGTTGACCTACACGCAGGTGGGTGAGGTTCTTGAAAACGGATGGCACGAGGATGTTCACACGGATCGGCTGGAGGGCCTGTTCCGTTTGCACGCGCTGTATAAAGTGCTCAGAGAGGCGCGATCAACGAGAGGTGCCATCGACTTCGAGACCGTGGAGACCCGGATTCTGTTTGACGACAATCGGAAGATTGATGCGATTGTGCCGGTAAATCGGAATGATGCGCACAAGCTTATTGAAGAGTGCATGTTAGCGGCCAATGTTGCGACCGCGACATACTTGGAAGCGTCCGAATTGGCTGCCCTATTTCGCGTGCATGAAGGCCCCTCTGCTGAACGGTTGGAAGCGCTTCGCACCTTTCTGGGCGAGCTTGCCCTCGATCTGCCAGGAGGTATGGACCCCACGCCTTTGGATTATCAAAGTGTGTTGTCGCGGCTGGAAGAGCGCGAAGATGCTCAGGTGATTCAAACAATGTTGCTTCGTTCGCTCAGTCAGGCGGTCTACAAGCCGGACAATGGTGGCCATTTTGGCCTTAACTATGAGGCCTATGCGCATTTCACTTCGCCCATCCGGCGCTATCCGGACCTACTAGTTCACCGGGCAATTAAGCGACTCGCAACTGCTTCGGGTTCCACGCCCCGAAAGCGCTCGAAAGATGACACCCGAGCACTCTATCCCTATACGATGACCGATCTTGTGACGGCGGGAGAGCATTGCTCCATGACTGAGCGACGTGCCGATGATGCGACGCGCGATGTTCAGCTGTGGCTAAAGTGCGAGTACTTGCGTCACCACATTGGAGACGAATTTGCCGGTGTCGTTGCATCGGTGACTCGTTTTGGCATGTTTGTCGAACTCACCGACATTTATATGGAAGGCCTTGTACACATTAGCGCCCTGCCATCGGACTACTACCACTTTGATCAGGCATCGCAACGCCTGGTCGGTGAACACACCCGGCAAACGTATCAGTTAGGCGATGCGGTGCGAGTTCAGGTGGCTCGCGTGGATCTCGATGATCGAAAAATTGATCTAGAGTTGGTCGGTGCGGTGACGCCCGGAGCTGGGCGGCGGGGTAATAAGTCATCGATTAGGGCGCGGAAAGCGCGGCATGACTCGGGCGATACTAAACGAGGAAAGACGGCCTCTCGCTCAGAGCGAAGATCTGACGCGTCAGAAAGAAAGTCAGATAAAAAGTCGGACGGAAAGCGAGAAAGGAAGCCGCGTAAATCAGCGAGCGCATCCAAGAAAAAATCAACGAGGCACAAGGTGTCTAAGAACAAGGGCGCACCAAAGCGCAGAGGTGGAGGCTTATGAGCGATATCGCTTTTGGCATCCACGCCGTCGACAGTTTGCTGCGTCGGTCCCCGCAACGGATTCTGTCACTCTTTGTTCAGACCGATCGCAATGATAAGCGTATACAGTCGCTTCTCACGCTAGCCAAGAACCAAGGTGTGTCTGTTACACGGGTCCCTAAGTCGGATTTGGACACCCAGGTTGCTGAGCGTCATCAGGGTGTTGTCGCCGTCATTGAGCCCCCATCATCAGAAGCTAACCTGAGCGAGCGGGATCTCGTTTCATACGTGTCGGGTGTTGAGCGACCACTATTGCTTGTTCTCGACGGCGTCACCGACCCCCATAACTTGGGAGCCTGCCTCCGAAGTGCCGATGCGGCAGGTGTTCACGCAGTAGTCGTCCCCAAGGACAACAGTGCCGACTTAAACGCCACAGCGAGGAAGGTGGCGAGCGGTGCTGCAGAGGCTATCCCGCTTGTTCGTGTGACCAATCTTGCGCGAACTTTGAAGGCGCTGAAAGAAGCCGGACTCTGGGTTGTCGGGACAACAGGCGAGGCGGATACGGTGCTTTATGATCAAGATCTAACGCTTCCTGTCGTCATTGTCATGGGTGCTGAAGGCCCCGGTATGCGACGACTGACGATCGATGCTTGTGACTTCCTGGTGAAGCTCCCGATGGCCGGAGACGTCTCGAGTCTCAATGTCTCGGTGGCAACCGGTGTATGTCTCTTTGAGGCCGTGAGACAGCGCACCGCCGGGTGATTGCATTCCACAACCGGTCTCTGTAGACTCCGCGCCTCACAATTAGCCGGGCTCTTTGAGCCTTAACTCCTTGCTGCACTGATTGTCAGGCAGCTACAACCGAAGGGAGAGATCGTTAGTGCGACACTACGAAATCGTCTTTATGGTCCACCCGGACCAGTCGGAACAAGTACCGGGCATGATTGAACGGTATACCAATGTGATCACCAAGGATGGCGGCCAAGTGCATCGCCTCGAAGATTGGGGTCGCCGTCAGCTTGCTTACCACATCAACAAGATTCACAAGGCGCACTATGTCTTGATGAACGTTGAGGCCAGCAATGAGGCCATGGAAGAGCTTACAACTACTTTCCGCTACAACGACGCGGTTATCCGCAACCTCGTTATTCGGCGTGACGAAGCAGTGACTGAAGAGTCACTGATCATGAAGTCCGAGAAAGAGGATCGTGAGCGTAAGTCACGTTACCAAGAGCGCCAAGCCGCTGAAGCGAAGGCTGAAGAGGAAGCTGCAGCAGCTGAGGCAGATGATTCGGGTGACGCAGACGCTGCTGAAGAAGTAGCCGAAGAGGCGGTTGAAGAAACCGCTGAGGCAGCAGAGGCAGAAGATGCACCAGCTGCAGACGAAGACGCAGAGGAGGCCTAATCCATGTCACGTTTTTTCCGACGTAGAAAGTTCTGTCGTTTTACTGCCGAAGGTGTGCAGGAAATCGACTACAAAGATTTAGAAGTTTTAAAGCAGTACATCACTGAAACTGGAAAGATCGTACCTAGCCGTATCACAGGTACCAAGGCGAAGTATCAGCGTCAGCTGGCGACAGCCATCAAGCGCGC
>CAJWQE010000088.1 GCA_913045375.1 uncultured Halieaceae bacterium | reverse complement strand
TTTACGGTTGGTGTACGTGTCAGCGAACTCGGACTCATCATCCCAGCGACCTGAGTCAACCAGCATGTTGACGTTAGAACCGTAGGCTCCCTCCGAGTTGCTGAATACGCGTAAGGCCGCTGTATCCAAGTCGCAGTTATGCTTTGCCTGATACTCCAAGGCGCTTCGCCTGATGGGGTTGAGCTCCAGTGGCTCATCAGCCGCGGCGGCCAAATACGCCGCCTCGGCCAACAAGCGCGTTTGCATTGGCAGTAGATCACGGAAAATGCCCGATAAGGTCACGATTACGTCAACGCGAGACCTACCCAGCTCATTGACAGGGATAAGCTCTGCACCTGACAACCGGCCATAACTATCAAACCGTGGCCGCGCACCCATGAGCGCCAGCGCTTGCCCAATAGCGACACCTTCACTCTTTAAGTTATCCGTTCCCCACAACACGAGGGCAACGGACGTTGGCAGGTTTCCGCTGTCGTTAAGATGTCGATCGAGAAGCTGTTTGGCTTGTCGCTCGCCCTCGATCAAGGCAAACGCACTCGGCAATCTGAAGGGATCAAACCCATGAATGTTGCGACCCGTTGGAAGACTCTCTGGGTTGCGAATCAGATCACCACCCGACACAGGAGGAATGAACTTCGCATCTAATGCATCGATCAGAGCCGGCAGTTCAAACTCCTCGACCAAATGACTGAACGCCTCAACCAAGCGATCGGCTAGCGACTCGATATCGTCAGCTACAACGCGATGCTCCGCGAGCAGCCCATTCAATGCACCACGATCTCCAGATGCGAGAACACTATCTAATCGATTCTGGTCAATCTCATCCGCACCACCCGCCTGCGCGATAGCCGCCACCGTCTCAGCGCGCTCAGCCGATGTCATGGGAGAGCCAATCACATGCATACCAAAAGGAATAAGCGACGTTTCAATCTCATCGAGCTGTAGGCGAAGATCACTTACCCAGACCTCAGCGTTCGCTTCATCATCGGGCGCGGTGCTAGTCGATAGCTCACAGATCTCGGCGTGAGCGGCGATGGCATCTAACAATTGGCGCAACTGCGCTTCATTGGTCTCAGGATCTCTCGTCCGCCATCGATCGATCATAGAGCGCAACTCGGCAAACTCTTTGTGCAGATCTGCGCGAGTCACAGGCGGCGTGAGATAGCTTATTAATGTGGCGGCTGAGCGTCGCTTTGCGATCAAGCCCTCTGATGGATTGTTCGCCGCATAGAGATAAAAATTGGGCAGATCGGCGATCAGTCGATCGGGCCAGCATTGACTCGAGAGACCGACCTGCTTGCCGGGCATGAACTCGAGCGCCCCATGGGTGCCAAAGTGGAGCACGGCATCTGCAGCATAATCCTCGCGAAGCCACCGGTAATAAGCGGAGAAAACATGAGTCGGTGCGAGCCCTCCTTCGAACAGAAGCCGCATGGGATCACCTTCGTAGCCCATCGCAGGTTGCACACCGATAAAGACATTTCCGAACGATTTACCAAGAACAAACAGCTGCCGCCCATCGGTCCAGTGCTTACCCGGCGCAGGCCCCCACTGAGCTTCGATTTCCTCGAGATAAGGCTCGCGAGTGACGTGATCATCGACTGATATCGTCGCATGGACATTGGCTTCGGCACCGTAGTGCTCGGCATTTCCGACCAGCAATGACTCTCGTAGTGCATCAACGCTCTCAGGCAGTTCAACCTGATAGCCTGCCTTATCAAGGGCTCGGAGCGTATTGAGTACTGACTCAAAAACGCTCAAATGTGCGGCCGTTCCCATGGCTCCACTGTTGGGTGGAAAATTAAAGAGCGTAATGCCGATTTTTCGATCTTCTCGCGCCGTTCGACGCAGCTTCACTAGCTTGTGAACGCGATCAGCCAATCGGTCAATGCGCTCAACCTCGGGGCTCATATCAAAAGAGCGCTTTGGATCCTCTCGATCACGACCACTAAAGACCATGGGGCCCGTGGCACCATCGAGCTCAGGAATCGCAACCATAATTGTTGCTTCGACTGGCATAAGTCCCATGGGCGAATCACGCCACTGGTTTATGCTCTGGAACTCGAGGGCCTGAACGGCAAGGTAAGGCACATTTAACTCGGCCAACATGGCTTGTGCAGCGTCCGTATCGTTATAAGCCGGCCCGCCAACGAGCGAAAAACCCGTTAATGAGACCACTGCATCGACGACGGGCTGGTCGTCGTTCATAAAGAAACGCCTAACAGCAGGACGCGCATCCAATCCGGCGGCGAAGGCGGGTATCACCTTTAGGCCTCGCGCCTCCAACGCTTTGATGACCGCATCATAGTGACGGGTATTACCCGCAAGTGCGTAGGAACGCATCAACAACAAGCCAACTGTCCCGGTGTGTTGATCCGGCGCCGATAGATCATCTGTTGAATCGACAATACGTTGGCGGCCCTCAATCTGGTAAACGCCTACATCTGGGTACTCGATCGGTGGCTCTTCACCTGCAATTTTCCGCAGTACCTCCCGTGGGCCAGCGGCATAGCGGTGTATCAGGAAGCTCACCATTCGAGTCAGGTTATCCTCGGATCCGGCTAGCCAGTATTGAAGGGTGAGAAAGTAGGCACGAACGTCCTGCGCCGTCCCGGGAATAAACCGAAGTATGCGTGGCAAACGCCGCAACATCGCAAGTTGCCGCTCTCCTGAGGCGGCGGGCTTACCATCTTTCGGCGTACCTCGGAGACGTTTCAGTAATGCGATGGGACCGGAAGGTTCACCGTCCATTGTGAACCGCCCCATGCGGGTGTACTGCATGACCTCCGGTGCCGACATGCAACACACCATTGCATCGCAGTCATCCCGGCGCGCTGCTAGGGCATCGGAAATGGCCTTTATGTGCGGTTCCATGAACAACATGGTGACAATAACAATGTCACCCTGAGCGATGGCGGCCCGACAATCGCTTAATGACTGGGGGTCTGCTTCCCACTCGGTTGCCGCAAAGCTTCTAAAGTCGATACCGGGTAAATCGTGAGTTAAACGTTTCTCAGCTCGAGCGATAGCACCATTGACATGGTTATCAAGCGTGACGAGGACAACTTTTATTGGCGTCTCTGCGTCAGTTGCTGAAGTGTGCTTTCGCGTCATAGAGCGTGTCTACTTCGATAGTGGTAAGTCCGTGCTCAACGGCAAATCTCTCTGTATTTCGACGAGCCTTTCCTCTGACAAAAAATGGAATCTTTTTTAGCTCCTTCTCGGCTTCAAACGCCCAGACAACGGCTCCATCATCGGCTTGATGACCGCTCGAGGTGTCTTGCGCTCGCGCGCCCTCGCCCTCACTTCCCAAATGGGAGGGCCCAACGCTGTCATTGAACTCAAAATCATCACGGAACATGTGCAAGAGATGTTCTTCGAGACCCATGATCAGAGGGTGAACCCAGGTATCGAACAGTACATTCGCGCCCTCGAACCCCATCTGTGGCGAGTATCGGGCCGGGTAATCCTGGACGTGGGCGGGGGTGGAAATGACAGCACAGGGAATTCCCAGGCGCTTAGCGATATGTCGCTCCATCTGGGTCCCCAAGACCATCTCGGGCTGCAACTCTTGGACTTTAGCTTCGACCTCAAGGTAATTATCGGTAATGAGTGCCTCTAACCCGTACTCTTTGGCTGCTGCACGAACATCACGGGCTCGCTCTCTGCTATAGGTCCCTAAACCGACAACCTCAAAGCCCATTTCATCGCGAGCAACCCGTGCGGCGGCAATCGCGTGGCTTCCGTCAGCAAATACGAATACACGCTTTCCGGTCAGATAGGTAGAGTCGATAGAACGTGAATACCAAGGCAGCCTAGATTCACCCACTGCGTCAACATTGATGTCTAAATCCAGTGTGGCAGCGACCTCGGCGATAAAATCTCGCGTAGCACCCCAGCCCATTGGAATTGTGCTAATCGTTGGCATTCCGAATGTGCGAGCAAGCCAACTACAGGTCAAATCGGACACCTCAGGGCAAAGATTGACGTTGGCATCGGCCTTGGGGATGGCCTGCAAGTCCTGTGGAGATGCGCCGAGTGGAGCAACCACATTGACGTCAACGCCCATTGAATTGAGCAAGCGCTCTATCTCGACCACGTCATCACGACATCTGAATCCAAGCTTAGTAGGCCCAAGAAGATTCACACTCGGTCGTGTATTGGCGTCTCGCGGCGGCCGCTCACTGCCGGGAGGCGGTGCTTGACGAGATAGCAATCCCCGCACCAATTGATAAAAAGTCTCCGCCGCACCCCAGTTCTCTTTTCGCGTATAGGCGGCCATCTCCAGGGGGATTACAGGTACGGGTAGATCGGCACCTAAAGCCAGAGCACCCGGCTGATCTTGAATAAGTTCAGCAGTGCATGAATCCGCCACCATTAATACCTGAGGCTTAAAGCGCTCGGCAGATTCACGCAGTGAATTCACAACCATCTCGGCTGTCGATGAACCTAGGTCACGCGCTTGAAACGTCGTGTAGGTCACCGGTGGCCGTCGGCCCTCACGCTCAATCATGGTGAACAGCAAATCTGCGTAGGTGTCACCCTGTGGTGAGTGCAGCATCAGGTGAACGTCGCGCATCGACGCAGCAACACGGATCGCCCCCACGTGGGGAGGACCCTCATAGGTCCAAAGCGTCAGCTCCATGATCCAACCTCCAGTATCTCTTCGCGCGCCAAAGGCTTGGCAAAAAGACCCGCCAGGTCACCGGCCTGGTCAAATCCCTGCACGGGAGAGAAAACAAGTTCAATGGACCATTTAGTTCTGAGCCCTTCGGACTCAAGTGCGTTGGCAATACCCATTCCGCAGACGGTTAAGTCAGGACGCGCGGCTCGAACGCGAGCTAAGGCAGGGTCGAGATCTTGCCCCTCAACCATAGGCACATCCTGCGGCAAGCGAGCCAATTCTCCACGCATCATTAATTGATCATGAAACGGGGTGCCGATCTCGTTGACACTCAGGCCACACTCCTCTGAAAGGAAACGGGCCATGGGAATTTCAAGTTGCGAATCAGGCAAGAAGTGAATCCGTTTTCCCTCGAGCTTTGAGCGATGCACCGACACTGCGCGTTTTGCGCGCTGATACGGCATTTCAAGCACTTGCTGTGTCCGCTCCGAATCGACACCGTATGCCTCGGCAGCTGCCTCAAACCACGCCTTACTCCCCTCCGCACCCAACGGGAAGGGTGCGCTAATTAACTCAGCACCACTCTCTATCAAGGCGCGTGCCGTTTCACCAACAAATGGTTGCGCCGCGATAACCCGCGTGCCTTTGCCCACGGCAGGTAAATCACCCGCCTTTCGCCCGGGATAAAAGTGGACATTTTTGATGTCTAGCTCATCGAATAACCGCCGGAACTGATCCTCGACAATGTCCGAAACCGTGCCCAATACAATGAGGTTATCCTCGGAGGCTCCCAGTGCCGGTAACTCGGCAACCGTGCTCTTCAGGCATTGGTCTTCACCTTGGGTGAAGGTTGTTTCAATGCCGCTTCCGCTAAACGCGGAAATACGCACACGATTCTCGTGTTTGACTTGCAACTTGGCCGCAGCCGTCTCCAGATCAAGCTTGATTACCTCGGACGGACAGGAGCCGACAAGGAACAGGCGATTAATACCAGAGCGTCGTGCAATCAATTCGCTCACCACGCGATCAAGCTCTTCATGGCAATCTGCCATGCCAGCGAGGTCTCGCTCTCCCAGGATAGCGGTCGCAAAACGTGGCTCCGCAAAGATCATCACGCCCGCAGCCGATTGAATGAGGTGCGCACAAGTACGTGAGCCCACAACCAGGAAGAAGGCATCCTGAATTCGGCGATGTAACCAAATAATAGATGTAAGACCGCAGAAGACGGCTCTTTGGCCCCGCTCTTGTGTCTGTGGACCCGGGTGATGCTCGCCGACGCTGCTTGCGATTACAGAACTCATGAGCGTGCACCTGCGGGCATCTCATCGGTTGCGTATGACATGGTCGTCTCTACCGAAGTCGCTCTTGCTAGCTGGAATTTCTTAAGAAACTGCACGGCGTTAACGACATAAGCCGCATAAGCTGCGAGCGCGATCCACATTTGCTCCTGAGGAGTACCCCAGCCTGCCAACAGCATGACCAGATAAAGCGTATGGAGGGCTATAACACCCATACTCACCACGTCTTCCCAGAAGAACGCCGGTGCAAACAGATAACGGCCAAAGACGACCTTTTCCCAGATCGCGCCAGTAACCATGATGGTGTAGAGAATGCCGGTCTTAATGACGACCGAGATGGTGGCAGCAAACAGCCCCGTCCCATTCAGCAAGAAATTCACAACGAAAACTGCACTTATTGCAAAGACCAAAAACTGGAGCGGTGCTAGCACACCCTGCACCAGCGTCCACACCGTCTGGTCTCGGCGTAGCTTTTGTTCCGGCGTGTACAAGCCAACGCCGGTTATTTCATTTTTTTTATCACTCACGCCACTTTCCCCGCTCTGTACGCAACACGCACATTTAGCGTCATCTTATTAATTTGCAGGGTAGTGTTCGGCTATATAGGTGTCAACTAAATATTACAGTGATCTTGAACTAAAAAATTGACGTATCAAAGATATTGCCATTGAAGTGTAAACATAGTGATGACGACCCTTTCTGTGCTGTGTAACATTCGGATTTCTAAGACAATAATGACGCCCGAGCCGCGTTTTGTAGTATCGGAGTAGTACTCGCAGTGAATACCGTATCAGCGCCCTCTTCCGACCTCTTGCTTCAGCACCTCGCAAGCCTTCAATTTCTCGTCAATGAAAGCGGCATTATTCTCGACGCCAGCGTCAACGGCCCCTCAAGCAGCCTGCAACCGGAAGAGCTGATTGGCCGTCCACTGAGCGAACTTGTGGGCGATGATTCGCGGGCCCAGCTGGAGTCGCGATTAGACGAGGCAAGACGTAATAAAGGCGTAGCGGTCCGGTGCGACACCTCGATTGAACCGCGCAGTGGCAACAGCGTCCCCTTGCTTTGCTGGATCTGCGCAGAGGCTGATTCAAGCGATGTAAAAGTAGCGGCCATTGATCTACTGCCCGAGGCGAGTCTAAGACACCAGCTACTGAACGCTCAGCACGCCATGGAGCGCGATTACTGGTCCAAACGACGGCTTGAAGCTCGCTACCGTCGCTTACTGGATATGGTGTCTGAAGGGTTCATTGTGGTTGACGATTCCAGTGGACGCATACTTGAAGCAAATCCGGTAGCAGCCACATTACTGGCTGGCGCCGGCGCCACTCTAGTAGGCAAACCTTTTCCTCTCGGACTCGGTGACGAGGCAAGAAACACGCTCGATAGACTGACTCGGGAAGCGCGGTCAGTCACCACCACTGTAGACGGAATGATCAATACTGACGCGGGTTTAGAGCTAAATATTGCGATTACGTATCTTCGCCAGTCGGGCGAGGGACGGCTCTTGATTCGGCTGAGGGATGACAGCGAACGCGAGCTTACAGGTGCAGAGTTTCAGTCTTTTTTCAGCGACGCGCCCGATGGCATTTTGGAGCTGGATGAGCAAGGCATCGTCTTAACCGCCAATAATGCATTCTTGGAAATGGCCGGCATAGTATCGCCAGAACTCGTTGAGGGCCGCAGGGCCGATCGCTGGATCGGGAGATCAGCCGTCGATCTCAATATCGTGCTGGATCACTCCAAGCAAGAAGGATCCGTGCGTTTATATTCGACCACCCTACGGACCGAAACCGAATCCTCCGTGGATATCGAATTATCGGTGTCCAGGGTCGGCAAAAATGGCTCTACACGCGTCATGCTCTTTGTGAGAGATATCGGCAGGCGGATAACACCAGATCAGTCAGTGGACGATCATTTGCCCCGCTCTATCGAGCAAATAACAGGCCGTGTAGGTCGTGTGCCTTTGAAAGAACTGGTCCGAGAGTCAACCGATGTCATTGAGGCGCTGTGCATAGAAGCCGCACTGAAATTGACTAGCGGAAATCGCGCTTCAGCAGCCGAATTACTCGGTCTTAGCCGTCAAAGTTTGTATACAAAGCTGCGTCGCTTTGATCTTGGCGATGCCGAAGTCGATGGCGATCGAGACGCACTGTAAATATTTAATTACTATTAAATTGTCATGAAAGATTGACTGTTTGTCCCAGCATGTACACCATGTTGGGATGAGCAATTCTACGGCTGTAAACCCGGGAGCAACATCGGGCGCGTCCATCGCCGATTTCATTCAGCTCCTTAAACCGATTACGTGGTTTCCACCCATGTGGGCACTCATGTGCGGTCTTGTATCGGGTGGTATGACCCCTTTCCAGGCGCCCTGGCTTTTCCTTGCCGGAATATTACTGACCGGCCCACTGGTCTGCGGAGCGAGCCAAATCATCAACGATTGGCACGATCGAGAGGTTGATGCACTGAACGAACCGGACAGACCGATTCCTTCCGGTCGTGTCTCAGAAGCTGCCGCGCTTCGATTTGCTTTCGTTTGGTGCGTCATCGCACAGGCCTGGAGTTTCATGCTCGGCCCGTGGGTTGCAGGCGCAACAGCGGTTGGACTGCTTCTAGCTTGGGCCTACAGCGCGCCCCCGCTTCGCTTAAAACAAAACGGGTGGTGGGGAAACCTCTCCGTTGCTGTGAGCTACGAGGGATTAGCCTGGATTACGGGCGCCGCGATTGTGATTGGCGGTCAGCTCCCCAGCACTTCTATTTTAATCATTGCGGCGCTTTATAGTCTGGGAGCGCATGGCATCATGACCTTGAATGACTTTAAAGCCATCGACGGTGATATCGCGGTGGGCATTAGAACGCTTCCGGTCCAAATGGGACCCGAGCGCGCCGCCAAATTCGCATGTCTTGTCATGATCACTCCCCAGCTCGGCGTCCTCTGGTTACTGGCAACCTGGGGGCATATTGTCGCTGCTGGTCTAGTTGCTGTTTTGATTGCCGGTCAGCTGCTGGCGATGCTGCGGTTCCTGACTGATCCGCGTCAACTCGCTCCCTGGTACAACGGTGTGGGCGTCACTCAATACGTCGCCGGCATGATGGTCTCTGCACTCGCAATGGGAGGTCATTTTGGCTGAGCTAAAAACCCTCTCATGGCTTGCCATTGTTCGATTGGGGCTAATTCAAACCTGTCTCGGCGCCCTCATCTTCTTACCAACCAACACCCTGAATCGAATTATGGTCGTGGAATACGCACTGGCGGCATCCGTCCCAGGCTTCCTGATTACATTGCACCACGTAGTACAACTGGCACGGCCCTATATTGGCTATGGGAGTGACGCAGGAGGTCGACGCACTCCATGGATCGTTGGCGGTATGATCATCCTGGCTATCGGGAGCATGACCGCAGCTTATGGTGCCACCTTGGCCAATCAGCTTGGTTGGATTGGACACGTCGTTGCCGCCATGGGTTATCTGCTTATCGGCGTGGGATCAGGAG
>CAJWQE010000087.1 GCA_913045375.1 uncultured Halieaceae bacterium | reverse complement strand
AAGAAGAGGCGTCTGCACCCGTTGAGGCGTCTACCGCAGTGGTGAGTGAAACTCTGCCAGAGCTCAACATCCCGGAGTCAATTGTCGATGCGAGTTGCGATTGTTCCGAAGTAGTGGCCGAGCCTGAGGAAACGTACTTCGATCGTGGCGTGAGAGCGTTAGCTGCTCGGGACTATGCTCAGGCACTCAGCTATTTTGAGCGCCACGCAGACGCTGAATCTGACAATGCGCAACGAGAAGCCGAAATCGGGCTGGCCTTTATCGCTGTGCTCCGCGCAGACCGCACCGATGGTAATTCGTCGCAAGCATTGGATGATCGGGCTGAAATCATGTCTCTGGCGCTCGCCTTGCTGACGCAGCTGGAGGACCGTGTGTCTGAGCTGGGTAAGAAAAACTCCAAGCTAGCGAGCGATCTTAAGAAGCGTGAGGCAGTTCTAAAACGGCTTCGCGAGCTCACATTGGGGCAATTGGAAGACTAACGTCGAACCGAGATCCTTCACCGGGTGTGGAGGAGAGTTCCACTGATCCGCCCAGCATGTCACAGAAGTTGCTCACGATAGCCAAGCCGAGTCCTGTACCACCGTAGTTAACACTGGTTTTACTGTCAGCCTGTACAAAGGCCTGAAAAACCTTCGCCTGCTGCTCCTCGGTCATACCAATGCCGCTGTCTGACACACTGAGATGCAAATGCTTATCGCGGATATCTGCGGTCACCGTGATAACACCATTTTTTGTGAACTTGCAGGCGTTTGAAAAGAGGTTGGTGAGTATCTGCTGGACTTTTGCAGGATCGCTCTCGACTTCCGAATTCTGTGCACCAATGATATCGAGTTCGAGTCTGTTGTTGTTTTGCGCTAACAGCGGCGACAGGGCATCACAGACTTGAACCACCAGTCCTGCCGCGTTGAAAGGCTCGACACTGACGGACATTTTGCCTGTCTCGATTTTCGAGAGATCTAAAATGTCATTGATGAGCGCCAACAGCTGTCGACCCGAGAAAATAATGGTCGTGAGGTCGTGATGAAATTGATCGCGATCGATCGCTTCACCGTCTCCAAGTTCGTCTTGGAGCATTTCAGAATAGCCAATAATGGCGTTCAGCGGTGTCCGTAATTCATGCGAGACATTAGCGAGGAACATGCTCTTCGCCTCATTAGCGGCCTCTGCATCAGCGCGAGCCTCGTTAAGGTCTGACATAGCGGTCTGTAGCGAGGCTGACATCTCGTTGAATGTTTGAGCAAGATTGGCAATCTCGCCTGCATCGCGATTTTCGTCGATTCTGTGGGTTAGATCGCCCGCGCCAAAGCGCTCTACACCAACACGTAATCGGAACAGCGAGGCGTTTGTTGTCCGAATCAGCGTCAATATCAGAACCAATGTGATCGTGATAGAGCTAACAAAGGCAATGATCGTAATGCGGTCGGTAAGTTGAATGGTGTTGTCGATCACGGTGGACCGTTCCAAGGCTACCGCGTTCTGTTGATCGGCCAGTGTGCGCAGGCTGTCGATAGTGGTGTCGTAGGCATTTGCCGTCAGACGGGTGGGCAAGCTGGAGTTGTTGTAATTGCGATAGAACTGAACCCATTCGTCAAGCAGGTCCGACGCCGCTTTGTAGAACTCCCGGAACGCCGTCTCAGTCTGTACGTCGCTAAGGCCGCCCAAGGCACGTAACTGATCAGAAATTGAGGAGAGTTCAGCATTGGCCTGAGCCCGCTGTGTCGCTCGTATGGGCGCATTGGTTTCCCGGAGTGCGGCCAGTACCTGAACACGTTGGTGTTCCGTTGCCAGACCCTGCTGAATCCCCCTTACGAGGCCTGTTGCTTCTGTCGCAATGCGATAGGCCATGACACTCTCGCTTCGCGCGTAACTGCCCCAAAGGTGAGTAGCGACATTGAATGCGAACAGCATCAATATCGAAGCTGACGCGAGGTAGAGGCGAGCTCGGAGCCCGAGGCGTGCAGTGATCATGCGTCACTGCCCTCTAAGAACTGATAAATCTTTGCTAGCAGGGCGGGAAAGTCGATGGGCTTGGTTTGGTATTCACTGCACCCGGCGTTCATGGCGCGCTCTTTGTCTGCCGCCATCGCATGTGCCGTCAGCGCGATAATCGGTATTTCAGCAATGACAGGATCTTTCTTGGCCTTCTGTGTGGCCTCCCAGCCATCAAGGATAGGTAACGTCATATCCATGAGCACAACGCCAGGCTGATGGTCTCGCATCATCTCCAATGCAGAGATGCCATCAGCGGCAGTAATGACCGTGAGGCCCGCTCGCGTTAATCGACGCGTCAGCATGTCGCGATTGATGTCGTTGTCTTCTACCAGTAGAACCGCGGAGTTACTCATCGCGTAATGCTCCCTCGATGGGATAAACGGTCAGGGTGCCCGCCATGCCTTTGGCATGGACCGTCCTACTATCGCCCACGATAAATTGGCTCTGGTCTGTAGCCAGTAGCGTTTGCTCGGATACCAGTATCTCATTGGGTCGTGCGTCGTCTTCTATACGCGATGTCACGTTGACCTGATGTCCTACAAAACCGTATTTGGAGCGGCGCTCCGAGCCGATGTTGCCGGCAACCACCTCACCCGTATTGAGCGCAATAGCCATTTCCACTTCAGGGAGTCCATCAGCTTTATTTGCTGCGTTGACTTCCGCCATGGCCGCTTGCATTTCGATGGCGCAGGTGACGGCTTGTGTCGCGTGTTCTTCGGACTCTGTGGGCGCACCAAAGGCGGCCAGTACGGCATCGCCCAAAAATTCATCAATGGTGCCGCCATGCCGCAGGATAATATCGGTCATTTTGCCTAGATAGCGATTCAGTAACGCAACCACCTGCTCGGGCGGCAGATGCTCAACTAGTGTTGTAAAACTTCGGATGTCGCTCATCATTAACGTTACATTCCGAAGGTCTCCACCAAGCTGAAGGCCTTCAGGTTTTTCCAGAATCTCTTCAACGATCGCATCCGAGATATAGCGTCCGAAGGTTTGCCGGATGAATTGCTCACGTTTCTCAAGCTGCTCGCGGTATTGCTCTTCTTTGTCGTGCCAGCGCTTGCGTTCGATGCCTGACTTAATTCGTGCGCTAAGCAGCACTGAATTAACGGGTTTGAGCAGGTAATCGTCTGCACCCACCTGTATGCAGTCAATAATCTGGTCCATATCCTGGCGCCCCGAGATCATGATGACCGGCAATGCGCGCAGATGTTCGTCGGCTTTAATCTGTGCCAAGACTTCTCGACCATCAATATCAGGCATAACAAGGTCGAGTAGCACAATATCGATCTCAGTATCTTTTAATCGATCCAGAGCCTCACGACCTGACGTGGCGGTTATCACCTCGCAGCGCATTTTTCCAAGTAGGCGCGACATGAGGTCGAGATTTTCAGGCAGGTCATCCACAACGAGGATGGTGCAACCCTCAAACGTGTCCAAGGAACGGATCGCCGGAGACAGACTTTCCGGCGTCTTTGGCGCCCCCGAACTCGCGGTCAACTCATCGATCATGGCTCTGATGGCAGGGCGTATTGGTCCCAGAAATCCGTCGTCCGAATCCAACAGCATTTCGGAGTAACCTTTTACTGCGGCAACGGCATTGAGCAGGTCATGTCGGTTGGATTCGCCACGTGAGACCATTGTATTTAGCCGCTCGATGGCAACAGATAGGGCAGAGAGATCATCAGCCAGCTCGTCGGTGCTTTGCTTTTTGATTTCGCCCAATTGTGGAATTAGCTTCATTCCAAGCGTGGATGCGCGATTTAAGTCAGTTTCTGACACTAATATTGAGCCAATTCATGAGTTTCTTCGAAGTAAAGTATATCGCGCTTAAGACTTTGCACTAGTAGGGATAGGCGAGAGCGAAAGCTTAAGTTAGAATTGTAAATATTGCACAAAGAGTAAGTTGTCATGCTAGACCAAGTCGAAATATTCCACGGCCTGAGTAGAGAAGAGTTGGCAGCGCTCGAAGATTCGAGCTCGTCCGAAAATTACCCAAAAAACACGGTGGTCATTCAAGAGAATGAGCCAGCCGACGCGTTGTATGTCATCGAGTCGGGTCGAGTGAAAGTCTATTGCAGCGATAAGAATGGCAAAGAATTCATCATGAATTCTTTGGGTGTGGGCGATTACTTTGGTGAGCTTGCATTGCTAGACGACTCGGCGCGATCAGCGTCGGTAAGAACGGTAGAGCCGTGTCAGTTTCGGATTGTCAAAAAAGAGGATTTCTCAAAGGTTCTCACAGACAATCCCGGCATTACCCAGCAGTTGCTTGGTAATCTTGCAGCGCGCGTCCGCAAGCTGACAACTGATGTTAAGAACCTTGCCTTGCAAGACGTTTACGGGCGGGTGGCAAACGTGCTGATGGATCTATCACACGAGCGCGGCGATGGCACTCTGTTTGTACCTGAAAAGTTGACTCAGCAGGATATCGCTGATCGTGTTGGCGCATCCCGAGAGATGGTCGCTCGTATATTGAAAGATCTCACCATCGGTGAGTACATTCGGTTTGAGGGGCGGCACATCGTCATCAATACCCGTTTACCTGCAAAGTATTAAGCGGGGCCTCGCGGGCCTTTAGTTTTTAGTCCTGAGTTTCCGAAATCACGGTTGTCAGTCCACCGCGATGTAAGCGTACCGATACCGTATCTCCTACATTCGCCTCCTTGCTATCTGTGACCACCTGACCCTGTTCGTTGCTGACAATGGCGTAGCCTCGCTCGAGCGTGGCCAGTGGGCTGAGGCTAGTTAATAATGTTTTGAGATGATCAACGCGCTGAAAGTCACGACGAATGACTTTCTCAATTTGGGATGGGAGGCGTTCACCCATTGCACTGACCGCTTCCTTCCTCGCTTTGATGATCATCTGTGGTGATGCCGCGGAAAGGGACAGGCGGGCTTGGTTTAGGCGCTGCTTATCTCTCGTTACATGCTGCTTAACGAGCAGGTTTGCGCGCTCTTTTGAACGACTCAGTCGCTCCTGAATGAGCGTTAATCGTTGTCGGGGGTGAGTGAGGCGCGCTTGCAGGTTTGTCACCGTCGCACGGCGCTCGTTCAGTTTCTGCTGAGTTAGTAGTTTAAGTCGAGCGGAGTGACTATCGATGAGCTGTAACCATTCGAGGCTGTCACGCGTCACCAGCTCAGCGGCTTGAGAGGGGGTGGCGGCTCTAATATCTGCCACCAAATCCGACACACTGAAGTCGATTTCATGCCCTACAGCTGAAACGATGGGTATGGTCGATCTTGCAATCGCTCGAGCGACGATTTCTTCATTGAAACACCACAGATCTTCGAGCGATCCACCACCTCTGCCAACGATTAAGACATCAAGCGCACGTTGCCTGGTAGTGACCAGCCTGTTCGCCTCATCAATCGCATCTGCGATCTGCTGTGCTGCAAGCGATCCTTGAACTTGCACTGGAAATAACGCGATATGGCTGGACGGCGAGCGTCGACCCAGTACGCTGATAATGTCCTCGATGGCAGCACCCGTTGGTGAAGTGATGACGCCAATTCGCTCACAGTGCTCTGGCACTGATAGTTTTCGAGCAGCGTCGAACAGTCCTTCTGCCTGTAGTTTTTGCTTCAAGGCCTCAAGTTGACGTTGAAGAGCCCCGTCTCCAGAAGCCTCCATATGATCAACAATGAGCTGGTAGTCGCCCCGGGCTTCGTAGATGGACAAAAGACCGCGCACGATCACTGAGTCACCCACTTTAGGCTGAAATTTCACGGATAGATTGGCACGTCTGAACATGGCGCATCTCAGTTGAGAGCGTCCATCCTTCAGCGAGAAGTACCAGTGCCCCGAATTGGGTTTGGATAGATCACCTATCTCGGCCTCTACGCACACTTCGCCCAGGTGATTCTCCAAAAGCGACTTCGCTTTTCGGTTCAGTTCACTAACGCTAACGGGGGTTGGTTTGGGCAAAGGCATGCGTGTTTTTCGACTTTGTCGAGATTGTTCAGATTTAACCTTAAGCGTACAATATTGGGTTTACTCAATGCGATAACCACGAGGTATTGATGTTACGAATCGCTCAAGAAGCGCTTACGTTCGATGACGTGCTCCTTCTCCCTGGTTACTCCGAGGTAACCGCGAAGGACGTTTCGCTCGTCACAAAACTGACTCGGAACATCAATTTGAATTTACCACTGGTTTCAGCGGCCATGGATACCGTGACCGAAGCGGGCCTGGCCATTGCGCTTGCGCAGGAGGGCGGCATTGGTATCGTCCACAAGAACCTCACGGTGCAAGAGCAGGCCGAGCAAGTCCGACGCGTTAAGAAGTTCGAGAGCGGTGTCGTTAAAGATCCGATCACTATCGATCACACCGCTACGATTGCCGAGCTCATTGAATTGACACGAGCGAACGGTATCTCAGGTGTTCCCGTTATGAAGAACGGTGACCTAGCCGGTATTGTTACCCGACGCGACCTACGATTCGAAACGGATACCTCGCAATCGATTTCGGCGATTATGACGCCCCGAAATCAGCTAGTAACCGTGAAAGAGGGTGCGAGCTCGGACGAAGTACAGCGGCTATTGCATCAGCACCGTATCGAAAAAATTCTGGTTGTAGATGACGCCGGAGCGTTAAAAGGCCTGATCACAGTCAAGGATTTCGACAAGGCAGAGTCGTTTCCTGACGCTTGCAAGGACCAGTATGGGCAATTGCGGGTAGGTGCCTCCGTTGGCACAAGTGCAGACACTGATGAGCGTGTGGACGCTCTGGTGACCGCTGGGGTTGATGTGCTGGTGGTCGACACGGCTCATGGCCATTCAATGAATGTTCTAAACCGTGTTCGCTGGATCAAAGACCACTACCCGGCGGTCGATGTAATTGGCGGCAATATTGCGACGGGAGACGCAGCACTTGCGCTGGCTGATGCGGGTGCAGATGGTGTGAAGGTCGGTATTGGCCCCGGGTCCATTTGCACCACGCGAATTGTCACCGGCATGGGTGTTCCGCAAATCAGCGCCGTGTCGAATGTGGCGGATGCACTGGCAAGCAAGGATATACCCTTGATTGCCGATGGTGGCATTCGTTTCTCAGGGGACATTTCTAAAGCGCTAGTAGCCGGTGCTCACTCGGTCATGTTGGGTGGTATGTTTGCGGGCACCGAAGAGGCGCCCGGAGAAGTCGAACTGTTTCAGGGGCGGACTTATAAATCTTACCGTGGCATGGGTTCGATTGGCGCTATGGCGCAGAAGCAGGGCTCGTCCGATCGCTACTTCCAGGACTCCAGTGCTGGTTCCGAGAAATTGGTGCCCGAGGGTATCGAGGGACGTGTTCCCTACAAGGGCCCTGTTTCAGCGATTATCCATCAGCTAATGGGTGGCGTCCGATCGTCCATGGGCTATGCGGGTTGCGTCAGCATTCCAGAAATGCGGACCAAGCCGCAATTTGTGAGAGTGACATCTGCGGGCATGTCGGAATCGCATGTGCACGATGTCTCAATTACCAAAGAAGCACCCAATTACCCGGTTCGCTGATTCGCGCTGCGAGTCAGTCTATACAATTCAACCGTGAGGACACGATGAGCCAGGATATCCATCGGCATCGCATTCTTATTCTCGATTTTGGCTCCCAATACACGCAGCTCATAGCGCGCCGCGTTCGAGAAATTGGCGTTTACTGTGAGATTTATGCCTGGGATGTAACGGAGGCCGACATACGCGCCTTTAACGCCTCGGGCATCATCCTCTCTGGCGGCCCTGAGTCGGTTACCGAACAAGATTCACCGCGTGCCGCCGATGTCGTTTTTGAACTCGACCTCCCCGTCCTCGGCATTTGCTACGGCATGCAGACCATGGCCGCTCAAATGGGTGGTGCTGTCGAAGGCTCTGACACATCTGAATTTGGCTATGCCGAAATTCAAAGCGTGACGGAGGATCGACTTTTTTCAGGTCTTGCCGATCGAACTGACGAGCATGGTCGGGGGATACTCGATGTTTGGATGAGCCACGGAGACAAAGTGACTCAACTCCCTGAGGGATTCCTTCGCACGGCCGAGACCGACAGCTGTCCTATTGCCGCCATGGCACACAGCGAAAAGCCATGGTTTGGCATCCAGTTCCACCCCGAGGTGACTCACACCTCGTTGGGCAAAGAGATCATGTCGCGGTTTGTCATCGATATCTGCGGCTGTGAGGCGTTGTGGACGCCTGCCAATATTGTCGAAGATGCGATCCAGACAATACGAGCGAAAGTGGGTTTGGATAAGGTGCTCTTGGGCCTGTCGGGAGGCGTCGACTCCTCTGTGGTTGCAGCACTGCTCCACAAGGCTATCGGTGATCAGCTGACCTGTGTCTTTGTTGATAATGGATTGTTGCGCCTCAACGAGGGCGATCAGGTTATGGAGATGTTCGCCTCCAACATGGGTGTGAAGGTCATTCGTGCTGACGCACAGGAGCGATTTCTCTCCCGTCTTGCCGGTGTATCCGAACCAGAGGCGAAACGAAAGATCATTGGAAACACCTTCATTGATGTTTTTGACGAAGAGGCTGCGAAGCTGACTGAGGTTAAGTGGCTAGCACAGGGCACGATCTACCCTGATGTCATCGAGTCTGCCGGCTCTAAGACCGGTAAGGCGCATGTCATTAAGTCGCACCACAATGTGGGCGGCCTACCTGAGGATATGGCCCTTGGGTTGGTCGAGCCTCTGCGCGAGCTTTTCAAGGATGAAGTGCGACAGATCGGCCTAGAGCTTGGATTGCCAGAATCGATGGTCTTCCGTCATCCCTTCCCGGGGCCGGGTCTGGGCGTACGAATTTTGGGTGAGGTGAAGCATGAGTATGCTGACCTACTTCGTCGTGCCGACGATATTTTTATCTCTGAGCTCAGAAAGTCGGGATGGTACGACAAAACGAGTCAGGCATTTGCTGTATTTCTGCCCGTCAAGTCGGTGGGGGTTGTGGGTGACGGTCGTCGTTACGAGTACGTTGTCGCGTTGCGCGCTGTGCAAACGATCGACTTTATGACGGCAAAATGGGCGCACCTGCCTTACGAACTGCTTGAGACCGTTTCCAATCGCATCATCAATGAAATATCAGGCATCTCACGCGTTACCTACGATATTTCAGGAAAGCCGCCGGCGACTATAGAGTGGGAGTGAAGAAAAAACATCTGGACTGCTTCTGTAACATCAGGACTTACATGAAAAATAAATACGTTTATTACATAATTTTTATCGTCTCTTTTTTGCTCTTTCCCATAGTCCAAGATTACATAAGACCAAATTATGATGGTGCTAATGAAGTACTCATTTATCTTCTTGGAGTTGCTCCAAATTTTCTGCCAGGAATTGGATTGCCTGCTCTGTTATGTGTAGTGATTCCAGAATTATCCAAACCTAATTCATCTTTATTCAAACATAGACTCTATTGGTCAGTAGGAATCTCAATATCGGGATTAATTGCTAATGAGTTCATTACAATTTTTACACCCGGAAGAGGTGTCTTTGATTGGAATGACGTTCTATGGACGTTAATTGGCGCCGGTTTTTTTGTGCTGATTTACAAGAGATTAAATCGAACAATTTAGTATTTTTGTAGTGCGTGGAAAGGTCTTTCACAGTGTGAAAAAGATACAGGTTAATAGAG
>CAJWQE010000086.1 GCA_913045375.1 uncultured Halieaceae bacterium | reverse complement strand
AGGTAGAAAGCGTGACAGAGGGCCGGCATAGAAAGCGCTTTGTTGCCCACCGAGGGCGGAGGGATAGCGTCCGAGGAGCTGAAGGAGAGTCCCACTTCAGACGCCTGAGGAACTCGAATAAAAGCAGAGCATTCGCTCTGTTTTTTTTTGGGTAAGGGATTCCTACAGTGGCGAGATCGTCGCCCCTCCCGCCCAGAGTCGCGACCCGGGGCCTTTCCACTGGACACGGACAGTGACGTCGTGTCGGTTCATGCAAAAACTGGCTAAGGGTTTGGTGGAGCGACGTCTTTTGACTATTTTTTCTTTTGCACTAGGAACGCATCCTGTGGCGTCCTCTTGTCAGTCTAGGCACTGATCTAGTCGAATAACTTATCCGCCTGCGCGTATCGCAAAAATACAACCAACCCAACCAGAGAGATGACCGCAGCAGTGCCGAATACCAGCGCCCAAGAACCTGTCAGCTCTAGAATCATCCCGGACAAAAATACGCCAACGATGCCTGGAATGGTCCCAGCGGTATTGGTAATTCCCATCAGTGTTCCCGCATGTTTTGGGGCAATATCCATATGATTTACCGCAAATCCACCCGTGGAACCTGCACCCAGCGCACTGCCTAGGGCCATTATCGCTATAGCACCTGTTACCGTTTCTGCAGACGTCACTAGCAACAGGCAAACCGCGAGCCCACCAAAACCGACAGTCTGCATCAGCTTTCTAACTCGTAGTACTGGCATGCCACTGGTGATTAGGCGATCGGCCAAGTTTCCTGCGAGGTTGATTGAGATAAAAGATGCGGCTTGGGGAATCATTGCCAACAAACCTACTGAAGCCAGCTCTACCCCAAGGCCTTTGTTGATAAATGTGGGGGCCCAAGATAGGAGCACATAAAGCGTCCAGTTATTGCAAAAGTGTGCCACTGCAATAGCCCAAACAGCCTTGTATTTCAAAAAATGGGTCCAAGGAATTTCACTGGCTTGTTCGTCTGCTTCGATACCTTGCTGAATATGCGATAGCTCCTCAGCGGTTATTTTTGGATGTGTTCTAGGATCGGACGTGACCATACGATGCCAGAATGCGTACCAAATAAACCCCATAAAACCGAATATATAAAACACCCATTCCCAGCCAAGCTGTTGAATGATGATGGGCGAAATAATCAGTGCAAAGGCAGTTCCCAGTGGAATAGCACTATTGGCGAAACCGACCGCGCGCGCTCGTTCGTTGAGCGGTATCCACTTTCCATAGAGGCTATAGAAAGAAGGGAAAGTGACCGCCTCACCCATGCCCATAAGAATTCGAGTCATGATCAGCAGTGTTATACCTAGTGCCGCGGCGGGGGGCGCCAATATCGTGAATAATGACCATACCAAAACCCCAATTCCCAATATGATTTTGCCACCGTAACGATCAGCTAATCGACCGCCGATGACTTGGAGCAATATGTATCCCACGGCAAAGGACGACAAAATCATCCCTTGGGTTTGTAACCCCCAGTTGAACTCTTCAGCCATCGGGATGATCGCAACTGAAATATTTACTCTATCTATGTAGCAAATGAAGACAGCTGCGAAGGTGAGAAAGACAACGTGCACTCGTCGGGGAAGGTTTGAAGGCATGAATTTTCCGTTTCTTTGCTTGACTCAAAACCGCAGTATGAAAAATCTCGATCCAACCATCCTGCTTTCTCGCAACGTCGAGAATAGATTCGAACCCATGATCTACCTGGCTAACTTTAGCCATTATGAGGATGCGGGGAAGACCTCTGGTCTGGCAGAGTATCAAAAATACAGTTAGATACCGAAGTATGGCGGAAGAGGTAGGAGTCGAACCCACCAGGCACTTTGTCAGCACCTCACTGGTTTTGAAGACCAGGCACCCCACCGGGGACGTCGCTCTTCCATGGTTTTATAGCTTGAGTCGGCTGCGAATCGCCTTAGGATTCGCGATTGTACGCTCATTACCCTGTCGCTGCGTGAAGTTAATATTGTCGAAGAACTCGAGTATTTCAACGGCCAGCTTTCGGCCTATGCCAAGCTCATCTTTGAAATCGGCAACGCTAAAATTACGCTCCGAGGCGAGTGATTCTGAGGTCTCGGCAAAATCTAATAGGGTAGTGGTCAGTGCGTATCGCGTGGCATTGATGCGATGCAGAAAACCTTTGTCAGTACCGTACTTGAGTGCCAGCTTGAGAGAAGTTTCGTCGAGCTGTGCATCACGCTGAAGTTCCGACAGCACTGGAGTGTGATGTCCTGCAGTTATTAATTGACGCTCTAAATTTGACCAATGTCGCTCATTGCCATCGGGCTTGTTGCGATCCGGGGCATCATGCACCCGTCCATCCGTCACCCCAAGAACCCCTGTTTTGATAAGGGTGGTCAATGTCGCTTCAAGCAATGCTCGGTTTGAGGTCTTACCCGCCAACTTCATGAGCTTTTCCTTGGGGACGCCTCTTGAATCACTCGCTTGCGCTTTTTCATCGCTCAACGCATCGAGTAAAGCCTGCCTTGCGGCGGATATCGCATTTCGGGTCGTAATCCATGTGCTTTGCTGGAGGTCAAACTTCACGGCTGTATCCGGAAGCGAGGGGAGAGCAGCTCCCTCTTTTAAATGAAAAGCGCGAGTAAGATCTGACCAAGCGATGGTTCGGTCACTCGCCAATAGATCCCGAAGGGCAGTGTCCGTACTGCCTGTGGCCAATGCACTAAGCCATGTCAGTCGCTCGGGTTTGGCTTTCCCGTATTGCGGGCCGTTGGGATCTAAAATCACACCTCCACCAAGATGAAACGACTCGGAATCATCTCTGAGCACGAACCGCTCTCCGGAGTAAGCGCTGATCGGCGAATCGAGAATGAGCTGGGCCATTTTTGTTTGACCGGGAGCCAGAGATGAGATCGCGTTCTCAATGAGGGCCACTTTCGCGCTCACCCGTCCTGCCCCGATGTAGAGTTTGGCCGGTGATAGATGCTTTAGTGCAGTCGGCGCATCGGACAAGAGGCTTAGCTGAACATCAAGCCGGTGCGAGAGCTGATCGAGTGAGGGTTCAACAAGACAATCACCTCGATCAATATCACCCAGTTCAACTTTGCCAGCCAAACAGAGCGCGACGCGCTGACCTGCGGTTGCCGATTTGACCATGACATCATTGGCCCGCAGCTCGCGCACTCGGACTTCCAGCCCTTTGGGTTGAAGGATTAAATGATCGCCAACATGGATGGTGCCGGTGCTTGCGGTACCCGTAACCACCAAACCGGCGCCACTGACATGGAAGCGGCGGTCAATCGAGAGTCTGAAGCCGCGCTCGAGCGCTTGATCTCTACCTTTGGTTGGCAGTGATTCCAGATGGGATTTAAGCGCGTCGATGCCATCACCCGTGACCGAGGAAACCTGAAACACCTCGCCCTCGCTGTCACAGCGGGCATCGACAACTTCTCGTGCTCTTTGAGCTACCTCCACGACCCGCTCAGGCGTTACTGCGTCAATCTTTGTGATGACAATATCGATATCAGTGACTCCGAGCACACTCAGGACATTTAGGTGCTCGCTCGTTTGCGGCATTGGTCCATCATCGGCGGCGATAATCACCAAGGCGCGATCGATACCCGATACCCCAGAAATCATGGTGTTGATAAAACGATGATGACCGGGCACGTCGATAAAACCGATAATTCGGCCGTCACTCGATGGAAGGTAGGCGTATCCTAGGTTAATGGTCAGTCCGCGCGCCTTCTCTTCAGCAAGCGTGTCGGTATCGACACCGGTGAGGGCCTTGATCAACGACGTTTTGCCGTGATCAACATGACCGGCGGTTGCAATAATCACTGAGCGAGCTCTGAGAGTTGCTCTAGAAACGCGTCCTCATGAAGTGCTTCAAGACAGCGAAGATCCAACAGCAGCGCGCCATTATGGAGCCGCCCGATAATGGGCTTGGGAAGTCGGCGTAAACGCGCAGCCAGTGCGCGTAGAAGCTCATCCTCACCATTGGCTGCAGTGATGGAAAGGGCAGCACTCGGGAGCACTTCAACGGGGAGCGCGCCACTACCAATTTGGCTGGAGACCGATGCTGTGTCGACACGGTATTGATCACCCAGCAGTGCGCTGACCTGTGGCGCGAGCTTGTTGGCCTGATCACGAATACTATTTTCCACCCGCGTGAGCAATCTGAGCGTAGGAAGTGTTGAAACGAGTTCATCCGGATTGCGATACAGCTGTAGGGTTGCCTCGAGCGCTGCCAAGGTCACTTTATCGAGTCTCAATGCACGCTTCAGCGGGTTCTGCTTAACCTGCGCAATAAGATCAGCGCGGCCAGCAATAATGCCCGCTTGGGGACCACCGAGTAATTTATCGCCACTAAAAAGGACCAAGTCGGCCCCATGAGTCAGGGTTTGCTGCGCTGTGGCCTCGTGGGGTAGGCCGAGTGCTTTCAAATCGATCAGGTTTCCACAGCCCATATCAACGACGAACGGTATTTGGTTTGCTGCAGCAAGTGCCGCAAGCTCTGGCTCCGGCACCGTATTGGTAAACCCTTCAATCCGATAGTTACTCGTGTGTACGCGCATCAACAGCGCGGTATCAGCATTAATGGCGCTTGCATAGTCTTTGAGATGTGTTCGATTGGTCGTGCCGACTTCAACGAGGCTGCAGCCCGAGCGTGCCATGATGTCAGGTACACGAAAGGAGCCCCCGATCTCAACGAGTTCTCCCCGAGAAACGGGCACTTTTCTACCAAGCGCCAGGGTGTTCAATGTAAGCAGGACGGCAGCGGCGTTGTTGTTGACGACCGTCGCTGCTTCGGCGCCCGTGAGCTCACAAATTAACGACTCAATATGACTGTCGCGATCCCCACGTTGACCCTTTTCAAGATCGTATTCCAGGTTGTTGGCACCGCCCGCCACTCGATTCATAGCGTCGATAGCGGCATCTGCCAGGTTCGCGCGCCCGAGATTGCTGTGAAGGACAATACCCGTCAGGTTGAAGACCGACTTCAAGACTGGTTGAGATGCGTCTGTGAGCCCGTCGCGAATTGTTTCCTGAATGATTGAGAGATCCGATGTCACCAATTCACCCGATTGAATCGCGGTTCTCAGTGCTTCAAGGTGCGCGCGCGCAGCGCTTGTCACCGCATCATGCCCCCACTGCGCGACCTCTGACTGCAAGTGGTCGAGAATGACACTGACAGAGGGGAGGTCTCTCAGCTGTTGTTGTCCTTTCTTATTCACGCTGGCACTGCTCTGATGTCCGTCTCACAGTGTAACGCGTGAAAAGCGATGCGGGCAGTCGATTAGACCTCGGCGGCGGTTTCTTTACTCGATTGCAGCCAGTAAACCGATGCGGATACGAGTAGCGCGGGGAAGACCTCGTGGAGCAGGGCACTTAGACCCAAGGTGATCCAGAGTATCAGCGTACTCATTCCAAGAATCATTGACACCAGCGTGGTCTTTGCAGATGCCACACGACCATACAGGCCAAAAACCACCGGTGGGAAGAAGCAAACGGCGTACAGGCTACCCGAGAAGATGGTGATGCCCACAATGTCGCCCGGTGGATTAAGTGCCATGAAGGCGGAAATGCAGGCGAAAGCGATGACTGCGGCACGGGACCAGCGCACCTCATTTTCAATTGTTTTAAACGGCGCAATGATGTTTTTGTAGAGGGTGGATGAGGCCACCAGAAGCACGCTGTCCATTGAGGACATGGCGGCGGATACGATCGATACGATCAGCAAATCGGTTACCCAAAACGGGAAAATGGCTGGGTCGTTAACGAGCCGCGGGATAATAAGATCAGTGTCCGTCACGTTCTCAAGAATCAGGTGTGCGTAAAGGCCAATGGGGAACATACAGGCCAGGATCAGCGTCATACCCAGCACGGCAATCCACATCCCGCGTTTTACCTCTGCATCACTCTTAAGGCCATAAAAGCGTGAGAGCTGCCGGGGATCGACAATGAGCTTCAGGGCCCCCGACAGTGATACACCTAACAGCACAGCAAACGGCACCGCGCCATTAAGATCGAAAAGAAATTCTTTTCCGGGCATATCGGTCAGCTGACCGACTGATGTGATGCCACCGGCTGCCTGTGTAACGAAGTAGAAGATCGTCATGGCGCCCATGAGCATCAGCACACCTTGAATGGCGTCCGTCCGAACGACGGAGACGAAGCCACCAATGGAGGTGTACAGCACGACCACGAGCAAGGTAACGCCGACTGCGACCTCGTAAGGCACACCGAGAAAGATCTGGAACAAATGTCCAGCGCCTTTGAAGATGGCCAAGAGGTACAGAATGCTGGCGAACACTATCACTGATGCGGACAGCAAAAGTAGAGGATGCCGCTCGGCATCCGGGTTGTCGCCCAATATCCGCCCGCGAATGTAATCAGGAATGGTCAGCGCGTCCCATGCGGCGGCAAAACGCCTGAGCGGTGGTCCTATCCACCGCCAGGACATCCAGGAGAAGATGACGAGCAGAACGGCCATGGTGAACCACGCCACACCGTAGTCGTAGCCTTTGCCTGCATGTCCAATAAAGGTGTTGGTCGAGGCAAATGTCGCAAAAAAGGAGATGCCGACAACGGTGCCGCCCAACTGGCGGTCACCTACGTAATACCCACCAACGCCAGTAGCCGCCTTGTTACCGACATAGGCGTTGTAGAACAGCACGGATACGTATATCACGAGGAGTGAACTTGCGATCCAATGTTCGACAAACCAGGACATGTCTTAACTCACGTAATGACTCGGCTCGTTACAGCGCGGATTCACCGCCCTTAATCTTCTCCACACCCATATTCTTCAGTGTAAAACTGTAGATATCAGCATACTGATCGACCAGCTTATCCGTTGGGGTGCCCGCACCATGTCCTGCATTACTATCGATACGAATTAAGACTGGCGCATCGCCCGTGTGGTCGTACTGCATCTGAGCGGCAAACTTGTAGGAGTGAGCCGGCACGACGCGGTCATCCCGTTCGGCTGTCGTGATCAGCGTCGCCGGATAGGCGGTTCCGGGCTTGGTGTTGTGCAGCGGTGAGTAACCCAACAGGTAGCGGAACATTTCCTCGCTCTCTTCCGACGTTCCATAGTCATAGGCCCAGCCCGCACCGGCGGTGAAGGTGTGGTAGCGCAGCATATCGAGCACCCCGACACCGGGGAGTGATACCTGGAAGAGATCGGGTCGCTGAGTCGTTACTGCGCCGACCAGCAGACCACCATTGGATCGACCACTCACAGCCAGTTTTTCCTTGCTGGTATAGCCCTCAGCAATCAGGTACTCGGCCGCCGCGATAAAGTCATCAAAGACATTTTGCTTTTGGGTTTTGGTGCCCGCGATATGCCACGCTTTGCCGTATTCACCACCACCACGAATATTGGGCACGGCGTAAATGCC
This sequence comes from uncultured Halieaceae bacterium, assembly GCA_913045375.1. Lineage (GTDB taxonomy): Bacteria > Pseudomonadota > Gammaproteobacteria > Pseudomonadales > Halieaceae > Luminiphilus. The sequence continues at coordinate 2,320 of CAJWQE010000086.1, read as the reverse complement.
GCCCATCTCAAGCCACGCCGCAACGGTACTGCTGAAGCGAGGTCGGATACTGATATCAAAGCCGCCGTAACCATAGAGAATGGTAGGGGTACTGCCGTCGAGTTCGGTGCCCTTTGCGTACGTAATGATCATGGGTACGCGCGTACCGTCCTTGGATGTGTAGAACACTTGCTCTGTTTGATAGTCGTTGCCGTCAAAGGGTGACTTTGATGCGCGGTACAAGCTGACATCGCCCGACTCGGGGTCAAGGGAGAAAATGGCGGGCGCGATACGGTAGTTGGTGAACGTAAAAAAGACTTCCTCTTGCTCTTTTTTGCCACCAAAGCCTGACGCGCTTCCAAGGTCGGGTAGTTCAATATCCCTGATGAGATTGCCTTCGAGGTCGTACTGTTTCACCTGACTGATCGCATCGATCATATATTCGGCGAATAGGTAGCTGGCGCTCGAGCTGGCATTGAGCACGTGCTCGCTCTCGGGGATAACGTCGCGCCAGTCGGTCTCTCCAGCTGCCTGCGGATTCAACGCAATCACTCTACCTTTAGGTGCATCGCGATTTGTTTCGATCAAAAGATAGTCATCGTGACTCTCGAGTAATGAACCGTCTGCGGACTCGTCAGCAAAGACGACAATGAGCTCGTCAGATTCGGATGCTAAATCCTTGATAAACAGCTTGTTGCCGGACGTGGAATTGGCGGCACTGATCACTAAATAGCGGTCGTCGCCGCCCACGGAGGCGCCCACGTAACGATGCTTTTGCTCAGGGGTCGCGCCGAAAATGACCTTATCACTGCTCTGCGGTGTGCCCAGCGAGTGGAAATACAGCTTGTGCTGATCGGTTTTTGCGGAGAGTTCACTGCCGTCAGGTTTGTCATAGCTTGAGTAGAAAAAACCCTCATTACCCAGCCAGTTGATGCCGGAGAACTTTACGTCAACCAGCGGTGACTCAAGTACATCGCCGGTGGCGACGTCCCTGATCACAATCGATCGCCAGTCGCTGCCGCCTTCGGAGAGTTGATAAGCTACCAAACTGCCGTCTTCAGAAAAGCTGACGCTCGACATACTGACTGTGCCATCCTCGCTGAATGTGTTCGGATCTAAGAACACAACTTCGCTTCCATCCTCCTCAATGCGATACAGAACTCGTTGATTCTGAAGCCCAGAGTTTCGATAGAAATAGCGTTTTCCACCTTCCATAAAGGGCGCGGTTTCGCGCTCGAAGTTCAGCAGGCGGGCCACGGTGTTTTTGACGTCATCGCGCAGTGAGATAGCGTCAATATACGAGCGGGTTGACGCATTTTGATCAGCAATCCAGTCAGCGGTATCTTCGCTCAGATCATCTTCCAACCATCGATAAGGGTCCGCTACCTCCACGCCAAAGTAGGTATCTACGTGATCACCGCGTGCGGTTGTTACTAACTTGTCGTCAAGAGCGCTTGCGGAGTCAGTGTTCTCGTTACTAGGCTCGCTACAACCCATGAGTAACAGCGTTGCAGCTAACATGAAAATTGCGTTTCTCATTTTTTACCTCGCTCGTGGTCGATCAAGCTTCTTTGATTGTAGCTGGTTTACCTAGTTGATTATTCGAAGCGGCCAGCAGTCCCTAAAGCCGACTGCTCAGTAATAGCTTGGTTGTAGAAACAGCGCTCTCGCGCCTCGCTGATGACTGCAATACCCATTCCTTCAAGGAGGCTGGCTTGCGTGATCGTCTTGGGCGCCAAGCGATAGATCTCACGCACCTCTCCGTTATGCCATAGCCAGAGCATCACGAGCTCCTCGTCACTCCTGTTGTCCCAAACAGTTGTGACTTCATCACCGGTGCGCTTATTGGAGCGTATTAACTCGGTACCACAGGTATCGACCAGGCTGGGAGACAGCTCGTAGTCCGGAAAATGGCTGGTATTTCGGAGGGTGACGGTGTTCATAGTGCTGAGCGTATTGCAGCCAGCGATGAATGCAAGAGTGAGAGCGGTGAGAAGCAGTCGCGTGAAGCGTGCCACGATTTAACTGGTCTTACTGGCGAGAATGAGGCTGATGTCCAACGACTCTCCGGGAATTTTATCGATCTGCTCGATGCTGAGATCCTCGCTCATGAGCCATCCCATGATCGATTTCATATCGACACTGACGGGTACAGGCTGTGAAGCGGGATCTTCATGTTGTGTGAAGGCAACGACTAACAGTTTGCCGCCGCGTTTCAGCACGCGTGTTGCCTCTTCGAACAAGGCTTTCGGGTCGTCAGCAAAATACAGCACTTGATCAATAGTCACGGTGTCGAAGCTATTGGCTGCGAACCGCATTTGATACATATCTTCTTGCCGCA
>CAJWQE010000085.1 GCA_913045375.1 uncultured Halieaceae bacterium | reverse complement strand
ACGGTGTCGAAGCTATTGGCTGCGAACCGCATTTGATACATATCTTCTTGCCGCACGGACAGGTGTGTCAGTCCCGCCGTTTCGATGGCATCTCTGGCGACAATCACCATTTTTTTAGAGAGATCGACACCGAAGCCACTGTCGGCCAGCGGACCCACGAGCCGCAACATCCGACCCGTGCCGGTAGCAATATCCAATAGGTGTCCAACGGAGTGACCAGACAGTAATTGACTGACGTGCGATTTAAATGTGGCTTCGTCACCGTGATATCGATGAAGTTCTAGCCACTCCGGAACCTCGTCCTCAACGTAGGTCTCCGCAAGCTGCGCGCGGGCATCGCGAATGACCGCAAGTCGCCGGCTATCTTCTGCTAGGGTGCTGTCTGCCGTATCCAGGCTGTCCAGCAGTGTGCTGAGAATGGTCTGCTGGGGCTGCTGGCGATTGGCGCGGTAAAAAATGAAGTGCTGCTCGCGAAAACTCTCGAGAAGCCCTGCATCTTGCAAAATTTTCAGGTGACGCGATGTGCGAGGCTGGCTGTAGCCCGTGATCCGTACAAGATCAGATACGGTCAGTTCACCTTGGCTGCACAATGACATGAGGCGGAGCCGGCTGGGGTCAGCCAACGCTTTTAAGCATTGTGATAAAGCATCAACGTTCATAAGCATAACGATATCTTTATATCCAAAAAATAAATACGGCTTTCACAGATTTTTACTGTGACAAACGCTAGGCTGGTGGGGTGTGGCATTAGATACGAGGCGCGTGTAGCGCCCGATAAACCAAAAATAACCATCGATAAGGGGTTTCACATGCTAAAACTTCACTTCGCACCACAGTCCCGAGCTGGCCGTATTTTATGGCTCCTAGAGGAACTCGAGCTTCCGTACGAGCTCAACGCCATGGCCTTTCACCCCAAAGATCTCAAATCGGATGAGCACCGGAGTAGACACCCGCTGGGGCGTATTCCGGTTCTAGACGACGGCGATGTGTCGATTTATGAGTCTGGTGCCATCGTGGAATACGTAATGGCCCGACATAAAGAAGGTGGTCTTAAACCTGCCGTGGACGACCCCATGTTCCCCGAATACCTGCAGTGGTTTCACTACTGCGAGGGGATGGTTATGCCCCCAATGAACACGATTGTTGTTCACACGATCTTATTGCCAGAGGATCGACGAGACCCCGTTGTACTGGGGCAAGCACAGCGCCTTCTCAACAAAGCGCTTCACCCGGTTAATGAAGCCTTGGAGGGCCGCGATTACCTTATTGGTGATTTCTCGGCTGCGGACATCATGCTGGGGCATGCCTGTTTCATGAGTAATCGTATGGGCTGTGTCTCTGATGACATGCCTCATTTGAAAGCGTACGTTCAGCGGATTACAGAGCGTCCAGCATTCCAAACCGCCATCAATATGACGTAACGCGACACAAGACTTGGCGGAACGCGCTGCATTGCTTATCTTGCGCCCCGAGGATTGACATCTAAACATAGGAGTTATCGTGTCAAAGCAACTGATTATTGCACTGAGCTTGAGCGTATTGGTTACTGCATGCGGTGGCGGTGGTGGCGGCGGCACAACACCCCAGCAGCCAACTGCAGGTGGCGGGTCTGGTGGTAGCAGTACTACGGATCCATGCGGTAACACAGCGCAGATTCAGTTCGTTAAAGAGGTGTCTGAAAGCTATTACTACTGGTACGACGAACTCGCGCAGGTCAATGAGAACGACTATGACGATGCATCCGACTACCTCGCTGCCATCATGCAGCCCATTTGGACAGACGGGTCAGGCCGTGATCCGGGTTTCTCCTATCTCACAACCATCGAGGAAGATGAGGCGCGTTTCACCTCAGGTACGTTTTACGGTTACGGCGTGCGCTACCGCATCATCAACAACAACTTTTATTTTGCGGACTCCTATGAGGAGGGCCCTGCGCATACCGCAGGTATTCGACGAGGCCAACGTCTGTTAGCCGTCAAACGCGACGGTGAGAGTGACTTTGAGACCTGGGACGAAATGGTCGCCCGAAATGCTGAGCTGCCTGGCGCTGTTTTCGGTGCGCGTGGAGAGCTACAAACGACAGTCTTCCGTGTCGAATATGAGGGCGTGACTAGCGAGATAACCGTAACCACAGCAGAAACTAGCACAACGCCTTTGGCTGGCGATGCGCTGGTAATCCCAAGAGACAGCGGTGGTCCCGTTGGCTACATCAACTTCCGAACATTTATCGACGCGGCGGATGGTCCACTTCGAGCTGCGGCAACAACCTTTGGTGAGGCTGGCGTCACTGATCTCATTATCGACCTTCGGTACAACGGTGGTGGTCTGGTACGAGTAGCTGAGACCTTCTTAAATCTGTTGGCCGGCGAAACGGCAAACGGTGAGTTGAGCTATATCGTGAATCTCAACGACAAGCATCAGGATCAGAACAGTACAGCGAACTTTGCTCAGTTGCCTGAGACTTTTAGTCCGCTTCGAATCGCATTCATCACCACCGGCGGCTCAGCGTCAGCTAGCGAACTCCTGATCAATGGCTTGGATCCGCATATCGAGCTTGCAATCGTGGGTTCCGAGACGTCAGGTAAAGCCGTTGGTCAATACGCTTTTGATCTGGACTCTGACAACTGCCAAACAAGACTGAGACTGATTGCGTTTGAAATTCAAAACGGTGAAGGGCAGGGCGGTTACTTCACGGGTCTTGTCAGTACTGGCCGCTTTACCTTCTTTGCGGCAGCTGATGATGCGACGCGCCCCTTCGGAGACGCGGACGAGGATTCTTTCGCAGCCGCCATGGCGTGGCTTAGCGGTACGCAGCCCAAAACAGACGCGATGGGTGATGTCAAAGTTGACGTGCCGGAGCCGCTTGGCGTGGCAGGGTTTGATGCTGCTTGGCCCGTTAATCAGGATGCGCCACTTAACCCCGATGGCAGTGTTCGTTCCTTCTAAATAAGTAACGACACTGGATAGTCCCGTTTGGGCTATTCACTCAGTTCAGAAGTCGGTGTAGCCTCGCTGCATCGACTTTTTTGGTTTGCAGATAGCAGAAATAGACATAGGTAGCGTCATGAGCAGCACAGCGGAAACATTTCAGACGATAGTCAACGAGCGGCGATCCATACGAGCGTTTAAATCTGACCCAGTCAGCCGAGAGATTATCGACGCCGTATTTGCGCCCGCGCTTCGTGCACCCAGCAACTGCAACACCCAGCCATGGTTCGTTCACATTGTGACGGGTGACAAGCTCGAGCAATTACGTGAAAAGCTGCCGGCCGCCTTCGCCATGGGTGATGTAGCGCCTGATTTCCCATATGAGGGCGTCTACGAGGGCGTTTACAAGGATCGCCAGTACGGTGCTGCTAAGGCGCTGTATGACGCGCTTGGGATTCCACGTGAGGAAAAAGCCAAACGACAGGAATGGTTCATGGGGAACTTCCGCTTTTTTGATGCACCGGTTGTGGCTTTCTTCATGCTGCCCGATGGCTTTGGTCTTCGTGAGGCCTGTGACTTGGGGATGTTCACGCAAACGGTCATGCTGGGCTTAACGGCCCAAGGTCTTGGCTCTTGCCCTCAGACTGCGCTTGGATTCATGGCAAAGCAGATTCGTGAAGTCATAGACGTTCCAGAGCATCACAAGTTGATGTTTGGGCTGTCGTTCGGTTACCCCGTGGATACGCCGATCAATGACGTCGTCACGGATCGAACCGATCTTGAGTCAGCGGTAACGTTCCACAGCTAGGCAAACACGCTACCGATGCCCACGCGTGGATAAAGCGATTAGCTCTCGCTGGGTCGCGAGATAAAGCCTGATACTTCCAGCTGGAATCCAGAGATTGCATTGAATTTGATCGGTGCGGACATGACTTTCATGTTTGTAACACCTAGGTGCCGGAGTATCTGTGCGCCTGTGCCAATCACCCTGTAGTTCTGAGGCGGTGCCTCTGCTGCGGCTTCACCTGCAAGCTCTGCGATATTGCGCATGATTGCCTCGGGAGACTCCCAGCCACCCAGCATTACAACGAGCCCCCGTCCTTGCTCAGCGATATAGGCCATGGCGGATTCGTAAGACCAACCTTGAGATCCCTGCGGTAGACGTGTGCCCAATACATCGCGGAGCGTGTTGATGGGTTGTATGCGCACGGGTAGGTCTGCGCCAGTCAGGTCGCCTTGGTGCAGCGCATATTGAATTTGGCCATCGACCAGGTCTTCGAAAGTCGTCAGCGTGAACTTGCCCCATTGTGTGTCGATGGGGAATTCGCCGGTGCAGCGTACGGACTGCTCGTGCAAGGCACGATACTCAATAAGGTCAGCGATCGTTCCAATGCGAAGATTATGTTTTTTCGCAAACACCTCTAACTCAGGCCGTCGCGCCATTGTGCCATCTTCATTCATGATCTCGACAATGACAGCAGCCGGTTCACAGCCAGCCATGCGAGCCAGATCTACGCCCGCCTCGGTATGACCCGCACGTTGCAGGACGCCACCAGGTTTTGCGACCAAGGGGAAGATATGTCCAGGTTGCGAAATGTCAGAGGGCGTCGCATCGGCTTTCACGGCCTCGAGAATGGTATGCGCACGCTGACGTGCGCTGACACCGGGACCTACCGAGTGCGTCGCATCGATCGATACGGTGAAGTTGGTCTCGTGCTGAGAGCGGTTGTCACGAACCATCAGTGGTATGCGCAGCTGCCTCGCACGCTCTGCGGTGATGGGCATGCAAATCAGACCGCAGGCCTCACTGGCAAAGAAGTTGATAATCTCTGGCGTGACTTTCTCGGCAGCAATTACAAGGTCTCCCTCGTTTTCCCTGTCCTCATCATCCATGAGGATGACCATCTTACCTTCGCGAATGTCGTCCAAGATATCTGGCACGGTATCGAGGGCCATCTTAACTCTCCTGCTCTAGCACGATCTTTTACTGTCTTTCTCTAGTTCGCTATCAGCACTTCTCAATCGCAACGGCAGTAGCCTCACCACCACCAATACACAGCGCGGCCACACCGCGCTCCTTGCCATAGTGATGCATTGCGTGCATGAGCGTGACGATGATTCGAGAGCCGGTGGAGCCAATAGGGTGGCCCTGGGCGCACGCACCGCCGTGCACGTTGACTTTGCTGTGATCGAGGCCATGCGCTTTCATTGCCAGCATGGTGACCATGGCAAAGGCCTCGTTAATCTCCCACAGATCTACGTCATCAGCAGACCAACCGGTTTTATCGAGCAGCGAAGAAATGGCATCAACGGGTGCCAATGTGAACTCCGCGGGCAGGCGGCTGGAGCGCGCATGTGCAACGATCTTTGCCATTGGCTTTAGGCCATGGGCTTCGACCGCTGACTCACTCGCTAGAATGAGTGCGCTTGCACCGTCTGAAATAGAAGAAGCGTTGGCTGCAGTAATGGTGCCGTCTTGCGCAAACGCCGCGCGCAAGCTGGGAATCTTGTCGATGCGACCTTTGTGCGGTTGCTCATCATCGACAACCGTGATGGTTTCTCGTCGTGTTTTGACCTCTACGGGCGCAGTTTCTGCCTTTAGCAGGCCTTGTTCGATCGCATTTTTAGCGCGTGTCAGGCTCTGAATCGCGAAGTCATCCATGGCTTCTCGCGTAATACCGTGCTCATCGGCTGTCGCCTGCGCAAAACTGCCCATAGCGCCACCTGTATAGGCGTCTTCTAAGCCATCCATGAACATATGATCGTAAATCTTGGTATGACCCAGGCGTTGTCCCGCGCGTCCTGAGGGCATCAGGTGCGGTGCGTTCGACATGCTCTCGAGACCACCGGCAATAGCAATGCTATTGGTTCCGGCACGGATACTGTCGATGCCAAAGATCGTTGCCTGCATGCCACTGCCGCAGGCCTTGTTCACGGTAACGGCACCCACGTGGTCGGGCACACCGGCGTAGCGGGCAGCCTGGCGCGCCGGGCACTGCTTGAGTCCTGCGGGGAGTACGCAGCCCATAAACACTTCATCAATGACTGCTGCATCGAGATTGGCGCGTTCCACAGCGGCTTTAATCGCGGTGCTGCCTAATTGTGGTGCTGAGACGGAGGCGAGGTCGCCCATCAGTCCACCCATGGGTGTTCTGGCACCGCCCACGATATAGATTGCTTCTGACATGTTATGTCCCGTTTATGCGTTAGCTTGACTGGGGGGTGGATTAAGCCACAGGCGCGATGGCGCCACAATGCGAGGGGGCGTTCAAATAGGTGAAAACACCTTTCCTTTTACAGCTTTACGGTACTCCGATGGGCTCAATCGATTGGCCTTTTTAAATTGCCGAGCGAAATGTGCTGAATCAACCATGCCCACTTCCGCAGCAACCTGCGTGACGCTCAAGTTGGTTGTTCTCAAGAGCGATTCCGCCTCTGACAGCCGTAGGTTGAGCAAGTACTGCCATGGTGACGTGCCCGCAGCGCGCTGGAAACGGCGCGTTAAAGTTCGTTCCGAAAGTTGGAATGTCGTTGCAATCGACGCCATGGAGAGGGGCTGGGTGAATTTCTCCTGCAGGTACATCTGGACATCTAGAACCACCTCGTCTCGATGCTCTCGAATAACCTGCGAGCCCAAGTGCGTAGATTTAAACCGCCGACGTATCTCAGGCGAGAACTGGTTCTCCACGTGGCGCGCAATGTTGGTGTTGTAGAAATTACCCATGAGGTAGACCAGCAAGTCACTGATGGAGTTGACGCTCCCCGCGCAGTAGAGATTGTCCGACTGCACGATGAGTTCATCGCGGCGCAGGTCAACAGCGGGGTAGCGCGATGCAAACTCGTCTAACCAAAACCAGTGTGTGGTGGCCGGCTTTTTATCAAGAAGCCCTGTCTCGGCTAAAAGGAAACTGCCTGTGCCGACGGCGGCGATGGAAGAGCCTTGGTTGACCAGCTTCGCAATAAAGGAAATTAGCTCGGGATGGCGTTTGATCACACGACGCGGATCACGCCAAATTGCTGCGATGACAAGGAGATCCAGCGCCGCTGCCTCGGAAATAGGTTGCGTCGCAATCTCCAGCCCACCGCTGGTCGTCACCTGCCCTCCTTTTGGGGAAAATAAGGTCACGGGCAGTTCGCTAGTGCCGGTACTTTGACCGCTGGCTTGTGCGGCAGCCATAGCCAGCTCGGAGGGCAAAGTGACCGAACTTGCCAATGCAAACTCGTGGACGAGCGCACCTATTCTCGGTGTTCGTCTGGGTCTTTGGCTCGTTCTGCGAAATTTTTCCGTCGGTTTTTTCATGATTTTTGTCTGTAAAAAACAAATCATATCGACGTCGCTATCTACAATCTAGGGCGTTGAGTTGTATTTGTGGTAACAAAATTATGGCAAAGCTGCCCATCATCGTTGCGTCCGGAGGGATCAATACGGCCGGAAGAACCTCCCATCGGCACGCGCACAACCGACTCGTATTTGATTCGCTCGATCAGGCTAAGCGCGATGAAACAGCGCGCGCATTGACGGTAATGATGGATGCTCAGGACGTTGACGAAGTCCTGGATGGCACGCTTGTCCGGAAAATAGAGCGTGCCCACTTTGATCCCGCTGCTGTTCCGACGAATTACCGGTTCCGCGTTGATGATGTGCACGGGGTCGTCAACTTAACCCCTGATGGTTTTGCCACGTCGCGGGCTACTGATGCACTCCGAGGACTGTCATCGGGTGACACCGTTTACGTCGCCGCTGAGCGCGAATTTGATGTCGGAGTCGCAGGTCAGTTGCCTTCGGGTTTTGACCCCGGCGCGCTCTACACCTCTCGAAATCATCCCCGTGGGCTGCAGATGTCAATCTATGCCATGTCGGATGCGTTGGCAGACTTGGGCTTGGACTGGGATCAGTTGACGGCCGGCTTATCGCCCGATGCGGTCAGCGTTTATGTGTCGAGTTCAATGGGTCAGCTGGATGAGGCTGCAACGGGCGGTATGCTCACGGCCGCACTGCGCGGCGAGCGGGTGTTAGCAAAGAATTGCCCCTTGGGCTTTGCAGAAATGCCAGGCGATTTTTTGAACGCCTACGTGCTTAAGTCACTTGGTCAGACAGGTCCCGCGCTCGGTGCCTGCGCTACCTTCCTGTACAACCTACAGCGCGGTGTCGATGACATTCGATCGGGTCGCGCGCGTATTGCCGTCGTCGGTGCCTCTGAGGCGCCCATACTTCCATCCCTCATGGATGGCTATGTGGCCATGGGCGCTCTGGCGACAGATAAAGAATTAAGAGCCTTGCAAGGTATCGATGGAGATGGATTGGTTGATTATCGCTCAGCCTGCCGGCCCTTCGGTAATAACTGTGGCTTTGTTATGGCGGAATCGGCGCAGATTCTCGTATTGATGGATGATCAGTTGGCGCTAGAGCAGGGCGCGCCCGTCCTGGGTGCCGTGCCCTTCGTATCGGTTCATGCGGATGGCGCCAAGAAGTCGATCCCGGGCCCCGGCCCCGGTAATTATCTTACTATGGCCCGTGCTGCGCAGGCAGCGCGCGATATCGTCGGTGATACGGTCTTCCGGTCGCAGGGCTTGGTCATGGCGCACGGCACCGGTACACCACAAAATAGGACCACCGAGTCAGCGGTCATGAGTACAGTAGCGAAGGCCATGGGGGTTTCGGACTGGCGCGTCTCGGCAATTAAGAGTCACACGGGGCACTCCCTGGGCGCCGCCGGTGGCGATCAGCTTTCTGCGCTTTTGGGCGTCTGGGACTCCGGTTGGATACCTGGCATCGGCACGATTGAGAGCGTTGCTGAGGATGTTGAGACCGACCGGCTGAGCTTCTTGCTCGATAACGCACCAACCAACCAATGCGCTTATTCACTGGTTAACAGCAAAGGCTTTGGTGGCAACAACGCAACAGCGACTGTAATGAGCCCAGCAGTGTCGCATTCGCTGCTCAAAGGTCTGCATGGAGGGCGAGCACTCGATGCATGGCAGGCACGCTTTGAGGCGACTCAGCAGCGGCGACAGGATATCGAGGACTCCCGTCTCTCTGGCGATTGGCAGCCACTTTATCGTTTCAATGACGGTGTGCTCGATGATAGCGATATCGAGGCAGACTTAGGAAAGCTCAAATTGGGTGATGTTGAAATTTCAACCAATAACAGGCTCATGCCATCCGATTGGCTGCTAGAGACCTAATACGCGAGCAACTGTTAAACTTTATCGATGGCAGATAATCCCTCATCCACTATTCAATTACTCACTCAGCGGGTATCGCATGCGAGTCTCGGTTTCCCCGGACCTTCGCAGAATGAGCTTGACACCATTATTCGTGCTGGCATGCGGGCGCCTGATCATGCCATGCAGCGACCATGGCACTTTGTCATAGTGGAAGGCGAGCGTAGGGGCGCGCTTGGTGTGGTACTTAATGAGAGCCTGAAACTTCGCGGTGTAACTGACGAGGCGCAGCTGAATAAGGCACTCAAAGCACCATTGCGTGCGCCTGTGATTATTGCGGTACTGCTTAAGTTTAAAGATCACCCAAAGGTTGAGCGTAATGAGCAGATCGGCTCTGCAGCCGCTGCTACGTATGCCATGTCGCTTGCTGCCAATGCGCTGGGCTTCGGTTCAATGTGGCGAACAGGACTGTATGCCACCGACCCGCATGTGATTTCAGCACTTGGGGGTGGTGACAAAGATGAGGTAATCGGTTTCCTTTATTTAGGCACACGCGAAGGCCCTTCAAAACTGACGCCGACTCTTGACCCTGAGGATTACATAGCGCACTTTTAGCGCTCTTGGGGGAGTGTGCAGTAATGCGGTTGTTTCGATCTGTCTGGGGTCAGTTTGTCATCATTGGGTTGGGTCTCTT
>CAJWQE010000084.1 GCA_913045375.1 uncultured Halieaceae bacterium | reverse complement strand
TTGTCTGACGTCCCGATTTTGACCGTCAATATAGAAGACGGTGCGCGACGCTTTATCACGCTGGTTGACGAATTTTATGACCGAAATATTAAGTTGGCAGTGGTGGCAGAAGCCGGCATGGAGCAGTTGTACAGCGGGTCGAAATTGACGTTCGAATTTCAAAGGACCTTGTCGCGACTGATTGAAATGCAGTCTGTGGAATATTTGGGTCGAGAACACCGGCCTTAACAGTCGTTTTTTATTGAAAGAAGTATCGGGCTACTGTAATCTCCGCGCTCCTTTAAATTAGGCCTAACGGGCAAGTGCATGAAAACTTATAGTGCAAAGGCAAGCGACGTCAGCCACGATTGGTTTGTCGTTGACGCAGAAAACAAGACTCTCGGGCGTTTGGCTGTTGAGATCGCGCATCGTCTGCGCGGCAAGCACAAGGCCGAGTACACACCGCACATGGACATGGGCGATTACATCGTCGTGGTCAACTGCGAGAAGATTCGAGTGACGGGCGCGAAGTCGACCGACAAAATGTATCACCACCACACGGGTTACCCCGGTGGTTTGAAGTCATTTACGTTTGAAAAGCTTATTGATCGCGCACCGGAGCGTGTCCTGCAGCGTGCCGTTAAGGGTATGTTGCCGCGTAATCCGCTGGGTCGGGCGATGTTTAAGAAGCTGAAAGTGTACGCGGGTCCATCACACCCACACGCGGCACAACAGCCTCAAACGCTGACAATTTAAGGAAGTCACAATGGCAGCTGCACAGTACTACGGCACAGGACGACGCAAGACATCAACGGCGCGTGTCTTCCTCAAAGGCGGTAACGGCGCGATTACAATCAACGGTCGAAGCATCGACGAGTACTTCGGTCGAGAAGTGGCTCGCATGATTGTGCGACAGCCCCTTGAGTTGACCGAGAATGCCGAGAAATTTGATGCAAACATCACCGTTGTTGGCGGTGGTAGTTTTGGTCAGGCAGGCGCAATTCGTCATGGTTTGACGCGCGCTTTGCTCGAGTACGACGAGTCACTACGCGGTACATTGCGAGCGGCTGGTTTTGTTACCCGCGACGCGCGAGAAGTCGAGCGAAAGAAAGTGGGTTTGCGCAAAGCACGTCGTCGCCCACAGTTCTCGAAGCGTTAATTTTTTCTGTGGCAGCGACCGCTGTCACGTTACTGAACAAATTTTGACTATAAGTGGGCCATTTATGGCCTGCTTCGCCTTGCTGTGCGTAATACCGACCATTAAACTTTCGCGCTTCAAAAATACATAGGTAGGCTTCGTGCACTGCCTTAAAGCATAACTAAGACTCGGAGAGAACCGAATGAGTGAAGTTGAGGCAGGTCAAGCAGCCGATGACGGCCGCGCATCAGACCAAACACGACGTCGATTCCTAACTGCCGCAACGTCCGGCATCAGTGCCGTGGGTGTTGTTGGGGTAGCAGTGCCGTTCATGGCGTCTTGGAATCCCTCAGAAAAAGCCAAGGCAGCGGGTGCTCCCGTCAAGGCCGACATCAGCAAGATTGAGCCCGGCCAGATGGTCGTAGTCGAGTGGCGCGGCAAGCCAGTTTATGTCCTCCGACGAACTCCCGAGCAAATCGCAGGCCTTCCGAGCCTTGACGATAGCCTCAAAGACCCAAATTCAGACGGCTCTGACCAGCCCGCTTACATCAGCGGTGCACCTCGATCGCTCAATGAAGAGTATTTGGTCGTTGTGGGTCTGTGCACACACCTGGGTTGCGCACCTAAATTCCGACCAGAAGTCGGTGCGGCGGATTTGGGTGGCGATAGTTGGCTGGGCGGTTTCTTCTGCCCCTGCCATGGTTCTAAGTTTGATTTGGCCGGACGTGTCTACAAAGGCGTTCCTGCTGCGGACAACCTGATCATTCCGCCTTACTCATATGAAGGCGATAACGTATTGGTCATCGGCGTTGACACGGAGGTTGCGTAAATGGAAAAGGCATTAACAGGACTGGTTTCATGGGTCGACGCGCGTCTTCCCATTACGCGTGCGTGGGACACCCACATGGGCAAGTATTACGCGCCCAAGAACTTTAACCTCTGGTACTTCTTTGGTGTTTTCTCACTCCTTGTACTGGTTAACCAGCTGTTAACTGGTATCTGGTTGACAATGAGTTATACGCCGAGTGCTGAAGAGGCTTTCGCGTCGGTCGAGTACATCATGCGCGATGTCGAATACGGCTGGTTGCTACGGTACATGCACTCTACGGGCGCATCTGCGTTCTTTATTGTCGTTTACATGCACATGTTCCGAGCAATGATGTACGGCTCTTACCAAAAGCCGAGAGAGCTCATCTGGATCTTCGGCATGCTCATCTTCGTTGTGTTGATGGCTGAAGCATTTGTGGGCTACGTACTTCCATGGGGCCAGATGTCCTATTGGGGCGCTCAGGTCATCATTTCGCTGTTTGGCGCAATTCCGGTGGTAGGTGAAGACATCACAACGTGGATTCGTGGTGACTATCTGTTGTCGGGAATTACGTTAAATCGCTTCTTCGCGCTCCACGTGGTCGCTCTTCCGATTGTGCTGTTGGCGCTGGTTGTGCTGCATATTCTCGCACTACACGAAGTGGGTTCTAACAACCCCGATGGTGTTGAGATCAAGAAGCACAAGGACGAGAACGGCATCCCCCTGGACGGTATCAAGTTCCACCCTTACTACTCTGTCCATGACATTCAGGGTATTGCGGTATTCTTGTTCTTCTTCTGCGGCATCATCTTCTTCGCGCCTGAGATGGGAGGCTACTTCCTTGAGCTAGCGAACTTTGAAGAAGCGAACGCGCTGAAGACACCGGCACACATTGCACCTGTCTGGTACTACACGCCTTATTACTCGGTATTGCGCGCTGTTCCCGATAAGTTCTGGGGCTTTGTGGCATTCGCCGCCTCTGTTGCGATTCCGTTCGCACTGCCGTGGATTGATCGAAACCCTGTGCGCTCATGGCGGTACCGAGGCATGCTCAATCGCGTCATGCTGCTCGGCTTTGTCATTAGCTTCATCATTCTGGGTGTGCTCGGAGTTAAAGCGCCAACTGAGAGTCGCACGTTGCTCGCGCAGATTTGCACGATTTACTACTTCGTTTTCTTCCTTGGTATGTACTGGTGGTCAACCTGGGATAAGACGAAAGAGGTTCCAGATCGCATCACGATGGATGGCGGTATGGGCTTCGGTAAGAATGTGGCCACGCTTGCAGTCGTTGCTGTTCTGACCTGGTTGCCACTCAAAGCTGTGGGTGCTGAGGGTGCCTACGACTGTGGCAGCATCCCATGTGACGAGTTTGTGGCTGACGCAAGCGATCAAGCGTCGCTGCAGCACGGTGCAGCGTTATACGCCAATTACTGCGCTGGATGTCACTCGCTTCAGTACTCCCGTCACAATCGCGTAGCCAAGGATCTGGGCATCCCGGAAGATCTGTACCGTGAGCACTTGCTGCTAGATCCAGACCAGAAGATCGGGGCGTTGATGGACATCAGTATGGATAAAGATGTCGCTAAAGGATGGTTTGGCGCTGCGCCACCCGACCTGACACTCATCTCCCGCGCAAAGAAGCCCGAGTACCTCTACACATACCTTCGAACGTTCTACCAGGATGATTCGCGTCCCTATGGCGTGAACAATTTGGTGTATCCAAATGTGGGCATGCCACACGTGCTTCTCGAACTTCAGGGATTACCGCAGTGTGTTAACGCTGACGAAAGCCACGCGGATGAGGGTCACTGTGATTCACTCGAAGTGGCGTCGGCGGGCATCATGACGACAGCCCAGTTTGATGATGCGATGTACGACTTGGTGAACTTCCTGGCTTACACCGCGGAGCCGTTTAAACAGACCCGAATTGAAATGGGTAAAAAGGTCATGTTGTTCCTCGCGATCTTCTTCATTATTGCTTGGGCACTTAACCGCGAATACTGGAAAGACGTGCACTAATCCGTCTCGACGGGCATAATTAAAAAAGGCGGAGCTTGCTCCGCCTTTGTTTTCTCTCATTCCGCTCGGAGTTCTTCATGAAGTTAGCCGATGATGCGTCAGGGGCTGTATCAAAACGCTCAGCAATGACCCTCTTTTCTGATAGCACCAGCCACTATAGCCATCGCGTGCGCATTGTATTGGCAGAGAAAGGTGTGTCGGTTGATCTCGTTGAAAGCGAAGACGGTGTGCCAGTGCCCGAGCTGGGTGACCTAAACCCCTACAACACCATGCCTACACTCATTGACCGAGACCTGGTCCTCTACGAGTCAAAAGTCATGATGGAGTACTTGGACGAGCGCTTCCCGCATCCGCCGCTGCTGCCGGTTTATCCTGTGGCTCGGGCAGAAAGCCGGCTATTTATGTACCGAGTGGAGCGCGACTGGTGCTCATTGGTTGACACCATTCTTCATTCGTCTAAAGGCAGTGATGTTGCCGTTGCCCGCCGCGATCTGGGTGACAGTTTGACGGCGTTATCGCCAATCTTTGCTGAGAAGCCTTTCTTTATGAGCGAGGAATTCACGCTCGTAGACTGTTGCATTGCCCCTATTTTGTGGCGCCTACCTGCGCTGGGTGTGGACATCAAGGCAAGCAAGCAAACCAAGCCCTTGTACGGGTATATGGATAGTCTTTTCGGTAGAGAAGCATTCCAGGAAAGCCTGTCGATACAAGAGCGAGAAATGCGCGCTTGAATCAGGAGGGTCTCGAGTGACGCCAAGTAAACCCTACGTTGTTCGAGCCATATACGACTGGATTGTTGATAACAATTGCACCCCTCATGTACTGATCGATGCAGCTGCTGAGGGCGTGGTGGTTCCCGAGGATTATGTCACCGACGGACAAATTGTTCTGAATGTGTCGCCCACGGCTGTTGTTAGCCTTCATCTAGGTAATGATGCGGTGTCCTTCAGCGGCCGATTTGGCGGCGTACCACTCGACGTCTTTTTACCTCTCGACAGCATCTTGGGCATCTACGCACGTGAAAATGGGCAGGGCATGATCTTTGATGATGACGACGAGCTTGGCGATCCCACGCCACCGCCGGATCCGGACCCAATTGGTCCAAGCTCTGCCCGAAGACCTTCCTTGAAGCTCGTTAAGTAGAAATTCGCTGACGGCAATGCAGCGGGATTATGCGCCGAAGAGATGTGTCTCCGTCACACGCGCCATGGTAAGTGCGGTAATGTTCGACAGGCTGTAGCGCATCTGTGCGTCAGACTCAGTAAAGCTCAAGCTCATCGTTGGGCCCTGCGTTCCGACCCAAAACACGTGAATGCTGCGTTGCTCCGCCGCTACGCTCAATGTGTTCACATCGTCAGGCGTTAGTTGCGACCCCCAAACGACAGCGACGTCCCCCGGTTGTCCCAAGCTGTTTAACTCTCGTGTTACCCACGATACGCCAGCACCCGCAGGTTCCGCTCGTGTGGCTGTGAGCTCAATGATGGGTAGGGATGGCCGCTCCAACCACAGTCCGTCACGAATGAGCTGGCAAAAAGACAATGCAGTAGATGCATCTAAACCTACGCCGACAGAGAAGACCTTTTTTTCTGACACGATCGCATTGGCAAGATGAGCCGCGGCCGTATCGCAGACATCAGCGATCGCATCTGCAGACAAGCTCAAGTACTCGATGTGCTCATGGAACAGTTTTGCGACGGTGTCAAAATTACTCATAGTTCGGGTACTCGGCTAAGCCAAAGGCTCCTCTTAGCCACTGCGCGCTTACACTGCCGCGGGGGCCGTCAAAGGCGATGATGTCAAACCGACAATATCGATTGCAATAGTCCTCATGCGACGCTAAAAACATTTGAGCTGTCATCAATACCCTCTGCTGCTTGGCGGGAGACACCGACGCCAAGGCTGAGCCGAAGTCGGAGCGGTTACGGTATCGCACTTCAATGAATGTCAGCCTGTCGCGATCAAGGGCTATTAGATCGATTTCCCCGAATCGACAGGTGTAATTGCGCGCGATAACTGTCGCTCCCTCCGATTCGATCAGCTGGCGCGCGCGCTCCTCCCAGTAGGCCCCGCTTGAGTAAGTCATTGGTATAAACCATCCATCCGATGGCTTAGTGTCATCAGATGGAGCGAGGGCGTCCTCTGGAGAAAACAACCGATTTTAGTCGGCGACGCACATTACCCTTCGAATCAACGCTCAGATCACCTGTTTCACCAAACATTAGGGTGCCGCGAGTTCGGCTTGCCTGGCTAAAGTGGTCTACCAACCCTGCTGCATCGGCACCTAGGGCATGCAGAGGGATCGAAGTGGTTGTGGATGACCCTAGTGCACTCGGCGGTAGCACAAACTTGATGCCATTCAGGTCACGATTGGTAATGCCCTCATCGGACTCAAAGACGGATGAGGGCGCGAAGACGGGTAGCTTACCGGCGTAGTGAAAGCGCAGCAGTGGGCGAATCTCACGCGCCATTTGTGCAGTGGGTGACAGCAGGACGACAGCGTCCACGTCCTCGCGTCGGCGTGCCTGAGTATCTACCGGCGCGTCAAAAGCGCGCTCAACCTCCTTTATTCTTGTCTCACTACTGAGTGTCGCGAGGCTTCGCGCGATGGTTGCATTATCGGTTTCGTCTGGGGTGGTGAGCGCGGTTTCTCGCAGCGTCCCACCCAATGCACGCCATGAGGCTGAGAAAGCCCCCGTCATGCGACTTCCCCAAGCGCTGTCAGGTGCAATAATGAGAGGGTTCCGAAGACCTTCAGCCCACGCTAGGTGCGCAAGTTGCTCGGCTTCGTCCTCAGGCGCAAGGCTCATACTGAGCATTTGCCATGCTGAATCCGTTTGATACTGCGATGGGTTTGTCTGTGCGCTTCGGTTGAGCGCGAGGACTGGAACGGGTAGTGCGTCTGCAGTTGCTAGCTCCGCGACGCGCTCTTTCGTCAGTGGGCCTATGACAAAGTCAGCCCCGGATTCAAGAGCTTGGACATAGGCCGCCATTGCTGTCACTGCGGCCTCGGTGTCGATAGTGATAATGTCGGGGCGCAGGCTCGCATCTCGGTAATTTGTGAATACGCCTTCCACAATGCCATCTAGCGCGCTTTGCCCGGCGGCTTTTAGGCGGCCACTCAGAGGAAGAAGGACGGCGATGCGGCTGGGCGGCTCACTCTCTAGCCAGGTTTGTAATCCTGAGGGGAGCGAGAGTGGGCTAAGCCTCATTTGAGGGTTTTCACTCAGCCACTTGAGCACTGCGGAACGTCCTTGACGATAGGCACGATTCAAGGACAACCACGCATGCCAGTCGCTGCTCGGCTCGGTTCGGCGAAGCTCAGAGGCAAGTCGCTGCTCGGTCGCCGCCGATAACAGATCGAAAATGGTCGAAGAGGTCACAGTTCCCGCGCCTGGCGTTTGAAGAGCCAATCGGTCAAGAGCCACTTTCGCCGCATCAACGGGCTGACCAGCCTCCCATAGTCTTCGTTGCCGCTCTGCTAGAAGCGCATCAAACTCCTCATTGTTATCGGGAGTAAGTGCGCCGAGTAGTTGGTTGGACTCGTCGATATCGCCTTTCAGCCACAGAAGTTGAGAGCGAATAAAAGCGTCGGTCTTTGGCGAAATGAGCTCTGGGTCTACAGCATCCAGCTCCGTCAGTGCGAAAAGCCATCCGCGCTCCCGAGCTATCTGCTGGTTCCAAGAAACAATGCGGGCATCAAGCGGGTTTGCCTCATTGTCCGTTTTCTCGACTTTGTCTCGCGAGGGCATGGGGTAGTCGGTTACTGGCTCGCGAGGTTTTGGTGGCGCGGGTGGTGGTGTGGCGCAGGAAGCGATCAACATGAGCGCCAGTGCCATCAGCACAGATCGATGCAGTAGCGCCAATAAAGTGCGATTATGCGCTGCGCTCGTTGAATATTTCGATGTCATCACAAAAGAGCCGCCGAGTTTCCACTGATTGTACGTAGAGGAGCGCGAATTGAAAGCCGCATTGTATGTTGTGCCCACACCCATCGGTAACATCGGTGATATGACACTGCGGTCTGTTGAAGTGCTGCAGGCCGTCGATATGATTGCCGCCGAGGACACGCGGCACTCGCGAACGCTGCTTAATCACTATGAGATTACGACGCCTGTTATTAGCTTTCACGAGCACAGCGGTGAAAGTGCAGCTATGGCGCTTGCGGAGCGAATAGTTAAAGGCGAGCGGATTGCACTGATCAGTGATGCCGGTACGCCGTTAGTTTCAGACCCTGGCTATCAACTTGTTCGAGCGGTACAAGCCATGGGTATGCCAGTGGTGCCCCTGCCTGGGCCCTGTGCCGCAATTACGGCGCTTAGCGCAGCAGGCTTGCCGACACACAGCTTTCAATTTGTCGGATTTCTACCCGCTAAACAGAATGCTCGTCGCACGCGACTTGATGCGCTGAAGTCCAGCGACTCAACGATTATTCTTTACGAGGCACCGCACCGGATTCTCGACTTACTCGATGATGTTGAGGAGGTGTTGGGAGCGCTGCGCGAGGTGTGTATTGCGCGCGAGCTTACGAAAACATTCGAGACCGTTCGCCGAGACACCGTGGCTACAATTCGCGACTGGGTCAAAGGTGACGCCAACCAGCAGCGCGGTGAATTTGTTGTAATGATTGCGCCAGATACCCAAAAAGAAGAGGGCGTCAGCGATGAGGCGTCTAACTTACTGCATGCGCTGGCTGACGAGCTGCCCCCGAGAAAAGCGGCGCAGATAGTTGCGGATCACTATGGTCTGAAGTCGCGAGATCTCTATCAGTTGCTCATTGATCGAGAGTAATTAGTTGCATTGAGTCAGTGTGCTCACAGTGCTAACGTCGCGCTGAGTCAGTTAAACGGTCGCTGTACCTTATGGGTGCAGAGGAAAGTCCGGGCTCCATTGGGTCAGAGCGCCAGGTAACACCTGGGGAGTGTGAGCTCACGGAAAGTGCAGCAGAAAGGAAACCGCCTGAATGTCATTCAGGTAAGGGTGAAAAGGTGCGGTAAGAGCGCACCGCGCGGCTGGTAACAGGCGTGGCGATGGTAAACCCCGCTCGGAGCAAGACCAAATAGGGATCCTTATGCCGTGACCCTCGGCGGATCCGGGTAGGTCGCTACAGGCACTTGGCGACGAGTGTCGCAGATGAATGACCGTTCACGACAGAACCCGGCTTATCGATTGACTCACCTATGCACCCCCGCTCGGGGGTGCTCCTTTATACCTTTTAAGAATATCAGTAAAATTTTTATTCTATTTTTAAATTCTTATGGAGAAAATCTCTCCAATAAAGAGCTAATGGACTGACTTTTTTCTTGTTTATGTGTCGGCTGACAGTCCGATTTTTTAAGCTCTGACGCCCTTCTTCTGCGCATATAAGGTGCTGAATTACTTAGATATTTTCTTTTCCTCGCATTGACCGGCTCTCCCTCGATTGTTAAAGTGGTGATAAGTGGGAAAAAGTGGGTAATTGGGGAATTGCTCGGCTTTTTTTGAGGGAAAGTGGAGATTTGTGGTGTTCAGGGGAGTACAGCACATCAATCTGGATGCAAAAGGACGGTTATCTGTCCCTGCACGCCAGCGCGAGTCGCTCTTGGATATCAGTGCGGGCTCCATTGTTGTCACCATCGACACGCAGTCGTCCTGTTTGGTCCTGTACCCGCTGAGGGAGTGGGAGCGCATTGAGCGGGATGTACAAAATCTTCCGACATTAAATCCGGCGGTTCGACGTTTTCAAAGGTTGGTCTTGGGCTATGCCAGTGATCTTGATTTAGATAGTAACGGTCGAATTTTGCTTCCCGGCGCCTTGCGCGAATACGCACATTTAGAGAAGCGAGTTGTTCTGGTAGGGCAGGGTAACAAGTTAGAGCTTTGGTCAGAGTCGCTGTGGGAGGCTGAGTGCGAGGCGGCGCTGGCCGCCGATGGAGGCGATCTCCCTGCTGAGCTGATGGAGTTGAAACTTTGAGTCAGGCGGAGCACGTTTCCGTATTACTTGAAGAGTCGGTTGCGGCGCTCGCCATCAAACCCGACGGCATCTACCTCGACGGCACCTTTGGGCGCGGCGGTCATAGCCGGGCCATTCTCAATTCATTGTCTTCCACCGGG
>CAJWQE010000083.1 GCA_913045375.1 uncultured Halieaceae bacterium | reverse complement strand
TCACGGAGCCGACGAAGTTCACGATCGTACTCCGCATCGCTGGCCAAGGGGTTATCGTCTCTGTGATAAGCCAGAGACCACCGATCGAGGCGCGCTCTCAGCTCGTCAATCTCGTGTTCAGGTGAACTCATTGCGAGGTCTCAGCGCGCCACTTATTCTCGTACTCACGAATTGATTGCCGCAAAGATTCTACGTACTGCTTGGTCATCACACTGCGGGTTTCGTCATACACATCGCCCCCCAAACTGTGAGCAACGGTATGGGCTGTCTCCAGCATCTGATCGAATGCTCTCGCCATATCGTGGGGGCCGGGCAGTGTCAGGAAAAACATGAGACCTTGAGTCGACAGTTCGTCCATGTTCTCAAGATCAAAGACGCCCGGCTGCATCATATTTGCCACACTAAACTGTATCGTAGGTGTGCCGCCCTGAGCTTCACTCAGGTGAAAGAAGTCCATATCACCGAACCGCAGGCCGCAACCCAACAACACACGCAGTATGTCGTCGCCAGCGAAACCCTGATCAGCACGGGCAATCACATTGAGCGAGTAGACTTTAGTGTCTTCGTGCCGGGGCAGTCGCGCCGATTGCGCTTGACTGGTTGGAACTGACTCAATTTCATCAAGCCAGTCCATGGTTCCGGGATCGATCGGTGCGTCTGAGTCGGTCTCTCCCTGATTTTGAGCCGGTTCAGGGCCGTCGAAAGCTACTTCCTCGGCCAGATCTGGATCGCTGCCAGCTTGGGCGTCCATATCGTTAGCAACGTCCATCTCGGGTTTAGAAAAATGAGCTTCTGCATGATCTACGCCCGGCTCGGAAAAGTAGTCACCAAAGGTTGGCTCCTGACGCTCGACCACTCTCGCCCCGCCATTTGGCAACTCTCTGGAGGTTCGATCGTGTGGGTCGGGAACCGGCGAATCATCCCGAACAACGCGTGCATTCATCTTGTAGTCATTACGGCGCTTTCGACGCGTATTGACGACAAGGGCTACAACCAACCCAAAGATAATTAGGATGGCGATCGTGGTTTCGGTGGTTAACGTCTGCAAAACGTCAGGCATTACCTATTCCCCTAACTTGCTGCCAGCCTCGCTGCTTCCTCAATATCGACCGTCACCAGCCTCGATACGCCCGGCTCGTGCATGGTCACGCCCATTAGCTGCTCAGCCGCTTCCATGGTGATTTTATTGTGTGTAATGAAAACAAACTGCACCTTCTTCGACATCTCAGACACTAAACGTGCGTATCGCCCTACATTCGCATCGTCAAGTGGTGCATCGACCTCATCGAGCATACAAAAAGGTGCCGGGTTTAACTGGAATATCGAGAAAACCAAGGCGATTGCTGTCATCGCTTTCTCACCACCGGACAGTAGATGAATCGTGCTGTTTTTCTTGCCGGGAGGGCGCGCCATAATGGCGACGCCGGTATCCAACAAATCATCGCCTGTCATCTCTAGGCAAGCAGTGCCGCCTCCGAATACTTTAGGGAACAACTCGGCAAAGCCAGCATTGACTGTATCAAACGTGTCCTTAAAGCGACTCCGGGTCTCCTTGTCGATCTTCTTGATGGCGTTCTGCAGGGTTTCGAGCGCGGTTCTCAGATCGTCGTCTTGAGCATCGAGGTACTCCTTTCGCTCCTCGGCGCGAGATGTCTCGTCAATCGCGGCGAGGTTGATAGGACCGAGTCGATGAATTCGCGCACCAATGCGTTCTAAACGCACTTGCCACTCTGTTTCGTCGGCGTCCTCCGGCAGACTCTCTTCGACGGCCTCAAGCGTGACTTCCAGCTCAGAAAGCGCCGCATCAATTTGCTCAACGCGAACGCCTGTCTCTGCCAACTTAAGACGGGCGCCCTCGCTACGCGTCTGCACGCCGGCCACAGCTTGTTCAGCTTCCATTCGAGATTGCTCTTTACTGCGAAGCGCCGACTCAAGCTCTGACAGGCCTTGCCTTGCCTGTGTCAGCTGTGACTCCACCGCGAGGCGGCGCTCTAGCAGTTCACTCAGTTCCTGCTGAGCGGCGAGATCGGGATTCTCTTCTGTTGGCATCTCCCCCAGGATGGACGCCTCTCGCTGTTCATAGCTGGTCACCTGCTCTTGCGCTCGCTCAATCGAGCGAGATAAAGCCTCGCGCTGTGTCAGTAACTCCCGATGCCGCACTTCACTGCGATTGAGCGCAACGTCTGCCTGCTGTTTTTCCTGCCGACACTGACGTACTTGCTCTCTCGCCTGTGTTCGTGCTGTCTCCAGCGTCTCTCGCATACCGTCATCAGACTCTACCTGATGCTGAGCCCGATTAAGCATCTGTTTTGCTTCATCGATCACTGCTTGCTCTTCTGCGGCTCGCGCCTCTGCGTCAGTCAAATCCTGACGCAACTGTGCCTCACGGTTCTGCCGTTGCTCTCGCTCGGCAATCAGTGCTCGTCGCTGCGTATCAAGGCGGCTCAAGGTTTGCTGCGCTCCTTGCAACGCCTCTTGCTCCGCATCAATGGTTCGCTCGGTCTCTGTTCGCTTCGTCCGGAGCTCCTCGATATGACTATCGGTGTCTTCGAGAGCACGCGAAGCGACTTCAAAAGCCTCACTCACTGCATTGAGCTGCGCTTGCCGAGCGATAATGCCCTCTTCCGCGTCTGCTTCGCCTCTAGAGCGCATCCAATGTTTCGCAACCCACAGACCGTCTTTTGAAATAATCGACTCACCAGCAGAGAGACTGGGCCGTGCATCTAATGCTGCCTGCCAATCGTTTGCGACTCGCACGCCGGACATCAGATGCTCGAGCCCTCGGGGCAGTTGAACGTAATGCGATAGCAATAGCCGATCAGCTGATCGCTCGCCCCGCTCTGCATCGACTAAGGTTAAGCCGGCTGGCGGGACATCAGTACTCGGACTCAATGATGTCAGCTCGGTCTGTAGTGCAACCAACCAATCACCGAGTACCACATCAGCCGCCGCCTCAAATCCTTCATCAACGACGATAGCCTCGACGAGCGGAGCTGTTCGCTCTATTCCATGATTACCCAACCACTCGCTCACAAAATCACCTGAGGAGCTCGCTTGCGCATCAGACTGCAGCGCCTCAAGAGAGGCTCGCTTACCGGTCAACGCCTGTATTTCCCGTCGGAGCTCGTCCTGCTTCTGCCTCAAAGTCTCAAGTTCTGACCGGGAGGATTGCAACGTTTCTTTCAACGAGTCCAAGGCGTTCTTTTGAGTGACTACCGCCTGCTCCGCATCAGCTAATTCAGTACTGACCGCGTCTAGATCTGTCTCATCAATCGATTCGCTCAAACCAGCTAATTCACTTTTGATTCGTGCAAGACGTTCGTTAAGCGCAGCTAAGTTCCGCTCTGCGTTGCCCTGTCGCCCTTGCTGTACTTCAACTTGCTGCTTTGGAACTGCCGCACGCTGCGTGAAATGATCCCAATCACCGTCGGCTGTCGCCGCGACCTTCTCAGCTTCCGCCAGTGCCAGATCGACTCGACCGACTTCCTCACGCTCACGAGTCAAGGTCGGTTCAATCGAAGCTAGCGCCTCGGCAAGCTCGGTCAGGCGCTGACTGTCCGAGTCAACCAGACCCAACTCCCGTTGCTTACCCTCTAGCGTCTGCTCGAGATCACGAGCCAACGTCTCACGACGCTGCTTCGCAAAATTCATGGCCTGTTCGATTCGGCTGACTTCGCTACCGAGGGAGTAAAAATCTCCCTGCAACTGACTCGCACCCGCATTGGCATCCGTAATCTGTTGCCGTAGTGACTCGATTTCGGAGACGCACGATGACACCTGGGCCTGATAACGCTCACGCTCAGTCGCAAAGTCGTCTATTTCCCTCTGAGCCCGCGACGCGACGCCAGCCTGAACTCTCCGTTGAAGCGCCAACAGCTGCGCTTTGAGTTCTCGTTCCTCTGCCTTGTATTCGGCGTAACGCTCGGCAGCCTGTGCCTGACGTTTTAAATGGCTCAGATTTCGCTCTAACTCCTCGCGCAGATCGGTCAAACGATCGAGATTATCCAGCGTGCGCTGCATGCGGTTTTCGGTTTCTCGACGTCGCTCTTTGTACTTGGAAATCCCTGCGGCTTCTTCGATATAAACCCGGAGATCCTCGGGTTTTGACTCAATCAACCGGGAAATCATGCCCTGCTCGATAATGGCGTAGCTCCGGGGACCGAGACCCGTACCTAAAAAGAGGTCGGTAATGTCGCGGCGCCGACACTTGTTGCCGTTCAGGAAGTAATCTGACGTACCCTCACGCGTTACCAGGCGCCTAACTGATATTTCGTTGTAGGCGGCGTACTCGCCTCCGACCTTACCGGTCGAGTTATCAAACAACAGCTCAATGGCGGCCTGACCTACCGGCTGACGGTGCGTGGTCCCGTTGAATATGACGTCGGTCATCGACTCACCGCGCAGCGTCTTTGCAGAACTCTCACCCATCACCCAACGGACAGCGTCAATGATGTTCGACTTACCACAGCCGTTGGGGCCCACCACTGCGCACATATTGCTCGGCAATGTGACCTTGGTTGGGTCCACAAACGACTTGAACCCGGAGAGTGAAATAGACTTTAGGCGCATTAAGTCTCTAGCGGCGCAAACATGCCGCCAATATCCCATTCAAAACACTAGATGTAGTGTACCCAGAAAGGAATCTCAACACTATATGTAAATCGATCTAATTAGGCCGAAAACCCTCAGGGAGTGAGTGTCACGAGGGTTTCTGCTGCGTCGCCCAAGGTCACGTTACTAGCAGACCCGCGTAGCACAGCATTGGCTAAACCAGGCTGTCCATTTCGAGATACTTGCACCTCAAGGTCGACCGCTCTCAAGGCTGATAGCGATTGACCAGCCATGCTATTGGCGTCGCTGAGTCTTACCGTCAATGGCCATTCCCCAATGGTATTGCGGCTCACAGCGGTAGGCATACGCACCTGGCTTCCCGCCGGCCGCGCGATGACAAAGGCTGTCAGACCGCTGTAAGCCGAGGCGTCCACCGTTTCATCGAGCGTGATAACGACTGTCACGCCGGCGGTCATGTCAGCCGATGACCCATCCGATGGAACCGCTTGCTGGGTGCCCGCCTGAGCGATGCGGGATTCGGACTCCGCAATCGCACTCTTCATCAACTCGTGAGCTTCAGAGCCCGGGACCTCCAAATCTCGAAGCACCCGCATATACCCAATGGCTTGAATGTAATTACCCTGACCGAACTCGCCCATAGCCAAGGTTGCAAGCGCTGATTTTTGTCTTGGATCAGATGCCAGAGCTCTCTCTGCACGCTGCCGCGCCCGAGTATTCAATGCCTGCCCGTTAACAATAAACTCCGCCTGCGCGGCACGTCCCAAAACATCAGGTGCCTCAGGAGCCTCCTCTAAAATCGCCTCAAAGTTTTCAAGCGCCTCAGACGCACGCCCTGTAGAGATGTAGTACTCGCCCAGCAGCGACCGATAATCAAGATTCTCCGGACGTTCGCCAGAACGCTGCTCGATTCGCGCCACAAGCTCAGTCACGTCTTCGGGCGAGGCCGAACCTAGATCGACGATAGCGCGGGTAATCTGAACATCTTCATAAGCACCTAATCGGTCGTAAATCGCCAAGGTGGCGGCAATCAGCGCGATAACCAACATGACTTGGTAACGCCAGCTGGAAGCACCACCTTCAATCATTTGTGCCGCTTGCTCACCGTCCTTGTCATCCCAGACTCGCAGCTGCGCATCACTCAACAATTCGGCATCGTCAGTTTCCGTTTTACGCACGGCTAGCCAATCATCCAACGAGTCACCCTCAAGTTGCCGCGTCCAAAACACAGGCAACACTGTCAAAAACAATGCTGCTACGGCACATAACCCGGCGGCGATCGGAAATAGATCGTTCACGATGGATCCCCGTCGAACTTCTCTCTCAGCCTGTTTGCGCGTTCCGCGTTTGAGGAGATCGTCTGACCATCCCTATCTTTTCGTATTTGGGTCACCACAACAGCCACCGCCATGATGAGAAGAATGACCGGCGCCGACCACAACCACAATGTGTTCGAATCCATGCCTGGTCGGTATCGAACAAATTCACCGTAGCGGTCCACAAGAAATTCGATGATCTCTTCGTCGGTAGCACCAGCTTCTAGCTGCTCGTGCACAATCGCGCGCAAGTCCCGGGAGATCGGTGCATTTGAGTCAGCGATATTCTGATTTTGGCACTTAGGGCAACGGAGCTCCTGACTCAGGGCCTTATATCGTGATTCAAGGTCGGGCGAGCTGAACTCATACGTTTCGATAACTGCTAGCGATTGAGCGGACCAAAAAATCATCAGAGAGAGTAATAGGCGAACCATTATTCTGACCCTCCAGCCGTCAGTCCCGCTTCAAAATACGGCGCGAGTTGCTCATTCCAAACCTGCTCATTGACCACACCCACATGACGATGCCGTACGACACCCGAGGCATCGATAACATACGTCTCCGGCGCACCATAGACACCCAAATCCAACCCAAACAAGCCGTCTTTATCGACCACTGTTTCCGTGTAGGGATTGCCCAGATCATCGAGCCAGACAATTGCCTTCTCTGGGTCATCCTTATAATTCAATCCATAGATCGTGACCCCGTTCTGGGCCAACTCCAGCAGGTAAGGGTGTTCGACGCGACAAGAAAAACACCAGGTAGCCCACACGTTGATCAGCGCTGGCTCGCCACGCCAATCCTCAGCTTGGCGTGAGACGGACTCGCCCAAAACAGGGAGATTGAAGTCTGGCAGTGAGTCGCCTAAGCGCGCAGATGGAAGCTCGGTCGGGTCGAGCGACAACCCTCGCACCAACAGCACGACCAGCAGTAAGAAAGCGGCTAATGGAAGGAAGCGCTTAAGCGGCTGCACCCTCAACTCCTTGAAGCTGCTGGGAGCGCCGGACGCGTCGGTATCGACGATCGAAACTCGTAGTCAATCCGCCAATACCAATCATCAGTGCACCAAACCATATCCAACGGACGAGTGGTTTGTGTTGCACGCGCACAGACCAAGCACCATCGCCCAACGGCTCGCCAAGCGCGATGTAAAGATCTCGCATAGCGCCCGCGTCGATAGCGGCCTCGGTCATGATCTGCCCACTGGCAACATAACGCCTTTTCTCGGGCATTAGCGTCGTAAACAATTGCTCATCGACCGACACCGAGAAAATGCCGCGATCAGCTGCATAGTTTGGCCCGTCAACAACGGTGAGCTCCTCTAGCACAAAGGCGTAGCCATTGAGCGTTACGGTGTCGCCAACTTCCATGCGCAAATCCCGCTCAGCACTAAACTGAGTCACAAATGTTGCGCCAATCAGGGTCAGCGCGAAGCCAAAATGCGCCATGAGCATACCCAGGTAAGACGGCGTCAAACGTGCAAACACAGCCGACCCCGAGCCGACACCGCGCATCCGAGCCTGCAGATCTCGCAACAAACCGAGTACCAGCCATGCCGCCAACAGAACTGACAGAGAGGCCCAGGCGTTGACTTCGCCGACACCGGCCAAGGGTGCCGCTATCGCAACCAAAATGCAGACGACGGCCGGTACACCCAATTCACTGAGCCACCGTTTACTGCTGTCCTGCTTCCAACGGGAAATCGGCCCCACTGCCATGAAGGGTGCTAGCAGCGCCATGGCTGGCACAAAGACCGCGTTAAAGTAGGGCGGTCCCACGGAGTATTTACCCTGCCCCAGCGCATCCATCAGCAGCGGGAACAAGGTGCCCAGTAAGACAACAATGGCTGACACCGCAAAGATAAGGTTATTCGCCAATAGGAGCGATTCGCGTGACTCGAGCTCGTAACTGATGGGGCTCGCCACCGTTGGGGCTCTGAATGCGTAGAGCGTAAGCGATCCACCAACCACCAGGACAAGGAAAATTAAAATAAATAAACCACGCTCAGGGTCAGCTGCAAAGGCGTGAACCGAGGTGAGCACCCCGGAGCGAACGAGGAATGTTCCAAGCAGAGACAGCGAAAAAGCAGCGATGGCTAGCAATACGGTCCATGATCTAAACAGCCCGCGCTTTTCCGTCACGGCCAAGCTGTGAATCAACGCTGTGCCCACCAACCACGGCATGAAGGATGCGTTTTCAACGGGGTCCCAGAACCACCAACCACCCCATCCGAGCTCATAATAAGCCCACCAGCTACCCAGCATAATTCCAAGAGTGAGGAACGCCCATGCCACATTCGTCCAGGGTCGGGACCATTTAGCCCATGAGGCATCAAGCCGACCTCCCATCAGCGCCGCGACGGCGAAAGCAAAAGGCACTGCCAGCCCGACATACCCCATGTAGAGCAAAGGCGGATGAATGATCAGCCCGGGATCCTGAAGCAACGGGTTAAGGTCATTACCCTCAGCGGCTACGCCGGGTAACAAGCGCTCAAAAGGGTTGGACGTGAACAATGAGAACGCGATAAATCCAACACCAATGAGTCCAAGTACCGCAAGGACACGCGACAATACAACAAGCGGAAGACCACGGCTGGCAATGGCCACCGCCAACGACCAGGCTCCCAAGATCCAGACCCATAACAACAGCGAACCTTCGTGGTTACCCCAAACGGCAGAAAACTTGTACATCTGTGGCAGCAGTGAATTCGAGTTGCTCGCAACGACCTTGACCGAAAAGTCATCCTGAAGAAAAACAATCGTTAAGCAGGCGAAGGCGATCGAGAGAAAAACGAAGACGCCCGCAGCAAGGCTCGGCGCCAAATTCATTGCCCATCGCTGCCCTCGCCATGCCCCAACCATGGGAACAGTACCCAGCAGCACGGATAAACACAGTGCGATAATAAGTGCGATCTGCCCCGCTTCAGGTATCACTGCATACTTCCTTGCGCGTTGGCCTTCTCTAACGCTTCGGCTACCTCTGGCGGCATATAGTTTTCATCATGCTTCGCCAGCACTTCGCTCGCGGTGACAACGCCATTGGCTCCAAGTTTACCGGTAGCCACTACCCCTTCTCCCTCGGCAAATAGGTCAGGCAAGATGCCGTCGTAGGTTACGGTGACTGAGTGCACGAAGTCGGTTACGTCAAAGCGCGTCTCCAAACGATCGCTAGCACGTCGAACGCTTCCCTCGACGACCATGCCACCAACACGAATCTGACGATCAACCGGCGCCTCGCCCGCAGCAACTTCTGACGGAGAGTAGAACAGGTTGATATTGCCGCGTAGCGCATAGGTAATCAGGCCAATGGTCACACTGGATAGGACTACAATAACTAAAGCGACGATGAGACGTTGTTTTCGTTTTGGGTGCACGATTAGCTCGCGTTCTCTTGTGCAACCTGTGCACTTTGTTTTCTAAGCGCTTCCTGTCGAATGCCGGCATTCAGCGTACGTATGGACATTACAGGACGCAGCAACACAAAGAAAATAATCACGAAGCTTATGCCGTAGGCGCCCCAGACAAAAACTCCGTGGCCGCCCATGGCCATCGCATCAGCCACCGAATCAAAATACATAATTAAGCGGCTAGCCTCTTGTTGAGCCAAGCGGACTGAGCGTACTCCTCCGTCAATGACTGCTTAAGGTTCAGCATCATTAGCAAGGCAAACAGCGCGTAGAACGTAATAATCATCCCGAGCAGCGGATACAGCGGGCAGAAGCGAAAGACGCCGGTTGCCAGCGGCACCAACCCGATCCAGCCCCACAAACCGATGGTGCCGGTCAGGGTCAGGGCAATCAGCACGACTCCTGCGAGGATGCGAAGAACACGGTCAATAGTACCTACATTGGCTTTCATGGCTACTCTCCTGAGTGCTCTGGGGCGCGGTCTCTGACCTTGCCCAGGGTGTTGAAGGCGATATCCGTGCTGGGGAAAACCCCGGCGATCTGCTGCCGTATCCAGTCGGTGTGCTGCAGTTGATCCATGACCGGGCCCTTGACCTCCGCGAGGTGCAGACGAATGTCCCGCTCGCGCAGCCCTTCGGTCAGCTCGCTGAGCATGTCCAGCCCGGTGCTGTCGATGTGGTTAACCGCCGACAGAATCAGTAACACTTCTCTGGTATCAGGATAGGCGGCAAGCGCCTGTGAGATGGCCTGCTCGAC
>CAJWQE010000082.1 GCA_913045375.1 uncultured Halieaceae bacterium | reverse complement strand
GTTGGGTTCCTTCGACTTGAAACCTATACGTTGGCGACTACCAGTCAACCAAGCGAGGAAAGCGCTCTTAACGAGCCCTTGAGCATCGATCACTAGATCATAGTTACGAGCACGGAGCTTTCGTCTAAACGCCGCCACGGCGCTAATCAAGGCGAAAAAACGCTTTTCGCGCCAGAGCTCTTGCCACTCTTGGCGAGGCCATAAAATAACGTTGTTTAAACCGGGCATTTCGGTCAGTAAGGGACGAACAACGCCCTCTGCCAGCCAATCAATCTCGACTTCCGGATATCGCTTTTTACACGCAGCAACCAAAGGCGATGCGAAGACTACGTCGCCAATTGCACTCAACCGAATGATCAAAACACGCTTGGGCTCGGGAGCAATCATCGCTTAAACAGCTAATTACGGTGCGGAGGTTTCGGTGACTTGCGGGCAATCCCTGTCCAACGCAATCAGCAAGGTAAAGGTGAGAAATATGAGATTTCCGCCAATGTAGGAATACATTCCTACGGCTGTTCCCAATGGAAATACCGCAAGCAAGGCCGTCAAACCAGCCACAGCGACATGGATTCGCTCATCTTGAACATAGCCCCAAAGCCACCGCAAAAGTACGCCGTAACCAATTAGCCCAACCAAGCCCGTCTCTGAAATCACTTCGAGTATGGTTAGGTGTGAGTGCCACGTCTCAGCAAGACCCGGGATGACGCTGGCGTCGGTTGCCAGTGCAAACGTACCAAAACCTCGCATACCCACGCCGGTAAGCCAGTGATCCTTAAATGCCTGCCAAGACAGCTCCCATAATTGGGACTGATAGAGGAATGACTGATACCGTGGCGGCGCCTCTGCAAGCGTGCTCACCTGCCCCGTAACGACCGAGAGATAAACACCCAGCAGCAGTCCAATAATCGCCGAAATAACAAAACCAGTGACTTGCCGCTTTGCTCCGACTTCCTTGTTGCGCAAGGCAAGCATCGCCCACCCCGCAAGACCTATCAGCGCCAATACCGCCGATGACTGATGCCCACTCATTACGATTGCTGCGTAAACAGGAAGCGAGAGAACACCAACACCCATACCACCGGCACGTCGGAGTGCTTCAAGGAAGAATGGGGACAGAATCGCAAGCGTTGCACCGTAACCTAACTGCAGAGAGCCCGTGACAATCGCGCCCTCCTCACCCAGCTCCACTAACGGGTCACCCAGAAGGCTCACGCCAGTTAATAGCTGTACAAAGCCGTCCACGGCCCACGCCACCAGCAAAATACCGAGGAAGGACATGATTCGCTTCGCGTCGCCCTCCTCGATCTTCACACTCAATACGACCCAGGCCGCTAACGCATAGGCGGCAAATCGAAAAACAGCCGAAATTCCTCTATCGAGATTGACCGAAAACAGAAGACTGATGAGGCCTGGCAGCGCAATACATGCAAACAGCATGGCCGCTTTCTTCATACCCGGAGTGGAGAGAATCGCCTCGCGGTTGGTAATCAATGTCAGCAGGCTGACAACCACCATTAACCAGATCAGCTGGCGGGTGGCCACACTGACGGCAAGTGAGAAAAACAGGAACACCCACATAAGGGGTGCAGGAATAAGGTTTTGCTGTGGCATTCAGTGACTCTAATTACGGTCTTTATCCCGAATGTCGGGCTCCCCAAAGTTTCCGCAGAGTAACTAAATCACCTATTGAACTCCAGCTGAGCGTTGTAAAATAGCCAAAAATCAACAATTTAACTTGCGCCTGCCATAGCGAGAGTGTTTCATCGCGTCATGCTGTTATCTCATCAGAAAAAGTTCCTTTTCGTACACATCGCGAAGACGGGCGGCACCAGTGTTCGTGCGGCTCTGCAAAAGCATCGATGGCGCGACCCCTACTACGCGCCCATCTGGATCGCCAGTAAGCTTAGCGGGCTCGTAAATCACGAAGTTGGCATCAAGTTGCCTCGACACGCTAAGGCAATCGCAGCCAAGGAAATGCTACCGCGTGACTTCTATGAGTCATTGTTCAAGTTTGCATTTGTTCGGAACCCCTGGGATCTGCAGGTCAGCTCTTATCACCATATACGGCGAGAGCGTCCGCAGTTGCTGAAGCCCAATGAGACGTTCGAAGCGTTTTTGCGCCGAAAGCTTGATCCCTCAAGACCTTGGCAATACCACATCAACACGTCGATAACGCCGCAGAGCGACTATCTAGTCGACCTTAAAGGCAATCTGATTGTCGACTTCATCGGCCACTACGAGACGCTACAGCAAGACTTCGACGAGTGCTGCAAGCGAATTGGCATTCCGAAAATTGAGCTGCCTCACCGTCGTAAAGCAGACGATCGCCTCGCCTACCGGGATTACTACACGCCAGAAACGCAGGCGCTGGTAACCGAGGCCTTTGCACGTGATATTGAAATACTAGGGTACGAATTCTAAGCCGTTGCCAGCAACGCTCTGCAGGCGTCCGGTAAATCGCTCACAGCATTACAGTCTGCTAACGGCTCATCGTTAGTGACCTGAAAGCGATGAGGGATCCCCGCCGCTAGTGCCGCCTGCATATCGGAATCCTTATCACCCACCATTGCACTGCGCGACAGGTCAATATCAAGCTCCTCCGCGGCCCGATAAATCAACCCCGGTTGTGGCTTTCTACAATCACAAGTTTTCCGATAGTGAGCCAGCGTGGCTTCCGGGAGATGAGGACAAAAATACACACCCGCGATCGAGACGCCATGTTGTCTGAGCTCCTTGCACATGCGCTCAGTTAGGATGTGAAAGTCTTCTTCGGTGTAAAACCCTCGGCCAATGCCTGATTGGTTGGTTACTACTACCAAGGCATAGCGGGACTCGCACAGCGTACGCATTGCTTCAATCACACCGGGCAAGAACACAAAGCTGTCCCAATCGCCTACATAGCCAGAGTCGACGTTGATAACGCCGTCTCGATCGAGGAAAACAGCGGCGACTGTCATGGATCAGTCGGTACCTAAACCCAGATATTCTTCCACGAGCGCACAAAGGAGGTGCCCAATCACGATGTGCATCTCCTGAATCCTCGCAGTGACGTCCGAAGGCACGACGAGTGACACGTCACACTTGGCATTTAGTTCACCACCCGATTTGCCCGATAGTCCAATGACAGAGGCACCTGCGCGATGCGCTGCGTCGACAGCATTGAGGACGTTTCCGGAGTTGCCGGAGGTGGAGATAGCAATTAATACGTCGCCCTCCCGACACAAACCCTCGACCTGCCGGCTAAAAACCTCGTCGTAACCGTAGTCGTTACCAATGGCCGTTAACGCGGATGTGTCCGTTGTTAACGCTATTGCCGGTAGCGCGCGACGGTCGTTAACAAAGCGGCCAATGAGCTCAGCCGCAATGTGCTGCGCATCGGCCGCAGAACCGCCGTTACCGCAAAGATAGATGCGTTGGCCTTGCGCCAGGGCGTTCCCACACAACTCACCCGCTGACGCTATTTCGCCTTCAAGCGCAGCCATTTTTTCGACTACCTGCCTATGCTCTTCCAGCGTTGATTTAACCAACTCGCGCATGCGCACGTCCCTCTAACGATAATTTTTGCAACAAACGGGCTGAGACCTAGTCTCGCTCGACATGACCGCGTAAGGTTACCACGCGTGGATACCTTCGGAGCCAAAAACCATGTTCGATGACCAGTACGTCGACCCCTCCAGAGTTAATTTCGATGCTTTCAAGGCACTGGATAGGACAACGCCAATCCTCATGCTTAACAAGCTCAAATTTTATGATCAAGCACGTTATGAGACGGGTCATCCCCTAGCGAACACACCCATGACCGGCGCCGAGGCTTACGCTAACTATGGAACTGACAGTGGACCCATCTTTTCCCGCGTAGGCGGCTCAATTGTCTGGCGTGGCAATTTCGAATCGACAGTCATCGGACCCAGTGATGAATCCTGGGATCAGGTATTCATCGCCCGTTATCCAAATGCGGGTGCCTTCCTCGAGATGGTGACCGATCCTGTGTACCAGCAAGCAGTCAAACACCGACAAGCAGCCGTACTGACCTCGCGCTTACAGCGCTTTGGTGAACTAGAACTCGGCGATACGTTTTAAGTCTCATGGCAAAAAAGAACAAAATTGCCGTACTGGTATCTTTCTCCGGCCAAGGAGGAGTTGAGCGAAGTTTTGCACTGTTGGTCAACGAAATCGCTGCCTTGGGAATCGAGGTGGATCTGTTGCTAATAAAACGCAAAAGCCCTCACTTGGCTGCCCTGTCGCCTGCGGTAAACCAAATTCCTCTCAAACGCCAGCACGCAGCCACTTGCGTCAATGAGGTCGCCAATTACCTCCAAAAAGAGGCGCCACAAGCACTGCTTGTCGCGAAACACCGCGCCATGCTCGCGGCTCTCAAAGCACGTAAGAAAGCGGGAACCGACACCCCGATTACAGGCGTTATTGGTATCAATGTGACGCAATCACTCGCGCATCGTAGTCGCTTCCAACGTTGGCACTGGGGCCGGTTAATGCGCAACGAGTACCCCAAATTGAACGGCATCATCGCGGTGTCAGAGGGTGTTCGAGAGGATCTGCTTACGACCACTGGTATGCCCGCTGATCGGATCACAGCGATTAAAAACCCCGTCACCACGGCAGAAATGATTCGAGAAGCGCAAACGTCCGTTGATCATCCATGGCTGAGTGAGAACTTCGGTGAGCCGGTTCTAATCACCGTTGGAAGGCTGACGAAGAACAAGGACCATAAAACGCTGTTGGAAGCCTTCCGACTCATTAATGACACGATACCCTCTCGGCTTTTGATCCTGGGAGAGGGGCCGGAGCGAACGAGCTTGGAGAAAATTATCACGGAGACCGGTCTGGCAGATCGTGTGCAGCTCCCCGGGTTTGTCGATACACCTTGGGCTTGGATGGCGAAATCTAGCCTTTTCGTCCTGTCATCCTTCGCCGAGGGATCAGGCAACGTACTGACGGAGGCTATGGCTGTGGGCACACCCGTGGTTTCGACCGACTGC
Organism: uncultured Halieaceae bacterium; assembly: GCA_913045375.1. Taxonomy (GTDB): domain Bacteria; phylum Pseudomonadota; class Gammaproteobacteria; order Pseudomonadales; family Halieaceae; genus Luminiphilus. The sequence goes on along the minus strand of CAJWQE010000082.1, from coordinate 5,080 downwards.
CCCTCAGGACCCAGTGAAATGCTCGATGGCGGACGAATCGCTCCCTTAGTACCCGTTGGTGACGCAAAGGCACTCGCTGCGGCCTGTGTTGATGTGCTTAACAGCGGAATTACGTCGTCATTGCTCGACGAGGCCGTAGCACCATTTAAGGCAGAGGTTGCTGCCAAGCACTACCTAACGTTCATGAACGTTGGCGTCCCGTCCTTAACGGATTAATTGTCCCGATCCTCAAAACGCTCAGTCTTCTTTTCTCCGAGACGTTTATAAATGATGGGGATACATAACAAGCCGATAATAATTAGCGTCCACATATCGATACTACCCACCTATTGGCCATCTACCGGCGATCTATTGACCGTCCATTGGGCCAACAGCTGTGCCCCAGGCCACCATTTCCGATACGCCCTGTGACACCATCGATGACGCAAATCTTACGCCCACGACCATCGTTGCGCCCATTCGAGCCGCGTCTTCCTGCATTCGGTAGATCGCTTCCTCTCGAGCATCGGCCATAAGCTTTGTGTAAGACGTCACCTCCCCACCCACCAGGTTCTTCAACCCCGCTGTGATGTCACGAGCAATATTTCTAGACCGAGCTGTGCTGCCTCGCACCAACCCTAACGGACGCATCCCATCGGGTACTGATTCAATGCTGACTAGCGCAATATTTTTAGGGTCACTCATCGTGGTTACCTCACTTTCCGTCTACGTGAATAAAGAGACTCATTACTCGCTCGGATAAGCAGCGATGCATTCCACCTCCAATCTTGCCCCCAAGGCCAGACCATTGGCCCCCAAGGCAGATCGAGCTGGATACGGCCGCTCAAAATAGCTCGTGTAAATGGTATTGAACTCGCCCCACTCCGCGACATCGGCCAGAAATACGGTGCACTTAACCACATCGGAAAAGCCCAGCCCTCGGCGCTCGAGCGCACCGCCGATGTTGCTCATGATTTGGCGAGTCTCACCCACAATGCCGCCCTCGACTAACTGATTATTTTCGTCGACGCCAACCTGACCGGAGATAAACAAAATATTGCCGACGCGCACTGACTCAGAAAATGGATACCCTTTTCCTGACATTGGTCCCTCGTCGAAAAACTCTGGGTCAGCAACACCGCTCACCGGGACCATAAACATAGCTAGCAATACCGCAATGTGAGTCCGCATCATCTTCAAGTCTCCCGCTTCTCGAGCCCTGTTTATTGACCCCATGGTTAAAACCTACATGCGCTCAGACACAGATTCAAATCCTGCTATCATCCGCCCCGCGCGAGGTGCTCATGTCCCCAGATCTCATTCTTCTATTCATACCAACCATTGCCTCCGTGTCCTTCACGCCCGGGTTATGCATGACACTTGCGTTCACACTGGGTTTATCCATTGGTTACAAACGCACCCTGTGGATGATGTTGGGTGAATTGACCGGTGTGGCAACAGTTTTTGCAGCGACATTTTGGAGTCTTGGCTGGCTGCTATCGCGAGATCCTATTTATTTCCAGGCAATTTCATTGGTTGGCGGCACCTACCTGTTGTATCTCGCCATCCGCCTGTTCAATGAGACCCCTGAAGACCTAAAGGCACGCAGACTCGATGAAACCCACGCAGGTGCGCTGATACTGCTGGGTTTCGTGACAGCGGTTAGCAATCCCAAAGGCTGGGCCTTTTTAATGGCGCTCCTTCCAGGCTTCGTGCAAAGCGACACCCCTCTCTACCCCCAATTCGTAACCATGCTCATTATTATGATGAGTACAGAATTCATTGCTATGACGACGTATGCGACGGGCGGTCAATGGCTGGCTAAACGTCTCGCTGACTCTCAGGGGCTGATGAATGCCAATCGCTTAGCAGCCACTATGCTCGGCCTAGCCGGTCTCTGGGTGTTCAGTGGCGCCGTGCTCTAGCGTCGTCATGGGTTCTCGGCAATAAACTCTTTGATGAACTGAACTAGCTCGTCGGGGATATCCTCCTGACAGAAGTGCCCGACTCCGGAAACTTCGATGATCGGCGCATTTGGGAAGAGTCCCCGAAAATCACTGACCGCATGATCAGGCGCGATGGCGAAATCCTTGTCGCCCGATATCAACATCGCGGGTTTTGATTTCGTCGCTTCAATGTCGCCGCTTTCCATAGTTTCGAAAATAAGGGGTAAGAAGCGTCCGTAGTGCACATCGAGGGGGAAGTTGATCGCACCAATACAGCTTTCACGATCCGGAAATGGCGCTGAGTAGGCCTCGATCCAGGTGTCATCCACAGCAGCCGTATTCTGAAAACCAAGAATTTTCATGACCGACAATACCGTACTTCCCATTTCGCCCAGTATTCCGTTGAGTGTGCCCGCCTCTTCGTGCTTCTCAATCCACCGAAACCAGGGCGTTTTTCCGCCTGCTGACTGACCACCACCGTAACCAAGCAGGGTATTCATAAGAAACAACCGCTTCACAAGGTGGGGGTTTCTAGCTGTAAACACGCCGGCCATGGGGCCACCCCAGTCCTGACAGACGATCGTAATGGCTGACAGGTCGAGATCAGCGACGAATCGCTCGAGGTTTTCAACATGAGTTTGAAGTGTGTAAACGCGGTCTTGTGGTGTTTCAGATTTCCCAAAACCCATGTGATCTGGCACCACAACCCTAAAATTTTCGGCGAGCGGACCAATCATGTTTCGGTAGAGATAACCCCAGGTAGGCTCACCATGAAGACAAAGAATCACCTCACCCTCAGCAGGGCCCTCATCGACATAGTGCTGACGAAAGCCCGCTGCATTTGTGAAATGTGGTTCAAATGGCCATGTGTCGTTAAACGTCTCACTTGCTGGAATCATCGCAATCACTCCAATGTTTTTATTAAATTATACTGGTTCTATGCTTAAACTTGGACTATGAAGCTCATAACCCTTCCTCAGGACCCCACAGTCGACTATAGCACCCGAATGTCGACTGGCGACTACGTTCCCTATGCCTACATAAACACATGCGAGCGAGTTTTTGACGTTCAAGGCAAAGCGGGTGAGCCCAATATCCTGTTATTTCTTAAGGACAGTCATCTAGAACTCACCGCACGCGCGTTACAAATGCGCCTTCCTTTTAGACACTTTGTGTTCACCCCGTCGTCAATCGACATTGAGCATGGCCGCTGGTTCCACTCTGCCGAGTTTTGTCATCTCTTTCAGCACGAGCTTGCGCCCATCAGTGCCTTCATCACCGACAGTAATTTGAAGGTTGTTGACTTCGTTGACGCGCAAACCCTTGAGGAACTGCAGGAAGAGCTGGCGGGCTTTACTTTCCCTAGTAATGAATCACCCGCCCCGGTGCTAGTGATCAACAATGCGATCGATGAGGCACTCGCAGAAGATCTTATCGACTATATCGACGCACACCAGGACGAGGGGTTTGTTGCAGACAAAGACTTCAAACGACGACTCCATATCCACCCAGCGGCCGATTTGGAAAAACGTCTCGACGACAAATTGAGTAAGTCCGTCTTACCCGAGATTGAAAAGGTTTTTTACTCTGAAATCACCCATCGCGAGACCTACAAAATCTGCAAATACTCAGGAGCAAATAGCGGCAAGTTTGGGAAGCATCGCGACACCATCTTTCCTCACCTCCATCGCCGCTATGCGATGACCTTAGTTTTGAATGATGATTATGAAGGGGGCGGCATTGCCTTCCCGGAATACAACTCACAGGTTCTGAGCGTGCCCAAGTACGGCGCCGTCATTTTTCCGGGATCGCTTTTTCATCAGGTCAATGAAATTGGCTCAGGGAATCGCTACGTCATCATCAGTTTCTTTTTTGGTGAGGCCGAGGCTAAGGAAAAGGAAGGGAGCGAACGATATCGTTTCAAGGTCAAGCGAAACGTCGGGGGCTTGACCCTCAACAGTTTGATACCCAGTTAATCTTCAGCGTAACGATAGTTTGGGAAGACGCGCTTTAGGTCGTCATGTATCCCTGCAAAGTCATAGTAAGCTCGCAGCGACCGCTCATCGCCAACACCAAAGTGCGCCACACAATCGGCAAGAGAATCACCGTAGACGGGATCAACCTGCTCAATGTCGTCTAGACCCAGCAAGTATTTTACTTTGGACCACGTGGCTTCGGGCCAGCCTGTGCGATTTGCATTGCTGATACGTTTGACCTCATCGGGAATTCGATCGCGTGATCCCTCATAGTCCGTTGCCAACGCATGCTGTGTGGGACAAAAGATATCAAAGCCATGAGTCCAGAGACGCACGGCGTATAACACTTGCTCTGCAGCATGTAAGCCGAAATCAAGTTCCGGGTCGTAAGGAAAACGCCTGCGATCTTCTGCCCGCATAAATAGCATCGCAGCGCTTATACCGAGCGACGTAGCCGGCACCTCTGGCAACTTGATCAATGAGCCGTGACTCTTAATCGCATCCGCTTCGATATATCGATAGCGATTCACGTGGCCGATGCGATCAAGATGATCGGATGACGCCATATTTTTAATATTGATTGGGTAGTGCGATAGGACAGCGTCTTCATTGAACTCCGAGGCTTTAGCGAACTCTTGAATTAGAATCTCGTCCCAGCCGGGAAAAAAACGTGAGTGACAATCGATTTGCAAGAAGTAATCAGCGTCGGTCATCAGTGCTTCGCACCGCGCTCGCGCATAAATAGGCCCCCGCGCTTCGGTGACATCGATACGATCTACCGTGACTCGTGCAATTTCGTTTAGCGCGTCGTAAGAAACATCGCTGGGCTTGGCCTGTAGGCAAACCCCTATCTCTACGCGACCGGGACTGCCTGCCTTATCCAAACAATCCTTTACCGTATCGACAACATCAGGATCGCAAAAACAAGCAATCGAAACGAATATTTTGTCAGTAGAAGCGATGTTTTTGACCGGATCGATCAACACTTGCTTTAGTACCTCACTCAAGTTGGCAGTAGCGTGCGATTTTAAAATCCTACGATATGAAGTGCTTTTTGCCTCCCCGCCAAATAGTGAACGGTATTTCCATCAAACAGCGCACTCTGCTCAAGTTTCATTTGTACTCGCTGGTTATTCCACTCGGGAACTCTCACCACGACATTGCCTTCAATGGCATAAC
>CAJWQE010000081.1 GCA_913045375.1 uncultured Halieaceae bacterium | reverse complement strand
TCCCACAACGCCTGTGCCGAGTCACCACTTGCCGACTCAGGATACGACCCCAGTAACATGGGCTGCTCCCAGAATTTTTGCCATTCCGGACCCCCGAGGGTTGCCGCGAAGATGCGTATGGGCAAATTGGTACGTCGGAGTTCAATATTTTCCCGGAGCGTGTCGACAACGCTATTTTCTTCCCTCTCTTCCATGAGGGTTACGCAGGCAGACGCCAGTCTTAAAAACTCAAGATCGAGGATGAGGCGTTGTGACGAGGATGCCGTCCGTCCCATCGATGTATTACGTTTCGCTATGTTGGCTTGCAACTCACAGCCACTTAGGGACAGGAAGTCGATGAGTGATAAGGAGCCAGTAGCCGTCAACGAGTCCGTATCGAAGTCAGATGGGAGGTCTACTCGCTGCCAAGTATTTTGGTCCCCTTCGACTATTCCGATGTCAATGTCGGCGGCGGTGCTCAGACGGTCAACGTAATTTGCTAGTTTTGCGCTACCAACTTCGCGCTCGGTACAACTCAAAATCACGAGGCTTGCGATGAGCCCGATCCAAAGTGTTGAGATCCGCATACCCGATCGCGATGTCTTTTGGCCTAGTAACACGGATCCACGTTTCCCTGTTTACATTGGGGATGTATACGTCAGTGCTTTATGCGTTAGTGCTATCTCAGCCGAGGGCCGCTTGCGCTCGCTGACGCCAGTCAGATAGCGCGGTGAGTGACTCATCGGGCTGAACCTTTGCCGCCCAGCCAGCGAAATGCAGTGATACGAGTAAGTCGATGTCCGCCATGCTGAAGCTGTCACCAGCCACGTAATCTCGGGAGGAAAGCTCATCATTCATGATGTTCAGCGCGTGCAATAATTGATTTCTCCCGCGCTCGGCGAGCGCTGGAATTTGTTCGGTGTCCAGTGTTCCGGGAAGCGCGCGCCCTGCAAATGCCGGATTCGTGTTTCGGAAGAGGTCGGCAATTGCCTTGAACACATCGGTAGCGATACGGTGATTCCAATCGAGGATAAGCGCTCGTTCTTCCTCGGACGTCCCTAAAAGCGGACTGTCCGGGTGCAGCGCTTCCAAATATTGTGTGATCGCAAACACGGAACTTAGTACGCGCCCTGAATCAAGCACGAGTGCTGGAACCGTACCCGTGGGAACAACGGCCTTATAAGCATCGGTTCGCTGTTCGCCTTCCGGAAAGTTGACTTGCGTGGCGTCTAACTCAATACCTTTGTAATCGATGAACATCTTGAGACGCTGTGGGTTGGGGGCAGGGTCGAAGGTGTAAAGTTTCATAAGGAGTCCTATTGGGGTTGGGCCGCTGTCTAGGGTGCACTGTCTTAATCATAAAGCCTGTTTTTTTGCAGTGGCTATCTAACAGAAGCTGGGTACTACAAGTTATTGTTGTATGCATTATCTGGACAACCGAGTTTTTTCGATACCACTTTAGTCTGTATACTCCGCGCTCCAGTAAAATTGCCAAGCGAGTTTCCAGAGCCATGCGATACCTTTTAGTCACTATACTAGCTCTTTCTGCTTCAGCTTTTGCGCAGACAGATGAACAACGTGCTGCAATTGCCGACCGAATTAAGTCATTTTCAAACGTCTGTGTCGCGGGACAGGATTGTGGCGGCGCATCTGTCGCTGATGCGGCGGTGGCTTCGCTTCCCGGTGAAGCAAAGTACGCAGGCTGCGCTGCATGTCACGGCCCCAATGGCGGCGGCGGTATTGGCCCTGCGCTCGCAGGACGCGAGGCCGACTATATTGTTGGACGGCTGACGGCCTACCGTGCAAACGAGATGGTTGGCGCTCAGAGTGCGCTCATGTGGGGACAGGCCGCTGCGCTGAGTGATGACGACATCCGAGATCTTGCGGAGTACGTCACGAGCTTCTGATGCATCCGGCAAATTAGAGAACTATCCGGCTGACGTTTGCGGATTCAAGCTACTCCTTTTAGGCTCTAATTCCGTTCAACGCAGCGTCGCCCGCTGTAAAGTTCGAAGTATGGGATTAGCTGCTATACCGTTAGCAGTCATTCCGTATTTGTGTAAGAAAGCAAGAGAAAGGGGTCATTCATGGACCCCTTGTTTTGTTGAGCGAGACGACCAAACGGTCTTTACTTTGTATGAGTTGTGCCGCGCCAGATAAGATTTCTTTCTGGGTTAGCAGCAGGCTTCATAGAGCGGCGCTTCCAATTCACACCTCGATACACGCCCGCGCCCAAAATTTGGGTGCCTGCCTTCTGAGATGGGTGATACTCTGCGCCACGATAAGTGCATGAAGTCATGTCAACCTCCAACATTACGATTGATTAAACACGCGCTGCCTTACGACAACACACCTTCTTTCAATGCGTTCCTTCGGTAGATTGTTTAGTGCAACAAGCAGACGCTTGATGCGAACCTCTCTTTTTGAAGAGATGTATTTTTATCTGCCTACTTCCGTCTGACCTACTTTTACTCGTGCCAGATGAACGTGTTTAGCCCGATGGGCTTGACAACCTTACCGCTAAATTGGTAAAGGTCAAGCCTTTTTGCACGATCAGGCGTTGCCAAAAAAAGTCAGCAGCTAAAGGAGCCAGTCGCGATTATTTCAATCGCTCGATTGGCTTTGGAGTTCATCGATTTTTATAAGCAGTTTCGAAATCTCAGACTCTAACTGCTCCACGCGCGCTCTCGTCCTCCTCAACATTGCGACTTGACCGTCAAATTCATCACGACTTACAACACCGAGATTGCCCAGGGCTACTCGCGCAACTGCCTTTGCGTTATCCGCTACCTCGTCAGCCATGGATTTACCGTCCACTAACATATCGCCGAGCGTTGATGATACCGATCCAATTGGGTCAGGCTTAGGTTTCCGATCACTCATGTCATGTGACTCGCTGCAAAAGAGTACAGGTTAACTAAATTTGAGGTCTCGGTGTCGCATCATTTTTGCGCATCAGTGATTTCGACCCGCACTATCGTGGTGCAATCCAACTGCCAGCTACCATTTTAGGCGGTCTTAAATAACGATAACTTTCTGTTTTTGTTGGATTTAAATTTATTGGCGCGCCGCTCGCAAGGAACAATAAGTCCAAAGGAGCAGCGCAGGGTGCTGTCTCCTGGATTTGTCTTAAATAAAGGAGAGCATAATGTCTTTAAAGAAAGTGGCCCTCGTGGCAGCCGTAAGTTCATTCCCGTTTGCACAGGCGTTCGGAGCAGAAGTTAGTGGCAACATCGCTTTAACAACGGATTATAAGTTCCGCGGCATCTCGCAGTCAGATAGCGCGCCGTCAGTGCAGGGCGGTTTCGATGTCGCTTTTGACAATGGGGCATACATCGGTACATGGGGCGCGGCCGTCGACTTTGATTGCGCAATCGATACGTGTGGTGGTCTAAATGGCGGTATCGAACTCGACTACTACGCAGGCTTCGCCTCCGATATCAGCGACAGCGTTTCTTTCGACATTGGTTATATCTACTACGACTATCCTCAGGACGAAGGTTTGCTGGGCGATTACGGTGAGATTTACGGGTCTTTGAGTTTTGGTGATTTCGGCATTGGTATGAACTATTCCGATGAGTACTGGGGCGAAACTGGCAAGTTTACATACACGTATGCGACCTACAGCATGGCGCTCTCCGAAAGCGTGGCTCTGGATTTACTCGTAGGTTCTGGCGATTACGACGAAGCTGGCTACTTGGATGGCGCAACTGAACACATGAACTGGTCAGTGGCGTTGTCTACATCAGCCGGCGGCCTTGACTTTGCTATTACGTATGAGGATACCGACTTGGATAAGGAAGACGCCTACGGATATGACTGGGCTGATGCTGCTTTGATTCTCTCAATTGGTAAAAGCCTCTAAGGCGACAGCAGGTTCGGCTATTACAACGGAGAGAAGCAAATGAAAATGGTAACCGCGGTCATAAAGCCCTTCAAGTTAGACGACGTCCGCGAGGCGCTGTCAGCTATCGGTGTACAGGGCATCACAGTAAGCGAAGTGAAAGGCTTCGGGCGGCAGAAAGGACACACTGAGCTCTATCGGGGAGCTGAATACGTGGTCGATTTCTTACCGAAAACGAAAGTCGAGGTCGCCGTCTCAGACGAGATGGCGGAGCAGACGATAGAGGCCATTTCGGCCTCTGCGCAAACCGGAAACATTGGGGACGGTAAAATTTTCGTGACGTCTCTCGAGCAATCAGTGCGCATTCGCACCGGCGAGACCGGTGAAGCGGCGCTTTAGGAACATTGAGGACAAAAAATTATGGAAGCTACAGCAGAATTAAGTTACGCGTTAAACACCTTTTATTTCTTGGTGTGCGGTGCGTTGGTAATGTGGATGGCGGCAGGGTTCGCCATGCTAGAGGCAGGTCTCGTTCGCAGCAAGAACACAACCGAGATTCTAACGAAGAACATTGTTTTGTTTGCTATCGCCTGCACCATGTATATGGTTGTCGGCTACGACATCATGTATGGCGGAGGCATTTTACTTGATGGCCTCGCCGCTGACGGAGTCGCGGGTGCGGAAGAGCCAGCAGGCTACGCTCCGTCTGCCGACTTCTACTTCCAAGTAGTATTCGTCGCAACTGCAATGTCAATTGTGTCCGGTGCTGTGGCCGAGAGGATGAAATTATTTGCATTCTTGATCTTCGCGGTCGTGATGACAGCGTTCATTTACCCGACGGAAGGTGGTTGGACTTGGGGTAGCAAAGACGTTTTCGGACTTTACAATCTGGGCGATCTGGGTTTTGTAGACTTTGCCGGGTCCGGGATAGTACACATGGCTGGTGCCGCGGCGGGGCTGGCAGGAGTATTAGCGATAGGCGCAAGGAAGGGAAAATATGGTTCAGATGGATCTGTAAATGCCATGCCTGGCGCTAATATGCCACTTGCGACCCTTGGAACATTTATCCTGTGGATGGGGTGGTTCGGTTTTAACGGCGGATCGGTACTAGCTACCGCAACAGTCAGCGACGCAAATGCGGTTGCGGTCGTGTTCTTAAATACAAACGCTGCTGCCTCGGGGGGTTGCATTGTTGCACTCCTGGTTGCGAAAGCTATGTTTGGCAAGGCTGACCTAACAATGGCACTTAACGGTTGTTTGGCCGGCTTAGTGGCGATTACCGCCGGGCCAGATACTCCATCACCACTAATGGCGACCATCATTGGTGGTTTGGGTGGTGCGTTAGTGGTTGGGTCAATTGTCACATTAGACAAGCTAAAGATAGACGACCCTGTTGGTGCGATTTCGGTTCACGGAACCGTAGGATTGTTGGGTCTGTTAGCGGTCCCCTTCACCAATTCAGACGCAAGTATTTCGGGACAGTTGATTGGTGGCGCGACGATTTTCGGTTGGGTATTTGTTACATCGTTCGTCACTTTCAAGTTGATCGGCTTCGTTATGCCGGTTCGTGTTTCCGATGAAGAGGAAGAGATGGGTTCAGATATTGCCGAGTGTGGACTCGAGGCGTACCCAGAATTCAAGGCTTAAACCGCCCGCTAGATGTTTGAGTGAGACGTTGGGGGAGCTTTGCTCCCCCTTTTTTATTACCCGCCATAATTAGAAAGCCCCACTTTTGGGTTTGGCTTCTGACTACCACCTTTAAGACACGTTCGAGGATATCTCGTATAGCAAACAATGGCCTTTAGGGTTAGCGTGTCGTCTTTATCAGATCGCAAGGGATGCCTCCATGTTCTTAAGTGTTTGCGCGGCCATTGCTTCCAAACTTGTTGCCAGTGGACAGTCTGTCTCGATCGCCGAGTCCTCGACCGGAGGGCTTATCGCGGCAAACCTTTTATCTGTTGCTGGCGCATCCAGCTACTTTCGCGGCGGTAGCGTTATTTACACCCGAGAATCGCGACATGCTTTTCTTGACCTTGATGCGATCAAACTGAAAGGACTTAAACCCCTGACGGAGCCCATGGTGGCTGAATTCGCTCATGCTGCAAGACTGAAACTTGATGCCACCTGGGGCATCGCGGAGCTGGGCGCTGCAGGACCCACAGGAACGCCTTATGGACATGCGCCCGGCACCAGTGTCATTGGGATCAGTGGGCCCGTTAACGCGGCCATCACAGTAGAGACATTCTCGGAGAATCGTGAAGAAAACATGACCCGTTTCACCGAGGCGGCACTGACACTCTTCAACACCACGTTGATGCGATCTCTTGAGAGCAGGTCAAAAGCGTGACTAACCACGGTTGGTCGTACGTTTTAAAAGCTCACTTGGTTACCCCGACCACTGATCAGAAATTTCGATCAAGTTCGACAGATATTCCGATTGGAACGATACCGCTACTAGGAATAGATTAGCTGTCATGGGAGGACTGGGTTCATTCTCTTCCCAAAAAAAAACAATAAGTCTCTTTTGGAGGTGGTATTTATGAAAGCTCTCAAGCTCGCCGTTGCAGGCCTCGCGGTTTTCACCGCAATGTCGGCACCGGTCCAGGCAGAAAACACGTTTGCCAAGCCCCCTAAGTTTTGGTGGCCTGATCGTATTGACTTGACTCCGCTGCGTCAGCACGCACCTGAGTCAAATCCTTACGGGGCGGACTTTAATTACGCTGAAGCGTTTGCACAGGTTGATTTGAACGCCTTGAAGGCCGATATCCGTGCAACGCTGACAGACTCACAAGACTGGTGGCCTGCTGATTACGGTCATTATGGTCCTTTCTTTATCCGTATGGCCTGGCATAGCGCAGGTACTTATCGGGTGGCCGATGGCCGAGGTGGGGCTGGTGGCGGTCAGATGCGATTCGAGCCGCTCAACAGCTGGCCCGATAACGGCAACCTCGACAAGGCACGTCGGCTACTCTGGCCAGTAAAAAAGGCTTACGGCGCCAACGTTAGCTGGGCAGATCTCATGATCCTCGCTGGCAACGTCGCGATGGAAGACATGGGCTTTAAAACATTTGGTTTTGCAGGTGGTCGTACCGATGACTGGGAACCCGATCTCGTTTACTGGGGTCCCGAAAAGGTCATGCTTGCCGATGAGCGTTACACGGGTGATCGCAAGTTAGACAGCCCACTCGCTGCGGTTCAAATGGGTCTGATCTACGTAAATCCAGAGGGCCCCAATGGCAACCCGGATCCAGCGCTGGCGGCGCATGATATTCGCGATACCTTTGGTCGAATGGCCATGAATGATGCGGAAACTGTGGCGCTTATCGCGGGTGGTCACACCTTCGGCAAGGCGCACGGTGCGCACAAGCCGGGTGAGTGTGTGGGCGTTGAGCCCGCAGGCGAGGCTCTGGAAGAGCAAGGCTTTGGCTGGAACAACCGTTGCGGCAAAGGTCACTCAGAAGACACGGTTACATCGGGTTTTGAGGGTGCGTGGACTGCGTCACCCACCCGCTGGAGCATGATGTATCTAGCAAACCTCTTTGCGTTCGATTGGGAAATGACCAAGAGCCCTGCCGGTGCCATCCAATGGGTACCTGTGGACGGTCAGGCTGAGGGCACAGTTCCTGATGCGCACCTTGCGGATGTGAAGCATGCACCGATCATGTTCACCACAGACCTGTCTTTGAAGGCGGATCCGGCTTACCGAGCAATCTCTAAGCGATTCCTCGAGAACCCATCCGAGTTTGAAGATGCATTTGCACGTGCTTGGTTCAAACTGACTCACCGTGACATGGGCCCTCGAGCTCGATACGTGGGTTCAGATGTGCCAGCTGAAGTGCTTCTTTGGCAGGATCCAATCCCCGCGGTTGATCACGCGTTGGTTGATGCGAAAGACGTGACGAAGCTTAAGAAGGCGATTCTTAAGTCGGGAGCAAGCGAAGCTGCTCTCATCAAAGCGGCGTGGGCTTCAGCGTCATCCTATCGGGACAGTGATATGCGTGGTGGTGCCAATGGTGCCCGAGTTCGCTTGGCGCCAATGAACAGCTGGGACGTCAATGATACCGATGAGCTTGCAGCGACACTCTCAGCCCTAGAGAGCGTACAAAGCGAATTCAACGCTAAGGCCCGCGGTGGCAAGCAAATCAGCATGGCTGACATGATTGTCTTGGGTGGTGCGGCTGCTATCGAAAGTGCGGCTGCTAAGCGCGGTCACAACCTGGAGATAGCGTTTGTGCCGGGTCGTATGGATGCATCGCAAGCTGAAACCGACGTTGCTTCATTTGGTGCACTAGAACCCGTTGCTGACGGATTCCGCAATTACTACGATGCGAATCGTAACTACATGTCACCCGTTGGTGCGATGATCGACAAGGCGAGTTTGCTCGACCTCACAGTGCCTGAGATGACCGCGCTTACCGGTGGCTTGCGCGTACTGGGTGCTAATGCCGGTGGTTCGTCACATGGTGTGTTAACTGATCGCGAAGGCGAGCTCAGTAATGACTTCTTCGTGAATCTGCTAGATATGGGTGTTGAGTGGACTGCATCAACGGAGTTCCCCGGTGTTTACGTTGCGACTGACCGTGAGACAGGGGATCGTCGATGGACAGCTACGCCCGTTGATCTGATGTTCGGATCAAGCTCCGAGCTGCGATCAATCTCTGAGGTTTATGGCGCGGATGACGGCGAGGCTAAGTTCGTCAGTGATTTTGCTGCGGCGTGGACTAAGGTCATGCAGTCTGATCGCTTTGATCTTGAGGCCGTAAGTTCTAAAGGTTCGGTCGCGAACCGCTGATCAGTCAGCGCTTGAATCGAAACCCGGCTTAATTGCCGGGTTTTTTTTATCTACAGCATTAACTCCTGTCACGTTACTTCATAAACGCAGCCGCATACGCCATACTCTGGCAACGACGGCGCTCAGCCGTGAAAAAAAGAATAGGTGTGAGGTTTTCATGAAGTTAGTCACCGCAATTATTAAGCCCTTCAAGCTGGATGATGTTCGGAGTGCGCTTTCAGAGATTGGTGTGCAGGGGGTTACGGTTACCGAGGTGAAAGGTTTTGGTCGCCAGCGGGGGCATACCGAGCTCTACAGAGGAGCAGAGTACGTTGTCGATTTTCTTCCGAAGCTAAAGCTCGAGATAGCAACGTCGGCCGAACAGCTAGATCAAATTGTCGACACGATTATTGCTGCAGCTAGTACCGGGAAGATTGGTGATGGCAAGATCTTTGTTTCGGAGTTGGAGCAGGTCGTTCGTATTCGCACCGGTGAAACGGGCGAGGAAGCAATCTAAGCAATCGCTCCGTATAGCTTAGTGCCTGTCGCTAAGTTGCTGAATCATTGAAGGGAGCTCTGATAGGGCTCCTACTTCATTCACTCCTAGCGTGTTTTGTTCTTTACTCGGGTTGTACCAAATAGGTGTCACTCCAGCATTGATCGCACCCTGAACATCATTTTCAACACTATCGCCTATATGGATAACGTTGCTTGATTGGCAGCCAAGTTTTTCCCAGGTCAGGTCGAAAATGCCTCTGTCCGGTTTTGCTATTCCGGCTTCGTCTGCGCGAATCGAAAGGTCGAAATAGGGTCCGATCTCCGTCTTAAAAACATCCGCATTGCCATTAGTAATGGCTACAACAGTGTATGACTCCGTAACGCTTTCGAGCATGGGGATTGTCTCAGGAAACAGGATCACGTCGTTTCTTTTTGCCATGAAGGCCTCGAACGCCATTCTTGCTGATTCATTGGCCTCTGTTGGCGCGATATCGAGCGAGAGTAAAACCCGATAAATCACCTCAATTCGCAGGGCTGTTACATCACCCACGATAGACGGCGCATCGGTAAGAATCTGCTTTCTACAGACGAAGATTTTATCCCGGGTAAAGCGTTCCGCGAGATCGGGGTAGCGCTGAGCGAGTGCCAACCACTGCGCTTTATCAGCGGCGATGAGGGCTGGTCTTGGATCCCAGAGTGTATCGTCAAGATCAAATGAGAGGGTTGTGATCATGAGTCCGTATTTCGCTTGCCGCGCTTTTGTGCCCGCGGGTGCGCCTGATCATAGACTTTGGCAAGGTGCTGAAAATCGAGATGTGTATAAATCTGGGTCGTTGCAATATTGGCGTGTCCCAGGAGCTCTTGTACGGCGCGCAAGTCGCCACTGGATTCCAGTAGATGGCTTGCGAAAGCGTGACGCAACACGTGCGGGTGCACGCGTTGTGTCATGCCATGTCTCATCGCTAGCTGGCGAATTCTGTCTTGTACGGCTCTCGGACTGATTCTTGTTCCGCGTTGAGTGACGAAAAGCG
>CAJWQE010000080.1 GCA_913045375.1 uncultured Halieaceae bacterium | reverse complement strand
TTGCTGACTCAGCCAGGTTTCGAGACCGGCGATGGCAGTGTGGTTCATGAATCAAATACCTACAGCGATGTCACTCAGTGACATGGGGTTTTGTTGAGACAAACTCAAGCGTTTTAAGTTTCAATCAACAGCGAATTTCGATGATTATCGGGTAAATTCGTTGGTCGCGTCGACAAAGATCAGTTTGAGTCTTCTTTAGCGTCTGCGATGCTCCGTGCAAACGCCTCGCGGCGCAATAGTGTATTATCGGTTCGTCGCCGCATTGGAGGCTTCAGGAGGTAATGCATACGCCTCTTGCGACGTCCCGTTCACAGGGCGGTGTTGCCACGACTCGCCGAGGTAGCGCCGTTTTTTCTTGGGGAGTAATCGGGTCAGATCAGCCATAACGAACGCATCCACACAATCGCCAAAGGCTGGATCCACGTTGAAGGCAGAGAACGACACGCCATCTTTACTCGTGGCTTGTGAGTAGTGCTTAAAGAGCAGGGGAATCGTGAGATTCTGGGCTGCAAGCGCAGACTGCAGTGCCGTGAGATCGGTCTGAAAGTCGTCACCGGGCATTTCATTGGCCAACTGCGCTTCTAATAAATCGGAAACGCAAAAAGGCGTTCTTGGCGAGACATCCACAGGTAGCTGGTTCACATGGGTTTTGTAGAAATGGGCAATGCGGGCTGTGGCCTCGTGTCCGTAGCGTGCTGATATAGAGGCGGAGCCGAAGAGATATCGAATGTGCGGGTGTTCCTGCACAAAAGCACCGATGCCTTGCCACAGATAGTCTAGTGCATAGCGGTTTTGATATTTCGGCTGAACAAAGCTGCGACCCAATTCCAACCCGTACTCTAGGTACGAATTCATCGCTGGAGAAAAATGAAAAAGGGTATGTGTGTATAGGCCAGCTACGCCCGCTTGCTTCATAAGCTTTCCGGCATCCCCCAGCCGATACGCGCCTACAATGTCCTGGTCGTCGTAGCTCCAGATGAAGAGGTGGTGGTAGTGCGTGTCGAATTGATCGGTGTCACGCTCATATCCCGATCCCTCGCCCACCGGACGGAAGGTGGCTTCACGCAGGCGTGCTATCTCTCGCACAATCGCGGGCGATTCGGTTTGGGTGGTCAGAAACAGACCTTTGCCGTCTGGCGTTGTGCCCAGCGACTGACATTGCTTCAGATCTTTTTCGAGGCTTTCGCGGGATTCTGGTTTTGCAATGGGGTGAGGAGGTGGCGAGGGCAGGTCGCAGGCCTCGGACAAGGAATAAACCTGCGCTTTTATCTCGTCTGCAATGACCTGAGCCGGTTCTCGCTTCTCCGACAAGGCGGGGTATGAAATGGGTCTCCCGACACGCGCAGAAACACGAGCATGACGGTGCTTAAACATTTCCCGAATGAGCCACGCCGTCGAGAGCGGTTTTATGAACAGACTTAGGCAATAAAAAAAGCGAGAGTTCCTGCCTCGAACCGAGACCGGGACGATGGGCGCCCGGTAGCGGAGGGCGAGACGTACGAAGCTGCTGTTCCATTGCCCATCTCGAATGCCCGAAAGACGCCATCGGGAGACCTCGCCGGCGGGGAATATAATCAGGGCGCCGCCGCTGGCAAGGTGAGATTGGATGGCCCGCAGCTGCTCTCGTGACGTCTGGTTGCTCATGTTATCGACGGGCAGGGCAAAGGGTTGAAGCCGTTTTACGTGCATCAGCAGTTCATTAACCACAATTTTTGCATCAGGTCGGATCGAGAGAACGGCATCGAGCAGACCGATGCCATCGAGTGATCCCAGTGGGTGATTGGCGATAATGATGACCTGACCCTGCTTCGGAATTTGCGCCAGCTCGGCTTGGTTGATCTCAAATTGAAAGTTGAAAAATCTCAGTACGGCCGCCGGAAACGGTAGCCCCTCTGACTCGGGATGTGTCCGTTCGAACTGCTCAAAGATTTTTTGGCCAAAAACGAACCCCAAAAGTGACCCTAGCAGGCGCGCAGAGGTTGGCCATCTCGAAGTAAATGCGGGTTGGTAATGTTTCAAGATGTGTTGGAAGTCCAACATAAAAACCTACCCGAGGTGCTCGTTTAATAGGCGCCTTTCATAGCAGGCGCCCTCCATGAATCAAGCGCCGAACGCAAATGATAATAGGTAGAAGAAGACAATTGCCAAGCCAGCGCCCGCGGGCAACGTGACCAACCATGAAGCGAAAATCTTCCCTATTGTTGGAAGAGACACTGCCTCGACCCCTCTCGCTAAACCGACGCCCAGTACAGCGCCGACGAGCGTATGAGTGGTTGATATGGGTAAGCCAGTTGCAGAGGCGAGCACAACGGTTGATGCCGCCGCGAGCTCTGCGGCAAATCCTCGACTCGGTGTCAGTTCGGTAATCTTTTGTCCAATGGTCTGGATGACTCGCCAACCATAGGTGGCCAGTCCGATAACAATGCCAACAGCACCAATACCCAATACCCACCAGGGCATGATCGCCTCGGCGCCAATGACGCCACCTGATTGGACTGTACTCACCACTGCCGCAACAGGACCCACTGCGTTGGCTACATCATTGGAGCCGTGGGCAAAGGCCATACCACAGGCCGTGAAAATCATAAGAATGCCGAACACGCGTTCGATATTCGCGTCGCTGTTGAGATCACCCGAAGGCGTTATTTTGCCAAGAATGAGGGCGCCGATTGCCGCGACGACGAGCCCGATAACTGCCGAGATCACCATGGCGTCAGCAAATGCCGAGCCCATCCCTAGCGTGAGATCAAGGCCTATATGTTTTAGGCCTTTCAGTAGGGTCACCATACTGATCATAAACCCTACCATCCACATGTAGACGGGCACGTAGCGACGCGCACGTTCGAAGGTATTGTCGTGATCAAAGATTAACTTTTTGACCGAGATAAACAGTAAGAAAGCCAGTGTGCCTGCCAGCACAGGCGAGACCACCCAGCTTCCAGCGATCTCACCGACTTTCCCCCAGTCAACGGCATCGACCGAGATGCCGACAGCTGCGAAGCCGACGATACCACCAACAATTGAGTGCGTTGTTGATACGGGCCAGCCCCCAATACTGGCAATTAGCAGCCATGTCGCTGCCGCTAGTAGGGCCGATAGCATGCCGAACACGAGCAGTTCGGGCGAGTCCGATAGCACCGCCGGGTCAATGATGCCCTTGCGTATGGTGGCTGTGACTTCACCGCCGGCCAGATAGGCGCCTGCAAACTCAAAGATGGCGGCGATGATGATCGCTTGCTTTAGCGTGAGCGCTCTAGAGCCAACTGAAGTCCCCATCGCATTGGCCACGTCGTTTGCACCAATGCCCCAGGCCATGAACAAACCGAAGACGCAGGCAAGCGCTAAAAACAAAAAGCCGTTTGACGCGATAATTTCCATTCGAGACGCTCCTAATGGCGACAGAGTATGTTCGATTAATGTCGGATTGTTGACCGAAAGATTTAAGACGTGTGACAGACCCTAAAAGGCAGCATCTCCTCCCAGTCGGAGATTGGTGTCTTGCGTATCGCGGTACTTGCGGCGTTAGTTTTTGATGGTTCACCTGACATGTCAACTCCGGTGCTCAATAAGCTGTGATCGAGAAACGATGGCCATGCATTCCCATTGGCAGACTTGCCTATCGAAAGCATCTAAAAACGGGACTCACGTGCGGTCTGATAGTTAAAAAAAGTTATTTTTTTTGAAGTTTTTCCTTCATGGTTTTTTTGACATCAAGCAAAAACAGACACTTATCGGCGTTACTTAATAACGGTTTTCAGTGCCAAAACTCATGTCACTAATTTGTCATTTTTTGGCAAGCCGCCTGTAACCATTCCTTCCTAATGTGCGCCTCGTGGATGAACCCAGTTGATGGGCTTTTATGACAGAGGCATCGATGAAAACTT
The DNA here is from genome assembly GCA_913045375.1 of uncultured Halieaceae bacterium. Lineage (GTDB taxonomy): Bacteria > Pseudomonadota > Gammaproteobacteria > Pseudomonadales > Halieaceae > Luminiphilus. The sequence continues at coordinate 6,323 of CAJWQE010000080.1, read as the reverse complement.
TTCGCGTTTTTACCTTCCAACTGTTGGCATGTTGCTACTTCCTAACCGCCGCCGCCCACGCCAGTGACGAACTGATTGTTTACGTCTTTGAAAACGGAAGTCCGCTGTCGGGCGTCGATGTCCAATTGGACGATCAGATTATTGGTAATACCCGCGCGGATGGATCCGTGCGCGGTGATTTGGATGGTGGCGGTCATGTTGTAACGGTTGGAGCTGATGACCGCTTTGTCGTGCGATTCGCTTCCAACCCGGGCCAACTAGCTGACGTCATTATCGACCTTGGAAGTTCGGATGCACGTGTTGATCTCTTTGGTTCGACGGAGTCGGCTACTCAACGTCGCGACGCTGGGAAAGGCACCTTGGTTGTGCGTGTTCAACGGGACGGCGTTCCGGTTGAAGGTGTCATCGTTAATTTCTCAAACGGTGGTGGAGTCGCGACAACCGATGTTGATGGGATGGTTGAGAAGGATCTCCCCCGGGGACAGTACACAGTCTCAGCCGATGGAGTAGCAAGAACTGATCGCGTCGTGGCCGGCATTGCTCGCTCTGTTGGTTTGACGCTGGAAAGCGATCAGCTGACCTTTGAGGCGCCGACGTTGCAGTTGGAAGAAGTCTTCGTCATGGGGACATTCGATCCATCCGGCTTTGAGCTCAGTGAGCGAGATACGGACGGTGTGGTAGATACGATTGGCGTTGAACTACTTGCCCGCTTTTCCGATTCTGACGTGGCCTCCTCGGTAGTGCGGGTTCCTGGAATTTCTATTCAGGACAACAAATACGTTTTTATTCGGGGGCTCGGAGGTCGGTACGTGGCAACGACGTTGAACAACGCCACGATGCCTTCAACTAACCCCTCTAAGCGAACTGTCCCGTTGGATCTTTTCCCATCGAACTTTGTTAATCAGTTGGATATCAAGAAAACGTTTCTGCCCTACATGCCGGGGGAATCCACGGGTGGCAACCTTGTTATCAACACAAAGACGTTTCCCGATGAAAGAGTCTTCGGGTTGTCTCTCGGGACAGCGGGTACAAGCGGCTTGACGGGTAGCACCGTTGCGGTTGATCCCCTCAGCGGCGACTTTGATGCAATTGGCTGGGATGATGGAACACGTGAGCGTGATATAAGTGTGCTTGCCATTGCAGAAGCGCTCCGCATCGGTACGGTTCAGGACACTTCAACGGGCACAGTTTATGAAATCGACGATGAAATCGAGGGACAGCTTCGTCGTCTTGCTGCTATTCAGCTGAAAGATGGTTTTGATCCAGCGTTCGAAACCGCCGCACCTGATGCCAGCTTGGGCATTGAATTTGGTGATCTTTTTTATCTCGGTGATGCCGAAGTAGGTTTCTACGCGGCAGGTAATTACTCAAACGAGTGGTCTCAGCGTCAAAACGGCGAGAGAAATAGTTATACCCCCACAGGAATTATTGAGAACAACTTCGTCTACGAGCAGGTCTCTAACAGCGTAGAAGCCAGTGGGCTCGTTTCCTTGGGTGTCAATATTGGTAATAGCACCTACGAGTTGAACACCGTTTTATCTCGTGACACCCAATCAATGCTCGAGCGGGTAGTGGGTCAAGAGGGTGACGAATTTCAGGCTGTCTACAACCAGAGTATCGGGTGGGCGGAGCGCCAGTACGCCAGTGCACAACTCATGGGGTCACACTTTATTAATGAAGATGGGTCCATCTTCGGAGAGTGGCAGGTGACCGCTAGTCAGGCCTATATGTACGCTCCTGACCGAAGAGACTTCACGTTTACGGCATCCAGTAACGCGACCAACCCAGAGGATTTGAAGTCTGGTTTCGATTTTGGCCGCGCTAATGATGACCAGAGTGTCGCCATGCAGGGCTTTTTCTTGGAGCCAGGTGTAATCACTCGTCGATACGATGAGTTGACCGATAATAATTTTGACGCTTCCTTTGATATCACTTGGGATGTGTTCGATAGCGGTTCCAGCTTTTCAAGCATGAAGTTTGGGGCGCAAGCGATCCTTCGCGACCGGGACTCGGATAGCGAAACCTACGGGTTCAACATTAATCAATCACAGCAAGACCTTTTGTCGGCAGAAAATGTGCTCGTCTCTGACGTGGTCTACGTCTGTGGTTCAGGCTCGGGTGCAAACTCTTGTCAAAACACAGGTGATTCGGATGCCTCTAGTCAAACCCCTACGGGTGGAATAACAACAAGCCGTGAAACGGGTCTGGTCTTTGATGACAAAACGCTGGTGTCCGACAGCTACGACGCCGAGCTGGATTACAACAGCGTGTATGCGATGTACGACCACACGTTTGATACAACCTGGCAAGTTGTTGTGGGCGCGCGCTACGAGATGTTCGAGCAAGTTACCAACACATTTGCGATCACAGGTGAGGGCCTGCCTGTTGAGTCAGTCATTGAGGAGGACAGCCTTCTTCCGAGCCTGAGCCTAAATTGGTTTTACAGGGATGATCAGCAGTTGCGGCTTGCGGTTTCTGAAACCGTGGCTCGACCCGACTTTAAAGAGGCAGCGAACGCGGTCTTCTACGATAACGAATTCAACTTCCGAGTTCGGGGCAATCCATTTCTAGAAGTCGCTTCAGTGCGAAATGCTGATTTGAGATGGGAGTGGTACCCAAATGAAGAAGACAGTCTGTCGATAGCACTGTTTTACAAGGATATTGATAAGCCAATCGAACGCATTGTTCAGCTGGCATCCGGAACAGCCGGTAATTCCCGAACCTTCAGAAATGCCGAGAGTGGCGAGCTTTCGGGAGTAGAGATTGAGGGTCGCAAAGAGTTTTTGTTGAGTGATGACTACAGTCGAAGTCTATTTGTGTCTTTCAACGCGTCGGTAATCGAATCAGAGGTCACTCTCGTCAATGATGACCCTCGCGAGCTGCAGGGTCAGCCCGAGTACACGGCCAATCTCGTTATCGGTTACGACGATTTTTCTAACGGACAACAGCTGACGTTCCTTGTGAACCAGAACGGAGCATCGATCGCTGATGTTGGGTTATCGGGAGCGCCAGATGTGTATTTGGAACCGAGAATGGAGGCCAATCTTGTCTATCGCTGGGACATCAGCGAGACGGCCACATTTAAGGCCAAGCTAGACAATATTTTTAATTCTGAAGTCGAGTACACGCAGGGTGGACAGACATTTCAGAGTTATGAGAAGGGCACAAAAGTCTCGGTCTCTATCGACTGGGATTTTTAGGCACTGAATGGAAAGAGCAGACGTTAAATCACCACGGAGTAAACTTTGATGAATAAGCAGTTAGTCTCAGCCTTACTGGCTTCGAGTGCCCTTGCATCACTGGGTGGATGCAGCGGGGGCGATCAAGCCACCATTATTATTGAAGCGCCGGCTGCCGATAGCCCCGCACCTGCTCCTGCTCCAGCACCGGAACCCGAGCCAGAGCCATCCAGCGAATGTCCAGAGGGCACGACAGAGGATGCAAATGGACTGTGTGAATTACCAGCGACTATCTCGTCCGATATGACGCTGGATGCTGAGCGTGAATATATTTTATCGGGACGGGTCACCGTAGGTAACGGCAATGGTGAGCTGGGTGCCGACGGGAACCTAATCGATGGTACGCCTGTTCAGAACGTGACACTGACGATGCCGGCTGGAACTCGGTTGTATGGTAAGGCCAATACCTTTGCGAATCTCGTAATCACCCGCGGCTCGAAGATTATGGCAATGGGCACTGCTGATGCGCCCATCGTCATGTCTGGTGAAGATGAGGGGTTAGACGGATCGGGTGAGTGGGGTGGTTTGATCATTCACGGATACGGTAACCACAACGAATGCCCTGCAGAACCGGGGCCTTGCAATATTGACTCAGAGGGCGAATCTGGCTTTGCCGGTGGCTATGACGCCTCAGACAACAGCGGCATTTTGCAGTATGTCGTCGTTGCTGAAGGAGGTTACGAATTCAGTGAGGGCAACGAGATTAACGGCATTTCTCTGATTGGGGTGGGCTCTGGCACAACGATGGAGTACATCCAAGTCGAGGGTAACTCGGACGATGGGATTGAGTTCTATGGTGGTAGCGTCAACCTGAAGTACGGGGTTTTCACTAACAACCTGGATGATTCGGTAGATTGGGACGAGGGTTATCAAGGAAACCTGCAGTACATCATCGTAAAGCAGTCACCGACGGGTTCAGGTGAGGCTTTTGAGATGGACACTCAGGGCGCCGCATCCCCCTTGTCCAAACCGACACTGTCGAATGTAACGATCATTGCGGATAAGCGCGTTGATGATGATCCTTACATTTTGAACTTCAAAAAAGGCTCTGGTGGTTTCTTCCATAACACGGTTGTCTCTGTGGCTCCGGAGAACGCAACGCCTATCAACCAATGTATTAACGTCAACGGAGCAGACTCCGAGGGACTCATTGGAACAGCATTGGTTTTGAATAACTGGATTCAGGACTGTGCCGCTGCCGCTGGTGATCGCGGGACATTGGCAAATGTTGATATGTCGGCGGGCGCATTGAATATCAATGCTGTCGCGGCACAACTCGACAACAACGTCGCTTCACAAGCACCCGAAGCGATTCTCGACACAGCAATGGATTGGGCTGCGGTTAACGCTTCATTGCCAGAGTCAACGGCGGACGCTGAGTTCCTTGATTCGGTCAGATTCATGGGGGCGGTTAATCCAACGTCTACCTCTTTGCCCTGGTGGGCTGGCTGGACGATTGATGGGTCAGTGGGTGACCCCTCAGCCCCTGAGGCGTCATGCCCTGCAACAACCACGGAACAGGCTGATGGTAAGTGCCTCTTACCGCCAACCATCGTCTCAGATCTCACTCTGAATGGCGGTGTTGACTACCTAATGGAAGGGCGAGTCACCGTGGGTAATGGAAATGGCGAAATTCAAGCTGACGGTAATCTCGCTGACGGGTCCTCAGTTAGAGATGTAACGCTTACGATAGAACCTGGCGTCAATATTTTTGGTAAGTCAGGGACCTTTGCCAATATGGTGATCACTCGTGGCTCCAAAATTATGGCCGAAGGCACGAAGTCCGCGCCCATTATCTTTTCATCAGATGATGATGGTTATGATGGTGCGGGTGAGTGGGGTGGTCTCATCATCCATGGTTACGGGCTACACAATGAATGTCCTGCCGATCCAGGCCCTTGTAACATCGACTCCGAAGGCGAGTCAGGCTTTGCCGGGGGATACGACGAATTGGATAACAGTGGCGTCCTTAAGTATGTGGTTGTTGCCGAGGGCGGTTACGAGTTCAGTGAAGGTAACGAGATCAACGGCATTTCTCTGGTTGCCGTAGGTAGTGGCACCACCATGGACTATATCCAAGTCGAGGGTAATTCTGACGATGGCATTGAGTTCTACGGCGGTAACGTCAATGTGAAACATGGCGTCTTCACCAATAACCTCGATGATTCGGTTGATTGGGATGAAGGGTTCCAAGGCAACCTGCAGTACATCATCGTCAAACAGTCACCCAACGGTTCAGGAGAGGCTTTTGAGATGGATACCCAGGGAGCCGCTGCGCCGCTTTCAAAACCGACACTGTCGAACGTCACTATTGTGGCCGACAAACGAGAGGCAGACGATCCCTACATCCTAAACTTCAAAAAGGGTTCGGGCGGTTTCTTCCACAACACATTAGTTGCAGTCGCTTCCGGAAACAGCACGCCAATTAATCAGTGTGTAAACGTGAACGGTGCCGATTCTGAAGGATTGATTGGCACAGCGTTGGTATTGAACAACTGGGTTTATGACTGCGCGGCCGATGAGACTCAGGGGACCTTGGCTAACATTGATGTGTCAGCAGGCGCAGTCAATGTACTGCCGGTTGAGGCAGATCTTGGTTCCTTGTATGAGTCGCGATCTCCGGAGGCGGTTGCGGCTGACGCGGCCATCAATTGGACCGACATTAATGGTGCTTACGCTGAGTCGACAGCGGATCCCGACTTCTTCGACGAGGCGCCTTTTGTGGGTGCAGTGAATCCGGACGGTAGTGATCCATGGTGGGCCGGTTGGACTATTAGCGGCTCGCTCTGATTTGCAATGTTTCGAAAAGAAGAAAGCGGCCGGAAGGCCGCTTTTTTTTCGCCAACTAACTGACCCCAGTGACTAGGTCATCGCTCTGGACTTAACGACGTCGCACCCGAGCAGCGTTTTTTCAAGCCAGTAATGTTCAGGTTTTATCTAAAAAAACTGTAAATTTTTAACTGTTACACTTTTATTTCACTTAATTTTCATTTACGTTACATGAGCTACCTTGTGTAGTTGCGGAAAGTTCCGCTAAACGCTGTGAAGCGATAGCACGCCGTGAGGCGTAAGGAGATAACGATG
>CAJWQE010000079.1 GCA_913045375.1 uncultured Halieaceae bacterium | reverse complement strand
GCGAGTACTACATCAGCCGCTTTGAGATCGTTCATCGCATTAAACAGAGCCTTAACATCACTGGCCGCGACATCGGGCACGTCCGACCCGATTTTCCCAAACGTTTGCGCGAGTACCGATCCGCCAAGTCGGTTCTTTCCGCCACCCAAATCAATTAACAGAAGGGTGGTCGATTCATCGCGATGTAACTCAGGCGTCAATGTTTGTCGGGCATCTCCCACGGGGGCAAAGGCAGAGACAATTAGCGATACAGGTGCCGTAACACTCTTTGAGGCACCACCCTCATCCCACTGAGTTCGCATTGACATCGAATCTTTACCCACCGGGATAGTCATCCCAAGCTCAGGACAGAATTCGAGACCTACGGCTTTGACCGTGTCATAAAGGATGGCATCGTCACCGAGATAACCGGCAGCGCACATCCAGTTTGCCGACAGCTTGATATCTTCCAAGTTCTTAACTGGCGCCGCTAGTAGGTTCGTAATCGCCTCTGCCACAGCCAGACGCGCGGAGGCTGGACCATTGAGCGTTGCTACAGGTGTTCGCTCACCCATGCTCATCGCTTCGCCCAAGTGAGTGTCGAGTGATGCCGTAGTAACGGCTACGTCGGCGACCGGCACCTGCCATGGACCCACCATCTGATCTCGGGCTACCGTACCGGTGACTGAGCGGTCACCAATGGTTATTAAGAAACTTTTACTTCCGACCGCTGGGAAGGTGAGAACGCGCTCCAGCGCATCTGCAATGGGCACCGCGCCCGTGAACTCATCGGCCGGGGGCGCAACGCGACTCGCAGTCCGGTGCATCTTCGGCGGCTTACCGAAAAGCAGCGACAGAGGGAGGTCTACGGGGTTGTTGTCAAACAGCGTGTCACCGAGACGCAGGTGTTGCTCATCCGTTGCTTCTCCGACAACGGCAAAGGGACACCGCTCTCGCCGACAAATGGCTTCGAACGTTGGCAAATCGTCTGGATTTACCGCCATCACATAGCGCTCTTGCGATTCGTTGCACCAAATTTCCAAGGGGCTCATACCCTTTTCATCACTTGGGACAGAGCGAATCTGGAAGTCGCCGCCACAGCCGCCATCTTTTACGAGCTCAGGAAAGGCATTACTCAAGCCACCCGCACCTACGTCGTGAATGAAGGCAATGGGGTTTTCATTACCTCGCTCCCAGCATCGATCAATGACTTCCTGGCATCGACGCTGAATTTCCGGGTTCTGACGCTGGACCGAGGCAAAGTCGAGATCCTCCGTACTAGCGCCACTTGCCATAGACGAGGCAGCACCACCACCTAAGCCAATTAACATGGCTGGCCCGCCAAGTACGATGAGTTTGGCGCCGGCTGAAAAGGGTGGCTTGTCAACGTGCTCGACTTTGATATTTCCAAAGCCCCCCGCAATCATGATGGGCTTATGGTAGCCACGCACACCTTCGCTGGTCGCTACCTCGAAGGTCCGGAAGTAACCGCCCAAATTGGGCCGGCCAAACTCGTTGTTAAACGCCGCGGCGCCAAGCGGACCATCCGTCATGATTTGAAGCGGCGTCACAATACGATCGGGCTTTCCGTAATCCAACTCCCACGGGCGGGGATGTTGCGGTAAGTTCAAATGTGACACCGTAAATCCGCAGAGACCGGCCTTTGGTCGAGAACCGCGCCCTACAGCTCCTTCGTCACGAATCTCACCCCCTGAACCTGTCCCTGCGCCTGCAAAAGGTGCAATCGCAGTTGGATGATTATGAGTCTCCACCTTCATCAGCAGCGCAATGGACTCGTTGTGATAGGACCAGGTTTGAGATGCAGGTTCTGGGTAGAATCGCCCGGCCGTATGGCCCGACACGACTGCAGCATTGTCGGCATAAGCTGAGAGGACGTTCTCTCCACCTTGCTGATAGGTGTTCTTGATCATGGCAAACAGCGACCAAGGCTGGTCGACACCATCAATGGTCCATGACGCGTTGAAGATCTTGTGCCGGCAATGCTCGGAGTTGGCCTGAGCAAACATCATCAACTCGGTATCCGAGGGGTCTCGACCTAGTTCCGTGAATGCAGCCACCAAATAATCGATTTCGTCTTCCGCCAGTGCCAGCCCCAACGATGTATTTGCCGTGACCAGCGCTGCACGACCCTCGTCGATCACAGGCACGGTGGAGAGTGCCCTCGGTTCAATGTCGGTGAAAAGGCCCTCTACTTGCTCTATGGAATCTAAGGCCACCTCAACCATACGGTCGTGTAACAACGCCTTTGCCTCAGCGGCATACGGTGATGCATGCAAGCCTGCTAGAACGTAAACGATGGCGCGCTCGATGCGCTTAACGCCCTCGAAACCACAGTTCTGAGCAATGTTGGTGGCCTTGCTCGCCCACGGCGAGATCGTACCGAAGCGAGGCGCCACAACCACGACTTCCCGCTCACCAAGTTCATCGCCGCAAGGCTCGGAACTTGTCCCTGGCTGAAGCAGCGCGGACAACGTATTGCCGTCAATATCACCTGCTACATCGACTGCATAAATGAAGAACGCTCTCTTCAATGTGAGCGTAGGATCAAGTTCGGTTATCTGTGCAGATAAGCGGGAGAAACGCGGCGCGGATAGCGCGACGGATCCGGGCAAAAGCAGCATGAGCACGTCCTAAAAGAGATCGCGCGTATCATACCGTGCGAACGCCGCTGGGTGAATGTTCAACATGCAGATCTGAGCTACACTGAGTCCATGAGACGTCTGCTTTTCACGGCATTACTCGGGCTAGCTGGCTGCACCGATCCGTCGGTCCTAGGGAACCTTCAGCCTGATAGTGAACTGGTTGTTGTAACGCGCAACGGCCCTACCACGTATTACCTCGGAGCTGATGAACCTGCAGGATTTGAGTATGAGCTGGTTCGTGCTTTTGCTGAGTCTCAGGATATGCGTCTGAGAGTCAAAGTCGCCTTTACCTTGGAAGAGGTATTTGAAACGCTCCAGCGCGGAGAAGCGCATATTGCCGCTGCAGGCCTCACCGAATCGTCGGAGCGAAACTTACTCTTCGAATCCACGCAATCCTACCTCGAGCAACACCCTGTCGTGGTCTACAAGGCGGGTCAGTACCGACCTCGCAGCATCGATGATCTGTCCGATCTCGATATCGTCATCCTTCAAGGTAGTCAGCACGCGATGCGGCTCACCTCCTTACAGGAATTGAATCCCGAGATTCGTTGGCGTGTTCTGGAAACCGCGGAGTCCAGCGCGGTCTTAAAAGCGATCGACAATGAAGAGGCGCAAGTTGCACTGCTGGACTCGAGCGAGTTCTCGATGCAACAGCGTCTGTATCCAAGAGTGGCCGAGGCATTTCAGTTGCAAGAGACACTGAACACCGTCTGGTACTTGGGTAGCGATCCCCGCTCCGGTGAGTGGCGCAGCGAAGCCGATGAGTTTCTGACCGTGGCGATCGAGGACGGCACACTCGAGCGCATGAAAGAAGCGTATTTTGGGAACGTCGCCAATGCGTCGAGAATCGAGTCGTTCACGTTTCAGAGAGCTGTGGAAACCAACCTACCCGAGTGGCGGCCGCTCATTGAACGCGTGGCCGAGGAATTCCGACTCGACTGGCGTTTACTCGCCGCTATCAGCTATCAGGAATCACATTGGAACCCGAAAGCAAAATCGCCCACAGGCGTGAGAGGCATGATGATGCTGACGCGGCCCACCGCGCGCGAGATGGGTGTCAAGAACCGGCTGGACCCAGAGCAAAGCCTGCGGGGGGGCGCACGATTTTTAAGAAGCTTGCTTCGGCGACTGCCCAACGATATTGATGATCCTGACAGAACCTGGATGGCCCTCGCGGCCTATAACGTGGGCATGGCGCACCTGGAGGAAGCGCGACGACTTACAGAAGGCAACGGAGGAGACCCACACCTATGGCAGGACGTACGCAAGCACTTACCCGACCTTCAAAACCCCTCCATTTACCCTCATCTACGGCATGGCTTTGCGCGTGGAGAGGAGGCCGTCACCTACGTCGATAATATTCGTCATTACTTCGCGACCTTGCAACTACAGGATATTCCTAGCAAGGGCGTAGCGCCGCCCCTCGACTTAAAGACCCTGACCGCAAAAGCTAGCGAGCTACTCCGCTGGAACCCGCTAAGCCTTTGAATCCCGGCGCGACTTGAAGAAGTGACGTAATAGTTGCGCGCTCTCCTCTGCCATCAGGCCCTGCTGCCACATCACGCGATGGTTGAGCGCAGGATTCTCCAGCGCGCTGCTCGTACTAGTCACGGCGCCGGCCTTGGGCTCAGTCGTCGCAAACACTAAACGCTTCACGCGGGCATGTACCAAGGTGCCGCAGCACATCGTGCAAGGCTCCAACGTCACGAAAAGCTCGCAATCAGGGAGTCGATAATTATCGAGCATCTGACCCGCCTTTCTCAGAGCCAGAACTTCAGCGTGCGCAGATGGGTCGTTAAGCGTGATTTGACGATTGCACTCGAGTGCAATGATCTCGCCGTCTAGCACAACCACAGCACCCACAGGCACCTCACCGAGAGAGGCGGCCCGCTCCGCTTCCTCCATGGCAAGCGCCATAAACTGGTGATCAGAATCCGAGAATTCGTTCACAAGGGCTCCGCCGTACAAAATCGCCAGCACAACATTGCCAACGCACTTCGATAGGGACGGTAGGGCTCTCCCAAGGGCTTTAACTGAGCGGCTGTGGGACGATCCTCTAGGCCTTGGATTCGCTTGAATCCCTCTCTAACCGCCAAGTCACCCACCGGCCAAATATCCGGTCGGCCCAAAGAAAACATGAGATACATATGTGCTGACCACTCACCAAACCCCTTGATGGCTGTGATAGCGGCCGTTGCCTCATCATCGGAAAGTGTGGGCAGCGTTGTCAGGGACAGCTGCCCAGAGGCCTCGGCAGTGGCCAAGGATTGCATATAACTCACCTTCTGCCGAGACAATCCAGCGCCGCGCAAGTCCTCTTCACGACAGCTCAGCACCGATGTCGCAGTCAGATCACCGCCCAAGGTATCGACTAACTTGCGCGTGATTGACGCTGCAGCAGCAACGCTCACCTGCTGACCGACAATAATCCGCGCCAATGTAGCAAACGAATGATCGCGCCTACGCTCCTCGGGATACCCCACTTGGGCAAGTGCGCGGGCTATACGGTCATGATCGCTAGCCAATGCATCGAGCGCATGCGCAATATTTGCACTGGCCAGCCGATACGCCATGCTTCAGCCGTGTACCGGATATCCAAGATATGCGTGGGCATGAGCTACCGCTCCATACAAACCCACGGTCACAGCACTGGCGAGCGCTTCTTTCACCCAACTGGTATCCGTCGCTACCACAGTGTCCTTGCCGTCTTGACGGTTGATCAGAATCACGCTGACCACAGCCCAAGCTAACAGTCCGCCAAAGAGAATGATTGAAGGTAAGTCTCCGTTCACCAACAAGTGCGACACACTCCAGGCCTTGATAGCCGTTAGCTGGGGATGGCGCACCTTTGAGGTGATGCCTACCTTCATTGATGAAGCGACCATTAGATAAAAAGCCAGCAGCATCAATACATTACTAATGGAGACCCAGAACGGTTGTCGCCCCCACCACACCGGACCGCTCGCGTCTTGGTAGCCGGAAATCATCATGACCAGACTCCCGATAAGGGCAACTGTCACAACCAGCTTCCCCAGATCACCCATGCCTTCCCGTACCGCAGGTGCGAGGCGCTTAAACAGGTGGGCAACTGACCAAAGCACCACACCGAGCGTTAGCATTAACATGACTTAAGCACTCGCTTCATTCTTGATTTGCTGAGCCGCTATGTAGGCAACGATCAGTGTCAGTATCTCAACAACGATAGGCTCAATCGTCATGTCACCACCGTGAACCAGAGCTGCGATGATTCTGGCCGGTGCAACGAGACCCACCAGTGACCCGCCAATCAGGATCATAGTGGCGTCGCGCTTTAGCCCACCCATAATAAGTAAGAAGCCGCTGCCCAGAAAGAAAGCGGCACTGTCGCCAATTTGCGTTGTCAGTGCCGCTCCGGTTAGCAGTTCACTGCTGAGATTGGCCGCGGCCATGGCAGGGGCAAATACCCAGAGCACACCCAAAATAAGAAGCGGAATACCAAAAACTACAGGTCCATACTTAGCAAACATGATTAATCTCCCAGAGCTTATTATTCGAATTGGCACTTACTCTCTCTGGATGATCTGTCGATGTAAAGCCCGAGGTAAAAAAAAGCCCCGCTTTTGCGGGGCTTTTTCAATAGAGCGCTTAGCTTACTTAGCCTTCGCTTCCTTACGTGCTTTGGCCTCTTCGATGACCGTCGTTGCGACGCTCGCTGGGCAAGGCAAGTAGTGTGAGAACTCCATGGAGAACTGACCACGACCTGATGTCATCGTACGAAGCGAACCGATGTAGCCAAACATCTCTGCCAGCGGCACGTCTGCTTTGACGCGAACACCAGTTGTACCTGCTTCCTGATCCTTAATCATACCGCGGCGACGGTTCAAATCGCCGATGACATCACCCACGTGATCGTCTGGCGTAAACACATCAACCTTCATGATCGGCTCGATCAGCTGCGGTCCAGCTTTAGGCATACTCTGACGGAATGCGCCCTTGGCCGCTAACTCGAAGGCAATAGCCGACGAGTCAACCGCGTGGAAGCCGCCGTCATAGAGCTCAACCGCAACATCCAAAACGGGGAAGCCTGCCAATGGACCCTCTTCCATCATGACCTGGAAGCCCTTCTCAATGGCTGGGAAAAATTCCTTCGGTACGTTTCCGCCAACAACACTCGAAGTGAAGACATAGCCATCACCGGGCTGTCCGGGTGTGATGCGGTAGTCGATCTTACCGAACTGACCTGAACCACCTGACTGCTTCTTGTGCGTGTAGCTGTCTTCGATCGCCTGAGTGATGGTCTCACGGTACGCTACCTGTGGCTGACCAACCTCGAGCTCAACACCGTAGGTACGGCGCAGAATATCAATTTTGATATCTAGGTGAAGCTCACCCATGCCCTTCAAGATGGTCTCACCTGAGTCTTCGTCGGTTTCGACACGGAACGATGGATCCTCCGCAATCATCTTACCGATCGCAATACCCATTTTCTCCGAACCACCCTTGTCTTTGGGCGCCACTGCAATCGAAATTACCGGATCAGGGAAAACCATGGCTTCGAGCGTGCAAGGTGAATCAGTAGAGCACAGCGTGTGTCCTGTCTGAACGTTCTTCATGCCGATGCAGGCAAAGATGTCGCCCGCTTGAGCCATGTCGATTTCCGTTCTGTCATCCGCGTGCATTTCCACCATTCGGCCAATGCGCTCGGTTTTGCCGGTGGCCGAATTGAGGATGGTATCGCCTTTCTTCATCATGCCTGAGTAGACACGGATAAAGGTCAGGGCACCAAAGCGATCGTCCATGATCTTGAACGCAAGCGCGCGCAATGGCTCCGTCACGTCGACCTTAGCAACCTCACCCGTGGGCTCGCCTTCCTCATCAGTCAGCGGCTGGGGATCAACTTCAGTAGGACTGGGGAGGTAATCGACAACCGCGTCGAGTACTAACTGAATTCCTTTGTTTTTAAATGCACTTCCGCAGAACGTTGGGAAGAAGTGCATGGTACGTGTGCCTTCGCGGATACATCGCTTGACGTCTTCGATGGAGGGCATCTCGCCTTCCATGTATTCCATCATCAGGTCGTCATCCATCTCAACGGCGGCTTCGATGAGCTGCTCGTGATAGCTCTCGACGTCATCGACCATATCAGCGGGCACATCGACCACTTCGTAGTTTTCTGGCAGACCTGAATCGTCCCAGACATAAGCCTTCTTGGTGAGTACATCGACGACGCCCACAAAGTCATCCTCACGTCCAATAGGCAGTGTCATGACCAATGGGTTTGCAGCGAGCACATTGCGCACCTGATCGACCACACGATAGAAATCGGCACCCAGGCGGTCGAGCTTGTTGACGAAGATCAAACGAGCAACTTCTGACTCGTTGGCGTAGCGCCAGTTGGTCTCTGACTGCGGCTCAACACCACCGGAACCACAGAAAACACCCACACCGCCATCGAGAACCTTCAAAGAACGGTATACCTCTACCGTGAAATCCACGTGTCCGGGCGTATCGATGATATTCATGCGGTGGTCTTTCCAGAAGCATGTGGTCGCAGCTGACTGAATCGTAATGCCGCGCTCCTGCTCCTGTTCCATGAAGTCAGTGGTAGCCGCACCATCGTGTACTTCACCCGTCTTGTGAATCTTACCGGTGAGTTTCAAGATGCGCTCAGTAGTCGTGGTTTTACCCGCGTCTACGTGCGCGAAGATACCGATGTTACGGTACAGGGATAAGTCAGCAGACATTGTTCTCTTCTTCCAGTCGTTTGCGTTAAATCGAGTGACGCGCCGCTATTTTGTCGGCGCATCATGTCGGCACAGCCCATGTCTTTTTGTGCTGCTACGACGCCAAAACCTCATCTCTACTCAGGGAATCAAACGCCTGCGGCGGACACCCCCTTTCAATGCGCGCGCTTTTTACCACATTCAGGTGGCGAGAAGTAGGTGTTGTACGACAAAGTGATAACTTTTGACGTTACTGACCCACCTTATTCCCTGCATTGGGGCTTAGGCGATGTCCCAGACCAATATTTAGTCCCGATCAGAGCCAATAGTTTGGCTGGAAACTTGAATTTATTGGGAAATCCGACCAAAGTTTTGTCATTCTCCAGTCTCATCAAAACAATAATGCAGAGACGGCAAAAAATAAGCGCATAAGAGGTATTACTATGAAGACAAATATCGGCCTGTTACTGACGAAAAGAGCCCACCTCAACCCCGATCGCGAAGCCTACGTTGAAAGCGATGGCAGTCGCCGTTACACGTTCAAAGAATTGAACGAGCGATCCAACCGCCTCGCCAATGCACTCAAAGCAAATGGACTGCAAAAAGGGGATCGCGTTGGCCTATTGCTGATGAACTCGGTTGAGTTCATGGAGTCTTTCTTCGCCATTGGCAAAGTGGGCGGCGTGGTTGTTCCACTCAACTGGCGCTTGGTCGCAGACGAACTTGAATTCATTTTGAAAGACTCGGGCGTGAAGACCTTGATCTTCGATAACGACTTCGCAGCGACTGTGGCCGACCTTGAGAGCCGCGGCGATAAAACGGACATCAACCAATGGCTGCATGTGCTTGGTGGAGCCTCGGACGACGCCTGTCAGCCCTTTGCAACCTCCTACGACGCCTACTGTGCCGCGTCGAGTGTCGTAGAACCCGAGTGCGGCGCCGAAGACGACGACATGCTCTACATCATGTACACGTCGGGTACGACGGGCTTGCCCAAGGGTGTAGTTCATACCCATACGACGGCCATGTGGGGCGTATTCACCATTCACGCGACCGCGGATTATCAGTCAGGGGAGCGGTATATTGCCTGCCTGCCCATGTTCCACGTGGGTGCGCTAACCCCACTCACGATTAACGCCTACCACGGTGCAACGACCTACGTTATGCGGAGCTTTGACCCGGTCGCGGCATGGGAATGCGTACAGCGCGAGAAGATCACGAGTGGCTTGATGGTGCCTGCCATGCTGAATTTCATGGTCCAGGTACCTAACTTTGAAAATTACGACTGGTCGAGCGTACGTTCCTTCATGACAGGCGCGGCACCTGTACCCGTCGCCCTGACGCAGCGATACCAGGAGATGGGCATCGATATTACGCAGGTTTATGGCCTCACTGAGACCTGTGGTCCTGCCTGCCTCATGGATACAGAAAATGCGGTGCGCAAGCCCGAGTCTTGCGGAAAGCCCTTCTTCTTCACTGAGGTCATGGTGGCCGATGAGCACGGAAATGAGTTACCCATCGGTGAAGCTGGTGAGATGCTCGTGCGTGGCAAACACATCATGCGTGAATACTGGAATCGACCTGATGCGACTGCCGAGACACTCGTGAATGGCTGGCTGCGCACAGGTGACGTGGGTGTAATGGACGATGAGGGTTTCTTCGCCATCCAAGACCGCATCAAAGACATGATTATTTCGGGTGGCGAGAACGTTTATCCGGCGGAGATCGAGGGTGTGCTTCAAAGCCATCCGGGGATCAGCGAAGCCGGCGTTATTGGTCAGAACAGCGCAAAATGGGGAGAGTCACCGCTCGCGGTGGTTGTGAAGAGTGATGACGCCTTGACCGGCGACGAGATTCTCGCGTTCTGTCAGGGCAAACTCGCCAAGTTCAAGCAGCCCAAGGCGGTCGAGTTCATCGATGTCATTCCACGTAACCCGAGTGGAAAGATCCTGAAGCGAGTGCTCAGAGAGCAATTTCCAACCGACGCTGTCGAATAACGCTTTACCACCTTACTCAATCACTATCGTTTAATGCCCTCTCGTTCGAGAGGGCATGGTGGTTTGTGGACTCGACTAGAGCAAAACCTAGCGCCACATCGGTGCAAAGCAATAGCCGCCTCAACAATCCTGTGGCGAGCCAGTTCAATCACCCGTCCATTTCACGAGCAACCTTAGATTGGCGAACCGGGCGGCACCGTTAAATCCCCCCCCTCAAAGACAGCGGGGTCTTCAAGATGAGCAGCAATTTGGCGCGCGATAAATTGCATATGAGCATTGCCCGCGAGGGATCGGTCCCTGGTGCGCTCAGCTCGCTTTTGAATCTTGAGTAAGGCATCGAGTGCATCGGCACGTACCTGAGGTGCGGCTGCTTTGTGCGCAAGCAGCGACGCGAGCTCGTCAACCAGCAACACCTGCACCATTCGCTCGATGGCGACCAGGCGAGCATCGCGTGCCTCGGGCCATCGATCGTTGATCACAATAGAAAGCATGTCAGCGAAGCTTGGCAGCCCTGGATCAGCCAGTTGCTGGCTATTCATACGCGCCGCGCGCTTGTGGTCCAGTAGCTGTGCAAGCGTG
>CAJWQE010000078.1 GCA_913045375.1 uncultured Halieaceae bacterium | reverse complement strand
GCCGAGCAGCACGGTCCTCGCGCATGACTTTTAGCCGGCGAACGCGTCCCTCATTGCGCGTCCGCCGCGCCTTGATACCTTGACGGATCCACGCTTCCTCTTGGGCCAGTTTTTTGTCGAAGAGTGCGTTCGCCGTGGCTTCCGCAGCCAGCTGCTCCGATCGATGCTTCAAAAAGTCCCGGTAGCTACCTTCCCACAGCGTCAGAAGACCTCGATCCAATTCCCCGATCTTATTGGCAATTGCCTGGAGGAATCGCCGGTCGTGCGTGATAAGCACGATAGCGCCATTGAAGTTTTGAAGCTGTTGCTCCAGCCAAACGATGGTCGGGATATCTAGGTGATTCGTTGGCTCATCTAAAAGTAAGAGGTCAGGCTCCGAGACCAATGCACGAGCCAGCGCGACACGTCGACGCCATCCGCCTGAAAGTTCCTGCAATTTGGTCTGGCCGTCGAGACCAAGTTGAGACAACGTTGTCTCTACTCTATTTTGAAGCGACCAGCCGTCATGAGTATCCAGCGCCTGCTGAACCCGCGCCATCCGCGCTAAATCGGCCTCCGTCTCTGCGCCTAGCAGTTCCCCGTAAGACACAAGCAGTTCACCGACATCGTCGAGACCACCGGCCACCCAGTCGAAAACTGTCGCATCGCCCTCTATGGGTAGCTCTTGCTCCAATCTGGCGAGTTTAACCGTGGGATCTATCCATCGCTCTCCATCATCCAGCTGCTGTTCGCCGGTTAGCACTCGAAACAAGGTTGTTTTTCCCACCCCATTACGGCCTAGCAAGCCAAGACGCTCCCCCCTTGCAACAGTTAGATCGAGGTTGTCGAGGATGACTTGTGTGCCGAAAACTAGTTCGGCATTACTCAAACGCAAGAGCGTCATACTGGGTACTCCTTCACAGAACGAGAGTGTACTTCAGTACCCGATTTGTCTGTCGGTTTTGTTAAACTAGCGCCGTTGTTTAGGGGGGCAAAATGACAACAGCAGTTCACAACCACGATGACAAACTGATCGGCCGCTGGCTGACGGTTTGTGCCGTGACCATTTTTGGAATGATTTTACTCGGGGGTGTTACCCGCCTTACCGAGTCGGGTCTCTCCATGGTCGATTGGCGTCCCATTATGGGAGTGATGCCGCCCTTATCGACTGAGGATTGGGTCTACCTCTTTGATCAATACAAACTGTATCCCGAATATCAGCTAGTCAACCAGGGCATGACGCTGCTCGAGTTCAAGCAGATCTTTTGGTTCGAATATCTGCATCGCATGCTGGGTCGATTGATTGGTCTAATGTTCTTCGTTCCCCTCATGGTGTTTCTGTGGATGGGTAAGGTGCGAGCGTCACTAAAGCCCCACTTGTTCGCACTGCTTTTCCTCGGCGGATGTCAGGGGCTGATGGGTTGGTACATGGTCCAAAGTGGTTTAGTCGATCGTCCTGATGTGTCTCAGTATCGGCTAACAGCCCATTTAGGTCTTGCGATCGCTATTTACGCCTACATTGTCTGGTTGATCATTGGTTTGTTCTCTCCCGAGAGACGACAACGAGATGGGGCACTCAACAGTGTCTTTGGGATTATTGGGCTCGTTTATCTGATGATTCTCAGTGGCGGCTTCGTCGCTGGTACCAATGCCGGACTGTCGTTTCCGACCTGGCCATTGATGGGCGACAGTTTTGTACCGCCGGCGCTTTACCGAGACGGAGTAACGTCGGCTTTCGAGCAGGTGACAACTATCCACTTTAACCACCGCATGTTGGCCTACCTTACTGGAGCTGTGCTTATCACCGCGGGAGTGCGCGGCTTGCTGACAACGACAGACCGGCGGCTCAAGCTAGCGAGTATTCTGATGCTCATCGCGGTGTGCTTTCAGATCGTACTTGGCATATCCACGGTATTGTCGCAAGTCGATATCGCGATTGCGGCGGGTCATCAGAGCGGCGCAGTGGTGCTCCTGACCGCGGTTCTTTTTTGGGTGCATGTGTACGTAACACAGAGCGCCTATTAAGATCACTTTATTTGCTCAATCCTGAGCTAAAAATTCTGTTTTGTTGATCGCCTGAGTTAACATGTTCGAAGGAAAATGTGACGTAGTCGCAATGGCGGAAGAAGAATTGGATAAACAGGACCAAAAAGAGTCTCAATCAGAGGTGATTCGCGCTATCAGAGACGTGGATATTGCTATTGATCAGATTCGAGAAAGCTTTTCCTTGATTTTTGGAATGCTGGAAGATCGAGGACATGAATGGATAGATAATTATGAGGCGGTCCAGCCAAGCAGTTCTGAAAACCACGATGAGGGGAAAATCGAGGAACTGACAAGTCGACATCGCTCGAAGGTGAAGCCTCTCTGGCTAGTGGAGCGTGAAGCAATACAGTCCGCAATCGCTGCAAGTGGAGGCAGTATCACAAGGGCCGCTGTGTTGCTGGAGGTTGCGCCGTCAACGTTATACCGCAAGCTTCGGTCTTGGGAAGATGCTTAGTTCCCTCGTCATCGAGACTTGTTGCTGCTCCCGCATGAATTGTCTATCCAGTGCTTAACTCATGAAAGCACTAGTCTGTTCCTCGCTAACTGATGATTTTGCCGATATCCGTGTAGAGGATGTGGATTTACCAGAGCCAGGCTTTGGCGAGGTTCGCATTCGAATTCGAGCCACTAGCCTTAATTTCCCCGATATTTTGTTATGCCAAGGTAAATATCAGCTCAAACTCGAACCGCCGTTCACGCCGGGTATGGACATCGCAGGCGAGATTGATGCGATAGGCGAGGGCGTTGAAGATTTTGTGGTTGGGGAGGCAGTCGTTGGAGGCATGCGCTTTGGCGGCTTCGCAGAGTTTGCGGTTGTTAGCACGGAAGGTCTTCATAAAAAGCCAAGTCACCTGAGTTTTGCAGAGGCCGCCGCCTATCAAGTGGCTTATTTGACGGCCTATGTGGCGTTAGTGCGACGGGCTAATCTGCAGGCGGGAGAGACCCTACTGGTTCATGGCGCGAGTGGTGGTGTTGGCATGGCCGCCGTCGATATTGGCAAGTTATTGGGTGCCACGGTCATTGCGACGGGTGGAAGTGACGCCAAGCTTCAGCGGGTTCTCGCTTACGGCGCTGATCACGTTATCAACACTGAAAACGGATTTCGCGAACAGGTCAAAGCGCTGACGGGTGGGCTGGGCGCCGATGTGATCTATGACCCCGTGGGTGGAGATATTTTTGATGAGAGCACCCGCTGCATCAACTTCGATGGTCGACTATTGATCATTGGATTTACCAGCGGGCGCATTGCTTCAGTACCGACCAACATCCCGCTGATCAAAGGCTTCTCTGTGATGGGTGTAAGGGCAGGTGAATACGGTCGCCAGTTCCCTGAGAAGGGCGCCGAAAATCTGCAAACTATTTGGGACTGGGTGCGTGCAGGGAAAACGAAGCCTCACGTACATGCCGAGTTACCGCTTTCCCAATCAGTCGAGGGGTTTCGGATGCTTCAACAGCGAGAGGTCATTGGCAAGCTGGTTATCTGCCCTGATCGTTAGCGCTGCCGCATGAATCCCTAGATTTGCTTCGTTGGATATCGAGCAACTTTAGTCGGGCCATACATACTTCCGCATATCGACCTTGCAATCGTGAACGGCAACGCCTTCTTTGGTGAGGCGATTACTGGCTAAGTCGTTGCGCGGACAGGTGATGGTTCCGTTGTGTCCCAGCACACGATGCCACGGTATGGATGTATTGGCAGGTAGTTGCGAGAGTACTCGCCCCACCCAGCGAGCCCTTCCTGGGAAGCCTGCGGCCTCAGCAATTCTTCCAAACGAGGAGACTCGCCCCGGTGGAATACTGTTGACAGTGAGCAGCAGTCGCTCCCGCGCCTCCTGATCCGAATCAGTCGGCAATGCGAACTCTTCCGACCCGATTCGAGCTGCTCTGGTGTATTAAGAGATCGCCGTCTCGTGTCTCCCACGTGTGTCTAATGATGCCGATACCGGAGGGCACTGCCCAGCTTTGAAATTGTTCTGTCACAGGATCGAAACGCACCAAGGCGTCGGGCCGCATACCACTCTCGTTGTACCAGACAATGTCGTTGATGACGGTCATTGAATAGGGATGAGAGGTTGGTCCACTGGGCGAATTCCACTGAGTGACCGTTCCCGTATCCACTTCTAGCTTTCCAACTTTCCCCAGACTTGAGTTGACGAACCACACGTTCTGATCACTATCGATGTCGAGGCGTCGAATCCGCGTAGCTGTGTCTGGGATATCGTAATAACGAACCGACAAGGTGTCCGGATGCATTCGGCCAATAGCGTTGGTGCCGTTGTAGGCGATGAAGAGATCACCCGATTTGCCTACCTTGATGCCGTAGGGCTTTCTGCGTGTCTCGATTTCTTCAAGCTCACCAGTCTTGGGATTGAGCCTACCCAGCATATTGGAATGTTGGCTTGTGAAATACAGATTCCCATTGGGATGAAATACAGCGGTGTGAGGGTCACGGGCGCGGGTCGGGAATTCCTTTATGGACCCGTCGGCGGGATTGAGTCTGCCTATCGTCCCGTTACTGTTTCCCGTGTACCAGATGAAACCATCTGCGTCGGGAACAATGGAATGCGGGCGTGCCGAGCTGGGTAGTTGATACTCCTGCATGGCGCCCGTATTCGGATCGAGTCGCCCAACGAGAGAGGCCCACATGCCGGTCCACCAGATAGCCCCGTCGGGTGACTCCACCGGGTCTCGTGTGCGCTGACCCAAGGTGGGTGTAACCCACTCCTCGATAATGATGTCCGTGTCGCCTTGTACCAGTACCGGCGCTTTTTCCGGCTTATGCGGATAGTTCGCAGCGAGGTATTGGCTGATTATCCGGTCGCGCTCTGGCGGAAGCTTGACCATACTGGCGATCAAATGAGACCACTCCGCTGGCGTGTCATAGCCCTGAGCTAAATCGAGATAACGCAGGCCATGACAAGCGGCGCAGGTCTCCGCCACATCTGCTTTCACGTCATAATTTGGGCCAAGCGAAGTGGGTCCCGCATGGGCGAGTCCCACCCACAGCAACGGAAGTGCAGCCAGTAGCCGCATGATTACACTCTAAGCAACGTGCAGATCTTGTTGCCAGAGGGATCTCTGAGATAAGCGAGGTGGATCGGTCCCATGTCGCCATCGCGAACACCGGGTGGGTCTTCACAATCCGTGCCGCCGTTGGCCAAGCCGGCTTCATGCCAGGCCTCAGAGGCCTCAACACTCGGCGATGCAAATCCAATGGTGCCACCGTTGGCCGCGGTGGCAGGGTTGCCGTTGATGGGTGTTGAGATCGCAAAAATTCCGCTATCCGTGATGTAGAACACACGGCCTTTGGGGTCCATGACGCCGGGCCCGTAGCCCAACGCGCCCAAGGTTGCGTCATAGAATTTTCGTGATGCTTCGATATCTGAAGCGCCTAACATGATGTGGCTGAACATGATTCACTTTTTCCTTGTGTTTTTTTTAACGTGCTTAATAAGGCTACTTAACCAATAGGGCCGCTGTCGAGACCTAAGAGGAGCAGTTATGCCCAGCCTGTGACGATATCCTCTTTACCGACAGTGGTCGCAAACCGATGCTTAGTACCTCGAGAGTCTTTTCCTATATCACATCCATTCCTTATCTTTTGTCAGCGTGAATATGAGTGGTTAGGACATCAATTTTGTGAGAGTTTGTGATATCAAAGGACAGAGAAAATTTTCGCGCAGGTTGTTTTAGGAGAAGTTTATGAGCACCAAGATGGGCTATTCAATTTGCTCTATTTGCGATATCGGCTGTCAGGTCAGGACCGAGGCGACAGGTGGGAAAGTGACTCGAGTTATTGCGCATGACAATCCGCTCCTGGCTAAAAATATTTGTTTCAAAGGTGTTGCAGCGCCGAGCATTCACAATGCTGATGACCGTTTGAGAGTGCCGCTGAAACGGATGGGCGAGAGGGGTGATAACCGCTGGGAAGAAATATCCTACGAACAGGCGATGGACGAAATTGCCGCGAAGCTTAAAACGGTTATCGATCAGTACGGTCCTGAGGGTTTTGCGGTATCCACTTCCGGTTGGAATACTCAAACTACACAATCAGCTGATCGCCGTTTCATGAATCTCATTGGCGCACCAAATTGGATAAGCGGTGTTGCCCTGTGTGCGGGTAATACAGCGGCGGTGAACCGGCTCACCTATGGTTGGTTTCCCATGGGGGACTTTGCTAACACCAATTGCATTGTGCTCTTTGGCCATAATCCGAAAAAGCATTCTTGGACGCCCATTTACAATATGATTGAGGCGGCGCGTGAGCGTGGCGCTAAAGTGATCGTTCTCGATCCGCGCGTATCTGAGCAGGCTGAGGTGGCGGATTTACACTTAAGCCTGCGATCAGGCACCGATGCAGCAATGTGCCTAGGTTGGTTGAAAGTCATTTTTGACGAAGGCCTTTATGATAAGAAATTCGTCGAAAATTGGTGTACTGGCTTTGAAGCCCTCAAAGCGCGAGTCGATGAGTATCCACTCGATCGAGTTTCTGAGATCACAGGCGTTGATGCTGCGTTAATTGCCGAGGCTGCTCGGATGTATGCGACAGCAGACGGCGCTATCATTCCGTGGACACCTATAACCGATATGCAAATCTCGTCTACGTCGGCGATACGTCTACATTCAATTTTGCGTGCTGTTACGGGAAATTTAGATGTCGTTGGCGGCGAGACGTTAGGCGGATTCAATCCCGATATGATTCCAGAGACAGAGCTCGCAATGCACGATGTTCTCTCTCATGAGCAAAAGAAAAAACAACTCGGTTATGAAAAGCACCCTGCTTACACCTATCGTGTGGCCGAAATGCTCAAGGAGCCCACTGAGCGCGTATGGGGCTACCCGTATGCAGACCTAGTAATGGGCTGCCATATGGCAAATCCTAGCGAGGTGTTTCGTGCTATGGCGTACGAGGATCCGTATCCAATAAAAGCGTTTTTTGCTCTCGGCAATAACGCGCTCATGAGCTACCCGAACCAACATCAGATTCACAAAGCCATGATGAATCAGGATTTGATTGTCGCACACGAATTGTTCATGACTCCTACGGCGATGATGGCGGACTACGTGTTACCGGGAGACGCATTCTCAGAGCGTAATCACATTGCAGATACCTGGAATTGGACCACCCGATTAGGACTTTCACAGAAGGTTGCAGAGCCACCCGAGCAGGCGAGTAACACTTACCAGTTTTGGCGGGATTTAGCGGTTCGATTTGGTTTGGAGGAACACTTTCCGTGGGCGACTCATGATGATGTGCTGGATTATCGTCTCTCGAGATCAGGTCGTTCGTTTTCGGATTTTGAGGCGCGAGGCTTCATGGAAATCCCGACGCCACATTTTCGGAAATACCGAAAAACAGGCTTCGCGACACCCTCGGGGAAGGTTGAATTGTCATCCTCAGTGCTCGAGGACCTCGGTTTCGATCCACTGCCTTATTTTAGAGAGGGGCCGGCGCCCTGCGAGCAATACCCTTATCGCGCCTTTAATGGCGTTCGGGAGGATCCATTTTTTCAGACTGGTCAGCGCAACATTAAGGAGCTTCGCGACCGTTGCCCTACGCCAAAGATTTTCATGCATCCTAACGATGCGGCTCGCGACGGTCTCGCGGAAGGTGACTGGGTCGAACTGCAAACTGCAGTTGGTAGTGTGAGTGCTGAATTGTCAATAAAGGCGAATATGAAAGAAGGGCACCTGCGCGTGCCCCATGGGTGGTGGTACCCAGAGACTGTGGGCAGAGCTCAGTTAGCGGGTGCTTTTTTGTCGAGTGATGCAGTCCTATGTTCCGACGAGGATGAATTCCTAGATGCAGAGCAAGGCATCCCTCATTTCAAAGGTTTCCCTGCACGAATAGTTAAGGCGGCTAGACCAGAGCTAATCGAGGTGGCGTTATGACTCAGCGTTCAGAGTGGAAGCAGCTCAAGTTAGAAACCAAGGCAAAACTGATGGCATGGGTTGCCAATCGATTGTTCAGTCTGAGAAATCACGGTGTTGATGGTGCCGTGAAACGCGCTCTACTGCCTCGAAAAAAACAAGGCTCCCCGAAGCCAGAAAACTGATCGAATGAAAAGAGGCAGGAGTGGATATTCCTGCCTCTCCAACCCTGCGGACTTGGTTGACACTGTTGGAATCCAAAGGTTGTTTATTCACAGCCAGTAATTCCTTGTGTGCCACTAGGTGTCTGTCACTAGATAGAGAGCTCCACAGGCACCCCATTAATAGCTGCGTTTCCTGAGAGCTGATCGAGGAACTGCTCGTCCGTCACGTCGTTACAGCTCACGCCCGCATGTGTGTTCGCGACCTCTGAGCGCGTGCCCTGCAATCCGTGGCCATAACCATGTGGCAAGCTGATAACGCCGGGCATGACTTCGGTTGAGGATGATAGCTCTGCGGTGATGGCGCCAACGCGACTTTTAATCGTCACCTGCATGCCTTCTGACCATCCCTCTCTTGCCACATCGTCCGGGTGCATAAGTAGATTGCACCTCGATTTTCCCTTCACCAATCGCTGGTGGTTGTGCATCCACGAATTGTTGTCACGCACGTTGCGACGGCCAATCAATCGATAGCTGCCCTCATTTATCGTCACATCCGACAGTAGGCGAGTGATATCCGCTAACGCTTCTGGAATCGCCAGTGGAATGCGCTTGTCCGCTGTCTGGAGACGCTCAGGGCAAGAGGGCTCCAGCGGACCAAAGTCGATGCCGGATGGATATTCCTTCAGTTTTTCGATGCTCAGATTCCACTCCGAGTCTCGTCCGTAGGGGCCTGCTTGAAGGGCCGCGTCGACCACTTTGTGAGGTGGTACTCGGGGCATAGGCTCTAGGCCTAGTCGGTGTGCCAGTCGATCTCCTAACTCTGCGAAAATCTCCCAGTCGTGAAGCGCACCTTCGGGCTTGTCGAAGACAGCCGGTGTATAGCGCGCTGTGTTTCGTATGGCGAGATTATGAAAAGCAAAATCGTAATTGTCGTGCTCGAGAGGGGAGGTGGGTGGCAAGATCACATCGGCGTGACGGGTAGTTTCGTTGAGTGCCGGATCGAGCGAGATCATGAAATCGAGCTCTTCAAATGCGTCATCGACCGCGCGGCCATTCGGTGTCGAGAGCACCGGATTACCGGCACCGGTAAACATCAATTTAATTTGACCCTCCCCAGGCGTGCGAATCTCATCAGCCAATGCTGCGGCCGGTAGTTCGTAATTGAATTCAGGCAGTCCGCGTCCTCGACTGGCGAAGCGAGCGAAGCCGCCGCGACTGCTGTTCAGTACTTGGTCCATGGCGGGGCGGGTGAACAAACTGCCCCCCGGCTTGTCGAGATTGCCTGTGACCACGTTGATGACCTGTATTGCCCACTGGCAGAGTGTTCCGTAAGCCTGAGTGCTGACGCCCATTCGGCCGTAGCAAATAGCCGCATTGGCTGTCGCCATATCCCGCGCCATGCATTCAATGTCGGAAGCATCAATTCCGGTGATGTTGGCAGCCCATTCAGGGGTGAGAGAGGCGACCGCAGTTTGAACCTCTTCGAGGCCATCCGTGAACTCCGCTAACGCGCCCAGCGCCGTTAGCTTGTCTCGGAATATGACGTGGAGCAGCGCGAGGAGTAGCGCCGCATCTGTTCCTGGTCGTATGAAGTGATGCTCGCTGGCAAGTTCAGCTGTCTCTGTTCTGCGTGGATCAACAACCACCAACTTTCCGCCACGGCCTGTCAGATCTTTTATCCGTTTTCGAACATCGGGTACCGTCCAGATACTGCCGTTTGATGCGAGCGGGTTGGCGCCGAGCATCAAAAAATAATCGGTGCGATCGATATCGGGAATCGGCATGAGCAGCATGTGGCCGTACAGCCACATAGAGACTAGATGGTGCGGTAATTGATCAACCGACGTGGCAGAGAAGCGATTGCGTGTCCGTATGTGGCGGAAGAGATTACGCTGATGCGTCATCATGCCGTAGTTGTGCGCTGATGGGTTTCCAAAGTAGGCGCCAACCGCGTCAACGCCGTGCTTCTGAATGGTTGAGACCAAAGCATCGGCCGCAAGATCAAGGGCTTCCTCCCACTCGATCTCCACGTGTTCGTAGACGCCAGCTTCGGACCGGATACGCTTGAGCGGTTTTCTCAATCGGTCGGGATCTTCGTGAATATCTTGCAGTGCGACCGCTTTGGGGCAGACATGTCCTCGACTTAATGGGTCATCTTTATCACCCCGTATATCGATCACCTTGTCGGCCTCAGTTTTTATTACTAGGCCACACATGGCCTCACACAGATGGCAGACACGATGGTGAGTTTGAGTCGATGCAATAGTCACGGTGATGTACCCTCGAGATATAACTGTCGCCGCAGAGCTTGGCGAGCCTTAATTATTTTGTTGCTTCGTTAGAGTACATGAGTTCGGCACGCTTTGTTGATGTCTCCTCTCCTTACGGGGGTAGTAGTGTGATGACAAGATATTTTGAAGCCGACGTAAAAAATCTTAGGGGCCACCTTTGAAAAAGATTCTGTTAATTGACGGACACCCGGATGAGACGAGACTAACAAGTGCTTTGATGTCGGCTTATAGGCGTGGTGCTGAGGAGGCCGGCTATCAGGTCTCACAAATCGTAATTCGTGAACTCGCTTTCGAACCCAACCTGCAGTTTGGTTATAAGCAGCGACTTGAGCTAGAACCTGATTTACTAGCAGCCATCGACGCAATAAAGACGTGTGATCACATGGTCTGGGTTCACCCCGTCTGGTGGGGTGGCTTACCTGCCTTGATGAAGGGCTTTATCGATAGAACCTTCCTTCCATCGATTATGTTCGATTACAACGAGGCAAAACTGGGTGGCATGGGCTGGGATGGCTATCTCGAAGGTAAGACGGCCCGCATTATTGCAACAATGGATACACCTCAAATTCTGTATCGGCTGCTTTACAGTGCGCCCAGTGTCAATCAGCTAAAGAAAACAACGCTTGAGTTTTGTGGCGTAAAACCGGTGAAAGTAACCCAGTTCGCACCCGTTAAAGGCTCGACGCAAGAGAAGCGAGAAAGCTGGATTAAAACCGCCCATGTGTTGGGGCTGAAAGGCGCTTAATTGCACCAAGTACTGCTCGGTTTCAAAAGTAGGTAAAGCTATTAGCCAAACGGCTGGTAGAGGCTTTGCTGAGGTTCCGTGAACCACTTGGGCCCCTGTTCGGTCA
>CAJWQE010000077.1 GCA_913045375.1 uncultured Halieaceae bacterium | reverse complement strand
TGAGCCTGGTCTTGAACAAATTGTTGAGCGCAATTTCAAACGGGGTTCGCTTGAATTCACCGATGATTTAAAAGCGGCCCTTGATGGGACGCAGGTCGCCATGATTGCCGTCGGCACGCCACCTGGCGATGATGGATCTGCGGACCTGCGCTATGTGCTCGAGGTCGCAAAAGGCCTCGGTCAGCACATGACCGATTATTTGGTGATTACTGATAAGTCCACTGTTCCGGTCGGAACTGCAGAAAAAGTGGAAGCTGAAGTCACTAAAGCACTTGGCTCTCGTGGCGCTAAGATTCCATTTGATGTGGTTAGTAATCCTGAGTTTCTGAAAGAAGGTGCAGCAGTCGAGGATTTCATGCGACCAGATCGTGTCGTTGTCGGTACAAAGTCAGCGCGCGCGCGCGATGTATTGAACGAATTGTATGAGCCTTTTAGTCGGACCCGTGACAAGCTGATATTCATGGGTGTGCGTGACGCTGAAATGACCAAGTACGCAGCGAATGCCATGCTGGCGACCAAGATCAGCTTCATGAACGAGGTGGCAAATATCGCCGAAACTGTCGGCGCTGACATTGAGCTGGTGCGGCAAGGTATCGGCTCTGACCCACGTATTGGTTACCAATTTATCTACCCTGGCGCTGGCTATGGGGGCTCGTGTTTCCCAAAAGATGTTCGCGCATTGAAGCACCTAGCGCATGCCGAGGGCTGTGAGGCATCGATTCTCACCGCCGTTCACGACACCAACCAACGTCAAAAGAACAAACTTGCCGAGCGCGTGATGGCGCGGCTCGGTGCTAACCTGACAGGGAAAACTATCGCTGTCTGGGGATTAGCTTTTAAACCTAATACTGACGACATGCGCGAAGCGCCCAGCCGGTTTTTACTCGAGAACATCTGGTCTTGTGGAGGCAAGGTACGCGCGTTCGATCCTGAGGCCATGGAGGTCTGTGAAGGCATCTACGGCGAGCGAGACGACATGACCTACGTCAGTAGTAAGGACGAGGCGCTTGAGGGCGCGGATTGCCTTGTCGTCTGCACCGAGTGGAAGACATTCTGGTCGCCGGATTTTGAGGCTATTAAGAAAGCACTTTCTGAGCCAATTATTGTTGACGGGCGTAATCTCTACGATCCTAACTACCTCGCCAGCATCGGCATTGAATACTACGGCATCGGCCGGGGACTATCGGTAAAACAACATTGAACAAGCACACCTTAGGCTGGCGCGAGTGGGTGGAACTGCCCGAGCTTGCAATTGGCCCAATCAAAGCAAAAGTGGATACAGGCGCCCGCACCAGTGCGTTGCACGCGGTGAACGTTGATGTATTTGATCGCGATGGCTCAACCTGGGTCTCATTCGCCTATGAACACGAAGATGGCTCTGTAGGAACCATTAACGAAGCGCCCGTTTTGGAGTTTCGCGACGTTACGAATTCCGGAGGCCAGAGTGAGTCACGGCCCGTGATCCAGACCCCACTCAAACTGGGCGCAGTGTACAAGCTCGTTGAACTCACCCTGACGCAACGGGACAACATGGCCTACCGCATGTTGCTGGGCCGCACTACCTTATCTTCTGACTTCGTCGTCGCACCCTCCGAGAGTTTTGTGCAGGGCGGTGACGACACTCAACCTGGTACCTTTGAATGAAAATAGCGATTCTCTCGCGCAACCCCGACCTCTACAGCACTAGCCGACTGCGAGAGGAAGCTGAGAAAAAAGAACACGAGTGCCGTGTCATCGATACGCTGAAATGCTCGATTGACATCACGACAGCCAATCCCGCGATTTGGTATAAGGGCATAAAGCTAGAGCGTCAGGACGCAATAATTCCGCGCATCGGCGCGTCGATTACCGACTACGGCACCGCTGTCATTCGTCAGTTCGAAATGATGGATACCTATTGTCTGGTGGGTTCGATTCCTTTGGGTCGCTCGCGTTCAAAATTACGAGCGCTCCAGCTGCTAGCTCGCAAAGGACTAGGTATGCCCGCAACCGGGTTTGCGCACGACGTTCACAACACCCGTCAGCTGATTAAGCTGGTGGGGGGGCACCCGTTGTTGTCAAACTGCTCGAGGGCACCCAGGGGCGCGGCGTGGTCTTGGCTGAGACCGTAAAAGCTGCTGAGTCCGTGATCGACGCCTTTACTGAGCTTAAGGCAGACTTTTTGGTTCAGGAATTTATCAAGGAAGCCGGTGGTAGCGATCTCAGGTGTTTCGTCATAGGTAAGCGCGTTGTTGCTGCCATGGAGCGAATCTCCCTACCCGGCGAATTTCGCTCTAATCTTCACCGTGGTGGCAGCGCGCAAGTCACCAAACTCACCCCTGCTGAACGTCGAACCGCCGTTAAAGCGGCGCAAACCATGGGTCTGGAAGTTGCAGGTGTTGACCTTATTCGATCCAGTCGAGGCCCTCTGGTACTGGAAGTGAACTCATCGCCAGGTTTGCGAGGCATTGAGGAGGCCACCGGCGTAAACGTGGCCGGGAAGATTATTAAGTACATCGAAGAGAACGTGGGCTCAGCCAAATCAAGACGAAAGGACAAGGGTTAATCCCACTGCCCAGCCCTGCAGCCGAGTGACCCGCCATCACCCAGCATGACTGCGGGGTAAGTAGCGCTGAGCTACAAAACCACAGGTCCCGAACTTGGCATCTATTAAGTACGAGCAGTGACTTTCCTTCTTCGGCGAGCCCCCACCTAACCCAATAAGTTGAAGTGCTCTACCGAGAAACCGAGAGCCATGCCCAACAAGACGAATGGAAGAACTTGCTTCCAACCAAGGGATTTAATGGGGTAGTCCGCAGACGCAACAAGCGTATCACCATCGAATACCTCGAATATAAAACCGCGTTTCGCCCAGCCAAAGCGGGTAGCCAGTGTCTCCGACCCTACTTGAATGTCCTGCTCGCAGATGAACTTCCAGCTGCTGAGACTGTAAACAACCTCACCATCTACCCAGATCGTCATTCGGGAAGTCCAACTCGAGTTGTGGGCAACAATGCTGTGCCCTTTGTATTCGACAGGCAGAAAAACACCTGACCAGAAGGAAAATACGGATTCCGTGGGTAAGTTCTCTTTTGCCATATGCAACCTCTGTTCGTCAGCGGATCTAAAGCTTCACTTGGTAAATCACTGCCTATTTATTCATACATATGCTCTATCGCAACTAAAGCACCGATCACTGACTCATCAACTGCTTCGGCTCCGTGTAGATACGATGCCTTTGTCGCAAAGCCGGTGATCACTTGCAACGACAGACACCCGACATTGCATGGTTACAAATAAATATGACGCTCCGTTGAACTGTAGAAACACAGTGAGGCCCGCACGAGAGTCTCCCTAAGGCTTTAGTGACGAGGTAAACTAGCCGGCAATCCGAAAGTGGCTCGGATTGCAGCCGCGATGACTAGTATCCCCCGAGGTCTTTTACACAATGAGCGATAACAAACACGGGAAATCAGGCCAATACGTCTACAGCATGAACCGCGTCAGCAAAGTGGTTCCTCCCAAGCGCGAAATCTTAAAAGACATCTCGCTCTCCTTCTTCCCGGGCGCCAAGATTGGTGTGCTCGGCTTAAACGGTGCGGGCAAATCCACGCTGCTGAAAATCATGGCCGGTATCGATACCGATATTCAGGGCGAAGCCCGCCCCCAAGCAGGTATTAAGATCGGCTACCTCGCTCAGGAACCGCAACTTAATGCAGAAAAAGATGTGCGAGGAAACGTCGAGGAAGGCTTATCCGAGGCGATTGATGCGCTTGCCGGGCTAGACAAAATTTATGCGGCTTACGCCGAGCCAGATGCAGACTTCGATGCACTCGCAAAGGAGCAAGCAAGGCTCGAGGACATCATTCAGGCAACTGACGCACACAACATTGAAACGCGACTTAATGTTGCTGCAGATGCATTGAGACTCCCCCCGTGGGACGCCGACGTTGCCAATCTCTCGGGCGGTGAACAGCGGCGCGTTGCACTCGCTCGCCTACTATTGAGTGAGCCTGACATGCTCCTCCTCGATGAGCCGACTAACCATCTAGACGCGGAGTCTGTTGGCTGGCTGGAGCGTTTCCTCGAGGGCTTCACCGGTACCGTAGTTGCCATCACTCACGACCGTTACTTCCTCGACAATGCCGCGGGCTGGATTCTGGAACTGGATCGCGGACGTGGCATACCGTACGAGGGCAACTACTCCACCTGGCTGGAGGCCAAAGACCAGCGACTTGCGCAAGAGCAACGCCAGGAGGCATCGCGGCAAAAAGCGATCAAGGCAGAACTTGAATGGGTTCGCTCGAATCCAAAAGGTCGGCAAGCCAAAAACAAGGCCCGACTAGCGCGTTTTGATGAGCTGAATTCTCAGGATTTTCAGACACGGAACGAAACCAACGAAATCTACATTCCGCCCGGTCCGCGACTGGGTGACAAGGTCATTGAAGTCGAAGGTCTGAGGAAGGTATTTGGCGATCGCCTGTTATTCGATAACGTGTCGTTCACCGTTCCAAAAGGTGCCATCGTCGGCATCATTGGCGCAAACGGCATGGGTAAGTCCACCCTATTCCGTCTACTTATGGGACACGAGCAGCCAGATGGCGGAAGCGTGACCGTTGGCGAAACAGTACAACTGGGTTACGTCGATCAGTCACGTGATGATCTGGATGGCTCTAAGACTGTCTGGGAAGAAGTCTCTGATGGTCTCGATATCATCCGCATCGGTACCTACGAGGTGCCCTCTCGCTCTTACATTGGCCGATTCAATTTCAAGGGCTCGGACCAGCAGAAGTTCGTGAAGGACCTCTCGGGCGGGGAACGTAACCGATTGCACCTTGCCAAACTCCTAAAGCAAGGCGCCAATGTTTTGCTGCTAGACGAACCCACCAACGATCTCGATGTAGAGACACTTAGAGCCCTCGAGGATGCTGTGCAGGCATTCCCCGGTTCTGCCATGGTGATCTCGCACGATCGCTGGTTCCTCGATCGCATAGCCACGCATATCCTCGCGTACGAAGACGATGGGACGGTCGTATTTCACGAGGGTAACTACAGCGAGTACGAGGAAGACCGTCGTGCGCGTTTGGGTCGCGACGCCGATGTACCGAGTAGAGTCAAACATCGCAAACTGATGTAACGACTTTCGGCGCGCGCAGGCATTGTTTGCTCAGTCGAAGAGTGCGATGGCCTCGTCAAGTCGAGACACGGGCTGGACCGTAATACCGGGGATGTTTGTCCTTGGCGCATTACCTTTGGGAACGATAGCGCGTTTAAATCCGTGTTTGGCGGCTTCAGCAATGCGCTCCTGCCCACTGGCTACAGGCCGTATCTCGCCCGTCAATCCGACCTCGCCAAAGACCACAAGGTCCTTTGGCAAAACCTTGTTTCGCAGACTGGATACAACCGCCAGTAATAGCGACAAGTCACCGCTCGTTTCGGCGATTCGGACACCGCCGACCACATTAGCGAAGACATCTTGATCGCCGACGTGTAAACCCACATGACGATGTAGCACCGCCAGCAACATCGCCAGCCGGTTCTGCTCAAAGCCAACGGCAACACGTCGCGGGTTACCCAAATTACTTGCGTCCACAAGCGCCTGAATTTCTACCAAAAGAGGACGGGTACCTTCCCAGACCACAACAACCACGGTGCCGGGCGCTGGCGTGTCAGCACGCTCCAAGAAGATGGCGGATGGATTGAGCACCTCTTTTAGGCCGCCGTCCGTCATGGCGAATACACCCAGCTCGTTGACCGCGCCGAACCGGTTCTTCTGACCACGAAGGGTCCTGTAGCGAGAGTCCTGCTCCCCTTCCAAAAGGACGGAGCAATCAATCATGTGCTCCAGAACTTTTGGTCCCGCCAGACTTCCGTCCTTTGTCACGTGACCCACGAGAATCAGTACAGTCCCTGTTTGTTTCGCATAGCGGGTCAATAGCGCGGCACAGTCTCGTACCTGCGCGACGCTACCTGGCGCCGATGTTAAGGCGTCGCTGTGCACCACCTGAATGGAGTCCACCACCATGATTTTTGGTTTATGTTCATTGGCAGCGGTAAGAATGGCGTCAACATCCGTTTCAGCCATGAGTTGCAGCGAATCGGTTTCAAGTCCCAGGCGCTTCGCGCGCATCGCAACTTGCTGTGGCGACTCCTCCCCTGTCACATAGAGGGCAGGCGCTCTAGCAGCGAGAGCACAAAGTGTCTGGAGTAACAATGTGCTTTTCCCCGCCCCCGGATGACCACCGATGAGTATTGCCGATCCGGGGACGAAGCCACCACCCAATACACGATCGAGCTCGGCAAAGCCCGAGCTGAAGCGTGGTAAGTCAACCAGGTCGATGTCAGATAGTTTTTGGACGCTCGCCGTTGTGCCAGCAAAGCCGCCTCGCGCTTTTTGCACTGACCCCGAGTTACCGCCGGGGATTCTGACTTCTGACAAGGTGTTCCATGCATTGCAAGCAGAGCACTGCCCTTGCCACTTTCGATAATCCGCACCGCAGTCGTTACACACGAACGCTGACTTAGTTTTTGCCATAGATCACTCCGACAGGGGTGCCTCGCTACCTCGAAACCGCTATGCTATCAGACCAACAGTCACCGCTAGTATCCATGTCCAACCCGCGATTCATTCCAGAGCGCTATTGCACCTTCTCGCCGCAACTCGCAGCGACCGTGGGTTTAGAAGAAGCGGTTCTTTTGCAAGGCTTGAGCCATCAGCTAGCCATTGAAAGCAACACCATTTCCGTTGAAGCACTGGCGCAGGACTTTCCGTTCTGGGATCACGTGAGAATCGGCCAGTTGCTCCAACGCATTGTCGATCTTGGAATACTGGACGCTCGACCCGGCCATGATCCACTGATTTGGCGCGTCACTGACAGGCCGGCCGAGGCTGCACCCAAGGCAGAACCTTTGCGAGCGTGGACACCTAGCGAGCATCTCATTGATTTACTCAACCTGAATCACGGTCTGACCCGGGACTACATTCTCGAGCAACTGAAAACCTTTGAAGCATCAGGCGACCGAAAAACTTTAGATACACGCTTTCGTCATCACGTACTGTCTCATTGGCGACAGCAACAAAAGCATCCGGCTTTTGCCATCAAAGAACCGGCACGATTTGATAACGCATGGCAACCCAGTCTCGATGCCAAAGAGATTTTAGCCCGTACAGAAATGCCTTCGGATTTCATTGAATCTATCCGACCCGAGTTCATCCTCTATTGGAAAGAACGAGGCGGCGCACCAAAAGACGTGAACAGTAAATTTATTCAGTTTGCGAGACAGCGCTGGACCAGACACGAGAACAGCCTGCAGCACAGCACTCTACCGGAACGTCTTCAACCCAATTGGACACCTAATGCCGCGGTCTATGAGACGTTGCAATTATCCGGCATCTCCCAAGATTTTGCTGACACGGTGCTTCGAGAATTTGTTGTCTATTGGGTAGACAGTAATGAAGTCCATACATCGTGGAACGCGAAATTCTTGCAGCATGTAAAATACCAATGGCAACGCCATCAGGAGCAGATCAGTGGCAGATCACAAACAGGCGGCGGAACTAGCCCAGCAGATCGCACAAAAGACCGAAGTATCTCAGACGACCTCAGTGACACCAGCTGGGCAGGATGAGCGTGTCGATCGCGATGACTCAAGCCTGATCGAGGCCATCAATCAGGTCTTCGCCCTGTTCCGGCTGAACTATCACAATCAGTATTATGCGGCGTGGTCAGACGCGCAGCAGCTAGGTCAGGTGAAAAGACTTTGGCTGGAAGCACTCAGCGAATTCTCGGGCGAGCTCATACTGATGGGTGCGCGTCGAGCGATAGAGGGTAGTGACTATTTGCCAACGCTAAATCGCATGCTGGCGAGCTGCTCTGAAGCGCTGAGCGAGCTGGGGCTACCCTCAGCGGCCACCGCCTACGAAGAGGCATGCTTAGCACCCAGCCCAAAGGCCGAGGCCAACTGGTCTCACCCGATCGTCTACCTCGCAGGTAGGGACGCGAGTTGGTACCTGCTAGCCAATCATGCACGAGGTGAAGCCTGGCCGGTGTTTCAAGGTCACTACAACCGCTGGCTAAAGCGCGCCCTACGCGGTGAAACACTGGTAATCCCTGAGCGCAAGCAACTAGAGGCGCCGAGTGATGCAGCCAGTATGGATCTCAACGATCGAAAAACGGCGCTGTCCGCGCTTAGGAAAGAAATGGGGCTCTAACTAGAGTCCCTTGTCGGCCAGATATTGCTCGAGAGTCTCCCGTTCCAATTGAAGCGCATTAATCAAACCTGGTGCTTGCGACATATCGCCAGCAGCCATTGCGGTCTGGAGCAACTTAGCAACATTCGATATCGGCATCGCTTGAGCGTTACTGCAAGTGCCCTTTAAGCGGTGAGCTAGTGCGCGAATAGGCTCGGGATCGCCGCTAACCGCAAGCTCACCTAAAGCCGCAATATCACCCGCTATCTCCGCTCGGAACTTGTCGAGGATCATCTGAACCAGTGCAGGGTCATCTCCCAACATTTTACCCAGTGCCACCAGGTCGATAGGAGGCATGTCGCTAGACTCCGTAATTTTCATAGTCGCTCCTGGCAAGATTTTCGAATCGAGTGAACTGCCCCTGGAAAGACAGCCTGCAGGTACCAATGGGACCATTACGCTGCTTACCAATGATGATTTCCGCAACACCCTGATCCGGGGAATCCTCGTTGTATACCTCGTCTCGGTAAATAAACATGATGACATCGGCATCCTGCTCGATCGCACCTGACTCTCGTAAGTCCGAGTTGACGGGGCGCTTGTTCGGTCGTTGCTCAAGTGCACGGTTAAGCTGTGATAGCGCCACAACAGGTACCTTAAACTCCTTAGCGAGTGCCTTCAGGCTCCGCGAGATCTCTGAGATCTCAGCGGTTCTCCCCTCGCTCGAGCCAGCAACACGCATTAGCTGCAGATAGTCGACCATGATCATGCCGAGATCGCCCTGCTCGCGCACCAGCCGGCGCACGCGCGAACGAAGTTCCGTCGGCGTAAGGGCCGGTGTGTCATCGATAAAGATCTGGGTATCTTTTAGCTTCTCTGTCGCACTGGATAGCTTTGGCCAATCGTCTTGCTCGAGTTTACCTGTCCGAACCCTCGACTGATCGATTCTGCCAAGCGATGACAGCATTCGGATCACCAGTTGCTCGGCCGGCATCTCCATCGAGAAAACCATAATCGGTCGATCACTCGCGAGCGCCGCATTCTCCACGAGATTCATAGCGAATGATGTTTTACCCATAGACGGTCGGCCAGCAACGATGACCAAGTCTGACGATTGCAGGCCCGAGGTCATGCGATCCAAATCAATAAAACCGGTGGTGAGACCGGTGATATCGCCGCCCGTGTTGTAAAGCTCCTCGATGCGCTCAAGCGCCCCAGTCAAGAGCGGAGCCATTGCCTGTGGGCCGCCCGCTTTCTGACCGCCCTCGGAGATTTGCATGATGAGCCGCTCCGCCTCATCGACCAGCTCCTCTGAGCTTCTGCCCTCAGGATTGAAGCCGGCAGACGCAATATCTTGCGCAGCGTTAATGAGTTGCCTCAGTACCGAACGCTCACGAACAGCCTTCGCGTAAGCTCTCACATTGGAGGCAGTGGGTGTTTGCTCCGCAAGTTCAGCCAAGTAGGTGTGGCCGCCCGCGGCATCCAACTCACCGGTTGCTAGCAGGCGATCGGCAACGGTAATGACGTCAACCGGCTCACCCCGGTCGACCAACAGCGCAATCTGGCGAAAGATAGCTCGGTGTTCGGGACGATAGAAATCTCCAGCGGCCACCACCTCGGCGACGCCATCCCAACTATCAGAGGAAATGAGAAGTGCACCCAGGACTGAGCGCTCTGCCTCAATCGACTGCGGTTGCAGCTTGATTTTTGCGACATCCCAATCGGGATTTGTTGCTGTCTCCATCTCAACTCTTTATTGATCTTGGTTTTCGCTGTTCGGGCCAAAGCGACCCGAGCAGCACAGCATGCCACAGTTAGGATCTGTGGCGTAAGACATGTCGCAGAGATGAATTACTCGGCAACTACCGACAAGTTGATAGTAGCCATTACCTCAGCGTGAAGCTGAATCATGATCTCGTAGTCACCAAGCTCACGAATAACGCCGTCGGGCAAACGCACTTCAGCTTTATCTGTGTCACACCCTGCAGCTGTAAGCGCTTCGGCGATGTCGCGTGTGCCCACGGAACCGAAGAGCTTTCCTTCCTCGCCTGCCGTTGCAGTAATCTGTACGCCCTCTAGCGCCTGAATCGCATCACCACGCTTCTGAGCCGCATCGAGTGTCGCCGCAGCAGCTGCCTCGAGCTCTGCACGCCGCGCCTCAAACTTCTCAATATTTTCTTGTGTCGCAGGAACGGCTTTGCCCTGCGGAATGAGGAAGTTACGGCCGTAGCCGGGCTTCACATCAACACGGTCACCCAGCACACCCAGGCTACCTACGTTATCGAGCAGAATTACTTCCATCCTTATTTCCCTCTCGCATTGGCGCATTGCGCCACACTTATCAATATCAATCTTCTCAACCGGCCACCGACTAAGACAGACCGTGACATCCGGCGGTAAGGGCCTCACGGCCAGTACCGTTAACTAATTTTCTAGTCGACTCTCAGCTCGCCTTTGCCCTGCGACCGAAGTCGAAAAAAGCATCCAGCAACACCGCCACGAGCACACCTACTTTCAGCAGATCAACAAATGTCCACAGCATGTAGCTGACAGCCAGAAATCCAAATCCAAGCTGTCGGTCTCGCGCAACATGGTGCAAGAGCGCAAAACCACAAATCGTGACAGGTATTCCTGCCAAGGCAGTCCACGCTGCCAACTCTCTACCGCCTAGGGCGCCCGCAACGGTCACCAGTACCAAGCCAGCCGCCCAGACTGAGGGCAATCGCAGCGCCCTGAACTCATCGCCAAACGCACCGGGCTTGTACAGTGCCGCTTGCCAATACCGCCCCAGTAACAAACTGAGGCAAGCAAGCAGCGAATTACCAACTGCCATGAGCCCCGCTACTTGCGGCACCGATGGCGTTAGCAACCCAATCACCGCAGTCTCATCAGCTCCCGACTCCAGTGCCTCAATCCACGTATCGAACACGGTCAACAACGCATCCAGAAACGCGGAGTTGAATGCCAACAGGGCCACCCCACCGAGGGCTGACACCGGCACCACAGCAAGAAGCGCTAACGACAAACTGTAGG
This sequence comes from uncultured Halieaceae bacterium, assembly GCA_913045375.1. Taxonomy (GTDB): domain Bacteria; phylum Pseudomonadota; class Gammaproteobacteria; order Pseudomonadales; family Halieaceae; genus Luminiphilus. Next base: position 90 of record CAJWQE010000077.1, on the reverse strand, counting down.
TCTGCGCTAACACTGCGGCGCCCACAAAAACTGAGAGCAATAAGAGCCCTGTTCCGTAATCTCCGCTTACCCAGCCCAGTAACAGCGCGG
>CAJWQE010000076.1 GCA_913045375.1 uncultured Halieaceae bacterium | reverse complement strand
GCTTACCGGCGGGGTGCTGAGGAGGCCGGCTATCAGGTCTCACAAATCGTCGTTCGTGACCTCGCTTTCGAGCCCAACTTGAGGTTTGGTTATAAGCAGCGACTTGAGCTCGAACCCGACTTACTCGACGCTATTGATGCAATAAAGGCTTGTGATCACATGGTCTGGGTTCACCCCGTTTGGTGGGGTGGCTTACCGACCTTGCTGAAGGGTTTTATCGACAGAATATTTCTTCCATCTATTGTGTTTGATTACAACGAGGAGAAACTAGGTGGCATGGGGTGGGACGGCTACCTCGAGGGTAAGACGGCCCGCATTATTGCGACGATGGATACGCCTAAGATTCTGTATCGCTTGCTTTACAGTGCGCCAAGTGTGAATCAGCTAAAGAAAACAACGCTTGAGTTTTGTGGCGTAAAACCTGTGAAGGTGACTCAGTTCGCTCCGGTAAAAGGCTCGACACAAGAGAAGCGAGAAAGCTGGATCAAAACCGCCCATATGTTGGGGCTGAAAGGCGCCTAACTGCCCCAAGTACTGCTCTGTTTCAAAAGTAAGTAAAGCAATCAGCTAAATGGCTGGTAGAGGCTTTGCTGAGGTTCCGTGAACCACTTGGGCCCCTGTTCGGTCATATAAAAATGATCTTCGAGTCGGATGCCAAACTGGCCAGGAATCACAATCATGGGTTCATTCGAAAAACACATGCCCTCGGCAAGTGGCGTGTCATCCCCTCGAACAAGGTAAGGGCCCTCATGAATATCAAGGCCAATCCCGTGTCCTGTTCTATGGGGTAGGCCCGGTAGTTGATAGTCGGGGCCCAAACCGTGACGCTCGAGCACTGCGCGCGCGGCCGCGTCAACACTGCCGCAGGGACTACCCAGTTGAGCTGCATCTAGCGCTGCTGCTTGCGCTTCTTTCTCAAGGTCCCAAAGAGCCTCAACCTTTGAATCTTGTTTATCTAAGGCATAGGTACGTGTGATGTCCGAATGGTAGCCGCCCACAGTACACCCGGTATCGATCAGGATAAGTTCGCCCTTTTGCAGGACCGGATCGCCCGGAACACCATGCGGGTGAGATGTTCCCTCACCAAATTGCACGGCACAGAAAAAGCTGCCGTTATCAGCGCCGCCCGCTCGATGCAGCTGGTCGATTTTAGCGATGACTTCGCTCATTCGAAGCCCAGGGCGAATCCATTCGAAGGTCTGCTGATGTACCTGCAAGGTCAGGGACTTGGCGGCCTGGAGTAGCGCAAGTTCTCTCGCGGACTTTTGGCTTCTTAAGGATTGGAATAGGTCGCCAGCTGACGTCAGAGTCGACTGTGTTGCCTTTGAAAGCGCATGGACCTGCCCGAACGAGCAGTTTGGATCGACACCGATCCTCGAGAATGAGCCCTCGGCTAAAACGTTGGCAACGGCCAGTCTTGGATCCTCATGTTCCTCCCACCAGACACAGTCAACGGGTGAGGAGAGGGCTGCCAGCAAGGCCGTGTCCTCAAACTTAGGGCAAACAAATACAACGTTACTTCCTGATATGACGACACAGACCAAGCGCTCGGTTTCCCGCCATGTCAGCCCGAAGAAATAACGCATGTTGGCGCCGGGCGTGACGATAACCGCGTCAAGCTCATGTGAGGCCATGCTCGCTTGCAATCGTGCCAAGCGGCCTTGCCGCTCTTCTGCGGTGATGGGTTTTACAGTCTCTGTCATTGACATAAAAAGTGCTGTCCTGTGTTTTCTTAGTGCGCTTCGCCGCGCCTTTTTCGCCTCGTTATTGTACTCCGAGGAGCGTGCTATATTTGCGCGCATGCGGAGGTGGCGCAACTTGAATAACACGCCTAGAACAGATTCTTTTTCGCGAACGTTTTATATCGCCAACCTGCTTGAGATTTTCGAACGAATCGCTTGGTACGGTTTCTTCACGGTGTCGTCCCTGTATATGAGCAGCTCACCCGAGGCGGGTGGGCTCGGGTTCAGTGACACTGAACGCGGTGTCTTACAAGGCATCATCCCTTTCTTTGTGTATGTGCTCCCTGTCGTCACGGGTGCGTTAGGTGACCGTCTGGGCTACCGACGGATGTTTCTCATTGCGTTCGCTATTTTGACTCCGAGCTACTTTTTATTGGGACAGGTGCATCAATTCTGGCCCTTCTTTCTCGTTTACATGTTGGTTGCCCTTGGCGCGGCAATCTTCAAGCCGCTGGTTGTTGGCACCGTAGCCCGTAGTGCTAACGAGCATAACCGTGGCAGGGCCTTTGGCATTTTCTACATGATGGTCAACGTGGGAGGCTTTCTTGGTCCCGTCATCGGAGGCTATGTCCGGGCTATCAGTTGGGAGCATGTGTTTTTACTCTCTTCCATAGCGATTGGCATTAATCTGCTGATTGCGCTGGTGTTGCTCGAGGACGACACACCACGCGATTCGAATATTAAGGCGACTTCAACGGCGCTTAAGGACGTGGGTGAGGTGCTGGGTAATGGTCGCTTTGCCTTGATGCTTGTGCCGGTCATTCTCGGTTTGATGGTGGCGGGTGGTGGATGGATAAGCTGGCAACACTACGGGTTGTTTTTGTTGTTGTGGGCGGGTACGCAGTACCTCTGGGATCGAACATCGAATCCGGGATCAAAACTCTGGTATCGACAACCTTTGCGTGTAGGTAACGCTCCCTTCCTAGTCTATTTGCTTGTGCTTTCCCTGTTCTGGGCTGTCTATAACCAAATTTTTCTAACACTGCCCTTATACGTTCAGGATTTCGTGGATACATCCGATGTCGTCTTCTTCGTGAACGCCCTATCTCCAGATTTCGCTCATTACCTTGCTCCAGTTGATCCATCGAAAATTGCAGTGGAGCTGGGCGCAATGGCCACTGATAAGCCTGACGTGTCAGACGGTCTTCGCCAATTGGCGCAATTTCAAATTAGGGTCTCTGAGGAGGCGTGGTTGTCTGGCATGCAATCAATAAGATCGGGCGATACTGCCGCTGCGGCACTCGCGTCAGAATGGGCCGGCCGGTATCGCCAGGTGAGTCCGGAATACATCATTTCTTTCGATTTTCTATCGATTGTCTTGTTCCAGTACTTCATCAGTCGTTGGGGTGAGCGCCGAGCACCCTTTGGCATCCTGATTCTGGGCACAGGCATGATCGGGTTATCGTTTTTGCTGGGCGGTACGGCACATATGGTGTCATTTGGCGGCTTGCTTGCGATTGCTAGCGTTGTCGTCTTTGCCTTCGGTGAAATGTTCGCCTCTCCGAAAAGTCAGGAATACGTGGCCTCGGTAACGCCCGCACCACAAGCGGCCCTGTTCCAGGGCTATTATTTCGTGTCGATTGCCATTGGTTACCTTCTCGCTGGCATCATGTCGGGATGGGCTTATGGCGAGATAGCAGTAAAAGCGGATCAACCGTTTTTGATGTGGGCTGGGTTTGCATGCTTGGCCGTGGTTGCGATGGGTGCACTCGCGTTATTTAACCGCTATTTGGCGCCTGCAATGGCCACCGGTTTGAACTCAGGAGCAACGGCACCATGACAGATGTGAAAACGATAGCTGCTTCCTGGCAACCGGATCGTGTGACGTCACTCCGTCAAGCCATGTCAGCGATGGCACTTGATGCGCTCGTGGTACCCCGATGGGATGAGCAGCAGTTTGAGTACGTTTCTGTGGCCAATGAGCGACTGGCATGGCTAACCGGTTTCACGGGTAGTTGGGGATTAGCGATAGTGACCCACAATGATGTGATTTTGTTTATTGATGGTCGCTACCCCGAGCAAGCGGCACGAGAAACCAGTGCCGAGTGGGTGACACTACAGCACCTCTATGAACAACCCCCCGAGGACTGGCTCAAGCAGCACGCGCAGACGAGTTGGCGTATTGGTTTTGACAGCGAGGTGATGACGCCGGATCTGCATGACCGTCTTCTTGCCGCGTGCGAGCAAAAAGGTGCGCTAATGCAACCGACTTCAGGGGACCCGTTTGAGCAATGCTGGCTTGATCGACCCGTTACCGCCCCCTCAAAAATGACACAGTTTTCCAATAAGTGGGCGGGTGAGTCCGTTAGTAGCAAGCTAGGGCGAGTTCGCGAGCAAATGCGATTGTCCGAGGCCGATTGGCTGATCGAGACGCAGCCCGATAATGTGAACTGGTTGCTCAACATTCGGGGACAAGACTTACCCTATTGCCCGGTGGTGCGGGCGCGGTTGCTCATTGGCTTGGAGGGAGAAATCCATCTATTTGGTGACTTGATAACAAGTGATGTTGAGAGCCTCGACAAATCTGAGCTCTCAATTCATTGCCATGAACGCGATCAATTTGTGGCTATCCTCGATGAGAAAATTCAGACCGCAGAGCGGCTTTGGGTCGATCCAACACAGGGACCCCAGTGTGGTCGTGATGCGGTCGAAGCTCGGGGTGGCGAGGCATTGCTCAAGCGCAGCCCCGTCACGGACTTGAAGGCCAGAAAAAACGAGACCGAGTTGAGCGCACTTCGCAGCGCCTGCTTGGCGGACAGTGCGGTCTGGGTGCGTCTCCTGCACTGGCTGGAGTCCGCCGTTCACCAGGAAACCATTACGGAGCTTGCGGTGGAGGAGCGTATTCATCAGTTGAGGACGGAGGTTGATGACTACACGGCGCCCAGTTTCAGAACGATTTCCGCGGCGGACGGTAATGCGTCGTTAGCGCACTATTCTGCGCCAGAGGATGGAGGTGCGCGCTTGTGGCCTTCAACCTTGTTCTTGCTGGATTCCGGCGGGCAGTTCAGTCGAGGCGGTACAACCGACACGACACGAACCTGGTGCTTTGAGCCACCGACCGGTGAACGTCGTCGTCTGGCCACCAGTGTGTTGAAAGCGCACATTGCGGTAGCACAACAAGTCTTTCCTAAAGGGACATTTGGGCATGCGCTAGATAGTGCCGCACGACTACCCATGTGGCAGGCGCAGCTGGATTATGATCACGGCACGGGACATGGAGTAGGGCACTATCTCGGCGTTCACGAATTTCCACAGCGTATGCAGAAGTCGGGCACAGGTGTGGGACTCGAAGTAGGTATGACCCTCACGGTTGAGCCCGGCTTTTACCGGCCTGACGAGCTGGGTATTCGACACGAGAATCTCTGTGAGGTGGTATCGCGCGGTGATGGATGGTTGGGGCTTGAAAGTATGGCGTTTGTGCCCTTTAACCGTCAGTTGATCGATGTCGCTATGCTGACGATGCCCGAAAAAGCGTGGGTTGACGACTACCACCGGCAGGTTCTTGAACGGTTAAGCCCTCTCTTGGGCGATGATGGCGTTATTGCGTGGCTTGAGATGGCAACGAAGCCGCTCACCGACCATTAGGTGCACCCGTCGATGAGTCTCTGTAACTGTCATAACATGAGTAGTGCGAGAGTTGCTTGGTCGGAGTCATGCAATGCAGCAGGCTGATCCTATCCGTATTGTGCAATGCCATGCCTGTGGTGAGGTGGGTGACGTCATTGTCGATGGTGTAGCGCCACCTCCCGGTGACACATTGTGGGAGCAGTCGCGGTGGATTGCGCACGACGAGACCTTACGTAATTTTGTGCTCAACGAGCCACGTGGCGGCGTGCATAAGCACGTCAATTTATTGGTGCCACCCAAGCATCCAGAGGCTGACGCGGGCTTTATTATTATGGAGCCTGCTGACACCCCGCCAATGTCAGGTTCCAACTCCATGTGCGTCGCGACGGTACTTCTCGAGACTGGACGAGTGCCCATGCACGAGGGGACGAACACCCTCGTCTTGGAAGCGCCCGGAGGTCTTGCTCGTGTCACTGCAAACTGCAGAGCAGGCCGAGTTGAATCGGTAACGGTTACCAATCACCCCAGTTTCGCGGGCCATCTCGATGCTGTCATCGAGGTTGAAGGTGTTGGGAGCATAAGTGTCGATACAGCCTATGGCGGTGATAGTTTCGCAGTGGTCGACGCGCCTGCACTGGGCTTCAGTCTCACACCTGACGAGGCCAGGGATCTTGCTGATTTGGGTGTGAAAATTTCTGATGCGGCGACAGCGCAGTTAGGATTTCAACACCCAACGAATCCTGATTGGCGCCATATTTCTTTTTGTCTGTTTCGTAGCCCTGTGGTTGCGGGTGAAACGCGTCATGCGGTTGCGATTCGTCCCGGGAAAATTGATCGCTCGCCAACGGGTACTGGGGTGTCGGCCCATCTAGCCCTGATGCAGGCGCGGGGAGAGGCTGACATCGGTACAACACTGACGGCGCGTTCCATTATCGACTCTGAATTTACTGGACGTATCGAGGGGTTAACTCAGGTGGGTAATGTGCCAGCGATTGTGCCCTCCTTGACGGGCAGGGCGTGGATTTACGGTCGATCGGAACTGATAGTCGCGCCCGATGATCCCTGGCCAAAAGGCTACCGCGTGGCAGATACCTGGCCCGGTGCATAGGCCGGTCTTTGCGATTGGGTATAGAACGGGGCAACGGACATGGAGCGGACAGTGATTAAAAATGGAGTGAATCTGAGTGTTGAGTGAGACCGTCAAAACTTCACTGCGCATTTTAGGCCCTGAGTTAACTGATCAGTTAAATTGGGCTGACGCTGTCGAAGCGCTTCGTACGGGCCACACCCTTCCGAGGGCGGCTATTAGCGATATGCTGATGCCGATGGCGGAGGGCGAGTTACTGACACGCTCTGCCGCTATTTCTGGCTTAGGCGCCGGAACCAAGTCCGTAACGATACGGCCCAATAACCCGGCACTCTCACCACCAGCACCCAGTGTGCAGGGGCTTTTCACGCTCTTCGACGAAGACCGTGGTCAACCCGTAGCCCTAATTGACGGAGCGCTACTGACGCTCTGGAAAACCGTGGCGGATTCGCTACTGGGGGCGAGATATTTAGCGCCAAGCGATGCTAAATCTCTGGCTGTCATTGGCACAGGACCTATCGCAAAAGGACTTTTGGAGGGTTATGTCACGCTCTTCCCTGATTTAACCGACATCCGTATTTGGGGGAGAACGAGGGAACGGGCTCAAGCACATGCTGAGGCGGTACCATTTCCCTTGACCGTTTGCGACACGGCAGAGAACGCTGTTCGAGGCGCCGATATTGTCACAAGCGCCACGGCATCAAGGTCACCAGTTATCAAGGGGAATTGGGTTAAACCGGGTGCACATGTTGATCTTGTCGGTGCACACGGCCCCGATATGCGGGAGGCGGATGACCTGCTCATCTCAAGCGCATCGCTGTTTGTAGATTCGCGTGAAACGGTGCTGGAGCATATTGGTGAGTTTCGTATTCCCATCGAAAAGAGGCTCATTTCGCCCGCTAACGTTCAAGGCGATCTTTACGACCTTGTGATGGGCGATAGTCATCGACATGGTGATGATGAAATCACCCTCTTCAAGAACGGTGGTGGGGCTCATCTTGATCTGATGATGGCGTTTTACTGCTTACAACAATCGAAAAGGTTGTGAAGGCAACTCGCGCTCGCACATAACTGAGAACGGTACTGCCAAGTTAACTGCCCCACAACGGTAAAATCGGGCCATGAATATTTATAAGCGCCACCGATTCCCGCCAGATATCATCAGCTACGCTGTCTGGCTCTACCATCGATTCAATCTCAGCCACAGAGATATTGAAGATCTACTGGCCGAGAGAGGCATAACTGTATCCCGAGAAGCGATACGTCTCTGGTGTATCAAATTCGGTGCCATCTATACGCGCCGACTAAAGCGAAAGCATAGAGGTTACGGCGACACCTTCTATATTGATGAAGTTTTCGTAAAGATAAACGGCATTCAGCACTACCTATGGCGTGCCGTTGATCAGGATGGCGAGGTCGTTGATGTGTTCCTGCAAGCAAGGCGTGATGGGGCGACTGCGAAGAGGTTTTTCAAGCGTTTACTGCGATCAAATGGCGGCGAACCCAGGAAGATCGTCACTGATAAGTTGCGAAGTTATGGTGTTGCTCATCGGGAGCTGATACCTGAGGCGATCCACAGTACTGAGTTGTATGAAAATAACCGGGTGGAACAGTCACACGAGGCGACCCAGGCGCGGGAACGAGGGATGCGTAAGTTCAAGTCGATTAGGCAGGCGCAGCGATTCCTTGATGCCCATGCTGCTGTTCACAATCTCTTCAATCTGGGACGTCATCTGGTCCGGGCTGAGCACTATCGGAATCTCAGGATTAGTGCGTTTACTGAGTGGGGAAGGGCGGTTGCTTGATTACCGCTGACTGGATTCTTACCGCTTCAATCAGTTAACTTGTCATAACCCTAGTGTCTAATCTATTCAATCTGTGTAGACATCTGGTACCTGCACATCAATGTCGAAACCTCAGGGAACGTGCGTTTATAGAATGGGACAGGGCAGTGGCGTGAGCACTGGAAGTGGCCTTTACCAGATCCAGGCATTTTAATCTGTCAAAACTCTAGTTATCACTGGTGATTGGCGGTAATCGATCACGCAAGACATTCTTGGCAATCTTTTCCAGCGTGGAGCGTGGTAGCTCATCGACCACGTGCACACTCCGTACAACCTTGAAGTCCGGCAGGTTTTTGCGACAGTGCGCTATCAGCGTCTCCTCGAGTTGTGCGTGGGTCAGTTCTGAAGCGCCAGGACCGGGAATAATGAAAACCACCGGAACTTCGTCCAGCATATAGTGTTTTTGTCCCACCACGGCACATTCATCGACAACGCCCGACAGCATGATCACGCTCTCGATTTCCGAGGCCGCAACATTCTCTACGCCGACTTTCAGCATGTCCTTGTCGCGATCAGAAAAGTACAGCCAGCCGTCTTTGTCAGACCGGACCAGGTCGCCTGTATCAAACCAGCCGTGCTCGTCGAAAGCGGACTCGTTGGCGTCTGGATTGCGGTAGTACTCCTTGAACAGGCTGACGCCCCTGACGCCGCGGATGAATAGGTGCCCGGTCTCACCCAGCTCACAGAGAGATCCATCGGCGCGGCGCAGCTGAATATCGTAGTCCGGCGCCGCGCGACCTATGGTCATTTCAGGGCCGAGGTGATCGATATCCACAATAATGCCATGGGTGACCGTTTCAGTCATGCCCCACAAACCCAGTGTCTTTACACCGAATACTTCTTCTATCTGACCTATCCGCGCACCCAGACTCCAGAAACGCATTTTGTGTTCGGGCACCGGTTGATCCATGATCGCCTTGATGGCGAAGGGGATCATGGAAGCCCAGGTTACCTTGTGAGTGGTAACAACCTGCCAGAAACGCGATGCCGAGAACTTGGGCTGTACGACTAACGTTCCCCCCGACCAATGGGCAGACAGCATGGAGTAAGACTGGGCATTAGTGTGAAACAACGGCATGAACGCAAAGGTAATGTCGTCACTCCTCAGCCGATAGTGCTGGGCGCCGGTCTTACCGCCCCAGATGCCATTGGCATGTGTCCACAACACGGCCTTCGGTCTGGATGTGGTGCCGGAAGTGAACTGCACGCCGAGATTGAGACTGGGATCCACCGGGCGCAGGGAGATGGGTTCTTCTGCAAACAGATCGGTAAACGCCACCGCATCGAGCTCGGACTGCAAGTCAACGCTGTCCTTACAGTCGACGCCAGCGTCGTTGTCAGCAAGACCAAGGAAGCGAATCTGCGGGCAGGACTCGCGAATCATTCGCGCAAATTTTGGCTGGGTCAAGGCGCAGGCAGCCTCGGTGACCTCAGCGAAGTAACTCATATCCCGGGCGACAGAGCGCGTGTTGGTGGATACGACAACCGCACCCAGGATCGCGCAGGCATACCAGGACAGGATGAACTCGGGCGAGTTGTCCATGTGCAAGAGGACGAATTCACCCTTTTTCACTCCCTTGCTCTGTAGCCCAGCTGCCAGTCGTCGGGCTGCATCGAACAGCTCGGCATAGGTGAAGCTTTGTGAATCCCCTTCGAACGGGCACCAGACCACACAGGTTTTATCCGGCGTCTTTTCAACCCACTGTTGCAGCATCCAGGGGATGTCCATACCTGCCGCTGCCTGGCGGTAGCTGTGATCGATCTGGTCTTTTAGTTTCATCAGGTATAGCCCTTGTCTTCTTTAAATGTCATTGCAACAAGCCTCGTTTTTAAAACTAAATCTTGTCCATACAAATGCAGTTAATAGGCAATTAAGGGGCAAAGCTATGTGATAACTGCACTCATCTATTATTCCGACACTTTTTTCTTCGCAAGTCGATCTATTACTCTGACCCCCGGGGCCGTACTGCGGGTACTGCTCCGCGGGACCAGCCCCCACCATTTCACTCATGCTCGACAAAACCAAAAAGAGTGTCAAACTCATAGGTGGGTGCATAGCTAATATGGTGAGCTGCCACTATCGGTGCGTATGACGAAGTCAAAAAAACCAGCGAGTTCTGAGATGACTCGATCAGACATCCGCCCCTCCGTTGCCGGGGACATGGAGAGTTTCGACGACGTCGACACCTTCCGCCAACGCATGCACGCCGAGCACCCGGCGCCCGGCTTTGATGTGTTCGATTTAGGGCTTTTCGCACCACCCGATGGGATGGCGGCCGACGGCATGGCCATGCACATGGGCTTTAACCCCAGGCTATTGAGTGGCGATCTGCAAGTGTTCCGGCCCTATGCGGGCGTGCTGGTAGCCACCATGGATTTTACCGCCAACGACGCCGAGGCCCTGCACCAGATATCCAAGAGCCTCATCAGCTCTCAGCGCGCTGTCAACGTTCGCTTATTCCATCTCGGCAAAATCCTCTTCCGCTTCGGCGAGCAAACCTACGACTCAGAGGAGCTGTTAGGCCTGGCATCCCATGTTCCGCCAGGGGATCACTTCGACTACCGGGTCAGGAAGGGCGAGCGTATCCAGCTGACGAATATCGTAATCACCGAAGAGGGTGAGCGAGAAATCTGGCACCGCCTTGGCATACCGCCCTGCCCGCTGTTCGATGCCCTGCGCACGAACGAAGACCGGGCATTTTTGGCGCAACCACTTCCCAACACTGAGGCTTTCCAGTTACTGGCCGCGTCCTTTATGCACCTGCCACGCTCCGGCTTTGCCCAGAACGCCCTGCTGCGGCTGAAACTGGGGGAACTGCTGTGCCTGCTCGGGGAGGTGGACACGGCAGCGCACAATGCGCTTGCAGAGTATGTGCCGTTCTCAGAGGTCAGAAAACTCTCCCAGGCCCGCGCAATCCTGAATGAGTCGAGCGAGCACCCCCCTTCCATTGCCGAGCTCGGTGCAATGGTCGGCCTGAATCGCAGGAAGCTGACCGAGGGCTTCAAAAAGGTCTTTGGTGACACCGTTGCCGGCTACGCCCTGGAGCTACGCATGCGCAAAGGTTACCAACTTCTCAGGGAGACGAACCTATCGGTGGCTGAGGTCGCCGA
>CAJWQE010000075.1 GCA_913045375.1 uncultured Halieaceae bacterium | reverse complement strand
CTCTAACGGTTTCTGGCGCGATGATCACTTGCGGTCACAGGAGCAAATCGATGAACGGTTGGAGCAGGACGCAACAGCAATCCGCGACGCCAACACCGTAGCGATTGTTGGAGGTGGTCCCTGCGGTGTGAGTTGTGCCTTGAACATTCGTCGCGCTTACCCTGAGAAAATGGTCTCTCTGTATATCTCAGGGGATCTCCCGCTTGCTGGGTATCACGAGGAGGCTCGACAGTATTACCACCGCGAATTGACTGCTGCGGGCGTACAGATTTTCAGTGGGCATCGAGCCATCACCGAGGAGGCTACGCCCAGCGCAGGAACCATACGGTTTGAGTCGGGCCAGTCCGCCGTGGCCGATGCCATCATATGGTCTACGGGCAATCGCAAACCGCATACAAGGTTCCTACCCGACGCCCTACTCGACGATGAAGGGTTTGTAAAAACCAAAAATACGCTTGAAGTGGTCGGTAGCGACTGTCTTTTTGCCATTGGCGATGTGGCATCAACCGATCCAGCGCGATCATCTGCTCGAAATTGGGCCTACGGTATTTTGGTGAACAACATCAAACGCAAGGCCGCTGGTAAGGCGGCCAATAAGTACTACGCTCCTCCAGCGAATCGATGGGGGTCAATTGTTGGACCACAGGATGATGGGCTCATACTGCACCAGGACTCAGGCAAGACAACACGTCTTTCACGCTGGCTCGTGGAGAACCTCTTGCTCCCTACCGTTGTCCAACGAGTGATTTATCGAGGCGTCGAGCGCCTAGGGGGCTAAAGACGATCCTACGCAGCCCTTGCTGCCGGGAACCGAATGAACTCGTTGACCAGCGCTTGAGCAAAGCTCGTTGGATCCGGCCGCGCGCCCGTCAGCACGCCGCGTGTTCTCAACTCCGATTCCAATGTATCGAGAATAAAATCGAGCGTTAGATCATCCGTCTTATCGGCCCACTTTGCTTTTTCTGCCTCATCGGCAAAACAGTAGGCTTTCCACGAAATTGAGTACCGCAAATCCTCCCATTGGTAACGCGCCACCTCACTACCATCGGGTTTAGCGAGCGACCAACCGGCACTTCCCTCAAAGGTTAGCGTTGCACCTTTATCGATTTCGGGGAAAAACGACTTTGGCGTTACCCGCTCAACACCGTGAAACACCTTGTCAGTATCGATCAATATGGCGGTGTTGTGAGTTGCCGGCATCGATTCCCGTCGCCCCTGAGGACCCTCCGGAAAATAGGCAAACGCGCCGCCGGGATTAGCACCAAACCATGAGACACAGGTGGCAATGGGGATGCGATATTCATCAAACAAACCCGAGTGCAGCATAGTGACGAGGAGCCACTGCGGCATGCGCTTCCGATCTGCACCTCTAAACTCCGGAACATCGGTATGAATCGCTAATTCCTGCCCTGGTGTAAGGATATTGGCGTAAACGATGGCAGGAACGACGAGTGGGCGACCTGTGACCTCGCTAGCGACTGCTAATAACTCCGGGTGATTGAAAAACGCCTCGACGCCCGGCGCCTGAATGTCATCACCATAGGCGTAGGTTTCTCGGAAATAATTGGTACGCTGCGCCGCCGTGCTGACATCATCACTGTTACCCTGGCCATCAATGCCGTGCTGAATGTAGTTAAAGGCAGCATCAAAACGTTGCGGTAACGACTCTCCAATTCCGTCGTTGAGTGCTTCTTCAGCGTAGGTACGAAACACGCGTCGTTCCTCGGCGATACGCAACATGGTTGCCGCTTCTTCCGCCGACATAAACGGACTCATGGCCTTATAGCTCGCTCGCATACGCGCTTACTCCTAGATGTTATTTTTGTTTTTCGATGTCTGTTTTATCGTGTATCAGACTCAGTCTCAATGGTGGTTTTCCCTCGAGACGGAACCCAGCAGGCAAACCGTAGGAACCTGAACTCAAGGAATCAGGACCGAACTTCCGGTCGTACGGCGCCCTTCCAGGTCGTTATGTGCCCTAACCACGTCACTCAGTGGGTAACGCTGATTCACATCAACCGTGAGATGCCCGGCTTCTATAAGGCCAAAAATACGATCCGCCGACGCCTGCATCCACCCTGGTCGCGCCATGTGAGTAGCCAAGGTTGGGCGCGTAAAGTAGAGCGATCCGGATAGCGCAAGCTCGCCGGGGACGACAGCATCAATGGGACCTGATGCATTACCAAAACTGACGAAGGTACCCAGAGGCGCAAGCAAGCCGAGACTCAGTCGATAGGTCGATCGACCCACACTGTCGTAGACAACAGGAAATCCATCAGGTGCATAAGCTCGAAGCTTATCGGATAGTTCAGGATCGTCGCTCAATAAGCAGGCTTCAGCACCATGGCTCACGGCCAGATCACATTTTGCTTGCTTACTCGCAGTCCCTATTAACCTGACACCCTTCTGTTTGGCCCATTGACAGGCAATCAGACCCACGCCACCGGCGGCCGCATGGAAGAGAACGGTCTCACCGCCGCTCAGTGGAAAGGTATCGTTGAATAAGTAATCCACCGTCATTGCTTTGAGGAGCACCGCGGCGGCTTCCTCATCAGTGACACCCGCTGGGATTTTGACCAGTGCAGCGCGGGGTAAAACGATCGCCTCAGCATAGGCACCCATGGCCATGGCAAAACCAACACGGTCACCCTCGCTCAGGTCATCGACGCCCTCACCCAGCGCATCAACTAGACCGGCGCCCTCGCACCCCAAGCCCGTTGGCAACGACAGGGGGTAAAGACCCGATCGGTGGTAGGTGTCGATGAGGTTGATACCACAGGCTTTTAGCTTAACCCTCACCTCACCTGCACCTGGCTGAGGTAAGGGTACTTCCTTCACTGACATCTGCTCTGCCGCACCGCAGACATCCACTCGAACAGCTTTCATGGTATCCATCGACTTACTCCAACCTATCCTCGTCGCCGTGCTCAGCACCCGACTTTTTTAAACTAACCCCGTGCACAAAGCGCGCTGTCAATCACAGCCCGCAATTACCGTCCACAGTTACAGACCCGACATCCCACACTCAACATGCAACGCTGAAATCTACATGCAGTAGCGGTGAATCAGAGACCGCAGCGTATCGATGGCCGGCTGAATTTGATCGAGCGGCATGTATTCATTGGGTTGATGAGCGACGTCTATCGAACCCGGGCCCATGACAATGGTTTCCAGCCCAAGCGACTTCAAAAATGGTGCCTCGGTTGCAAAGTTGACGGCATCCGCTGTCTGCCCCGACGCATGCTCACAGGCAACTACCAACTCACTTCCCTCAGCCTGCTCGAAGGCGGGCACAGGCTCAACCAAGCGGCGCATCTCAATATCGATATCATGCAGCGCTGCAATCTCAACGAGTCTCGCATTCAAATCACGCTCCACATCGGCGTACTCAAGACCCGGCAGCATTCGCACATCAAAACTAAAATCCAGCTCGCCACAGATCCTGTTGGGACTGTCGCCCCCGTGGACGCAACCAAAATTGATTGTTGGCACGGGAACAGCCATTAGTTCACAACGAAACGTCTGCGCCAGTTCATCGCGATACTGAGACAGCACAGACAACAGTGTCGGCAAGGCCTCAATGACATTATTTCCCAACTCAGGATCTGACGAGTGACCGCTTTGGCCGCGCAAAGTCACGCCTTGCATCATGATGCCCTTGTGCATCCGCATCGGTCGGAGATCGGTAGGCTCGCCGACAATGGCGGCTCTCGCCAACGGTAACTGCGCTTTCGTGAGTGAACGAGCACCTCGCATCGTGCTCTCTTCATCGGCGGTCGCAAGTAAGTACAACGGTGCTTTGAATTTAGCCGGATCAAACACTGATGCGGCCTCGAGCGCCACGGCAAAAAAGCCTTTCATGTCCGTACTGCCGAGACCGTAAAGCCTGCCGTCCCGCTCTGTGAGCTTCAAGGGATCAGACGCCCAACCACCGGCATCAAACGGTACAGTGTCCGTATGACCGGAGAGAACCAAACCGGCAGGCTCGTCTCCTAGGTTGTCCGTGTTGCCTAAGGTCGCAATGAGGTTCGCTTTTCCATCCGCTGACGCCTCTAGTTCGTGTATGTCGACAGCCCAGCCATCGCGCTCTGCATAGTCAGAGAGGTGGTTTATTACTCTGCGATTACTGCTATCCCAGGACGGATCAGGGGAGCTGACAGAGTCTGCCGCCACCAATTCTGTGACACGTTTGACAATCGTTTGCTCGCTCGTTGGCATCCTGTTCTCTTCGTTTAGTGCATGCGGCTTTTATTGAACGCTGCTTTTAATCAACGCTTCTGCTAGTAGAGGCTAAGAGTATCGGCATACGCCCTGATCGTCATCACAGAAGACCTCGACGAATATCGGTTATGCTGGGCTATGCACAACAGCCACACTATTTTCCGCAAGGCCGCCGACGACGAGCGACAGATCACTGTTCATCTACGTAATAAAGGAGCAACAATTGCGGGCATCTCTTTGAGTGGCTTTGGTGTCCACTCACAATCAGATGTCGTACTGAGTTACCCGTCAGCCGACGAGTTCGATTCAGACCCCTATTACCTGGGCGCCACCGTGGGTCCGGTAGCCAATCGGCTGAAAGATGGCTGTTTCGACCTACCTACTGGCACGCATGTAGTAGAAATTAATGAGCCTGCCCGATCGAATGTACTGCATGGCGGGATCGATGGGCTTCATCAACAAACTTTTCAGGCGTCGCCTACCCGCGCTGACAACGCGGTCGTGTTCTCACTCGCACTACCCCACCTTGCGGACGGTTTCCCGGGCGACCGACTCATTACGGTCCGTTATGAACTCTTGGAAAATCTCAGTCTTCAGTTTGATTTTGCCGCGTCGACAGACCGCACGACGGTCATGAACCTCGCGAACCACGCCTATTTCAACCTCGGCGGCCCTCTCTCTGAGCACGAGCTATCACTGAATGCTGGTGAGTACACGCCGGTAAATGACTGGCTGATCCCCACGGGCGAGATTGCACCGCTCAAAGGCTCCACGCTCGATTACTCTGATTGGAAGGCCCTGGGGGACACCGCGATTGATCATAATTTTGTATTACCCGAAGACGGAAAACTTCGCCGTGCAGCGAGTCTTCGGCTTCGCGCAACACAGCTTCAGCTAGACGTCCTCACAACACAGCCTGCGCTGCAGGTGTACACAGGCGATGGCTTGAATACGCCCTTTGCACCCAGATCGGGTATTTGTCTTGAAGCTCAAGGCTTTCCTAACGCACCTAACCAAGGCAATTTCCCAAATATCGTGCTTGAGCCCGGCGCTACCTACCGGCAGCGCACGATCTATCAGTTCAAAGAAATAGTGTCAGCCTGAGAGACTTGCTGGCCTGAGACCTGCGAAGTCTCAAGCTACTTAAACTCGCGCTCTTCCCACCAAGGGAAGAACTCTGGCATGTCACTGCTCACCTGCCCCGGGTAGCTGGCCGGCCGCTTTTCGAGGAATGACTTAACGCCCTCCTGCGCATCCGCTGACTTACCGGTGAAGTAAACACCTCGCGAGTCAATTTGGTGGGCTTCCATCGGATGATCTGCACCCAGCATCTTCCACATCATTTGACGTGCCATAGCGACCGATACCGCTGAGGTTTCGTTGCAGAACTCTTTGGCCAGTGCACGAGCCGCGGGGAGAAGTTCATCCGCAGGGTAAACTGTTCTCACAAACCCACGCTCCAGTGCCTCGTCGGCCTTGAATACGCGGCCTGAGAAGGTCCACTCGAGTGCCGTACTTATGCCCACAACACGGGGCAGGAACCAGCTAGACGCTGCCTCCGGGACGATGCCTCGCTTGGAAAATACGAAACCATACTTAGCGTTTTCAGAGGCAAGGCGGATATCCATAGCACATTGCATGGTGGCGCCGATGCCAACGGCCGGGCCATTACACGCAGAGATAACGGGCTTTAGGCACTCAAAAATACGTAAGGTCAGCAAGCCTCCGCCATCTCGCGGAATACCCGGTTTTTTGGGTTTGTAATTAAAGGTGTCGCCACCACCACCGAGATCAGCGCCGGCACAGAACGCTCGACCTGAGCCCGTAAAAATAATGGCTTTGACGTCATCGTCCGCGTCCGCCATGTCGAGCGCCGTGATGACCTCGTCCCGCATCTCATTGTTAAAAGCGTTCAAACGGTCGGGACGGTTGAGCGTAATGGTCAGGATGCCGTCCTCAACATCGTAAAGAATCGTTTCAAAAGTCATTCTTGTTATCTCCTGAGTGTTCAGACGAAATCGCCTAGAAGTCGCGCTGACGATCGATCTTAAGTTTAATTGTTTAGGTTACTGCAACATTTCCTCAAGGCGCGCAATGCAGCCTTCCATGCTGCCCTTGATAAAGGGCTCGATGACGTTGGGCTTCACATGGGCCTGCCACTGTAAACGACAGCCAGTATCGGTGGCAGTGATTTCCATTTTTGCCCGGTGCGACTCCAACGCGCCGGGGCTCTCAAAACAGGAATACTCGAGGATGCGGGCGTCGTTATCGTGATTCAGTATGCGCTCCTTGATCGCGCCTGCACCCGGCAAATCGAGCGAGCGAACCTCGCCATCAAAGGTGCAGCTTGTAACGCCCGGCACCCAATCGACACGATCTGGCGTGCCTAAGATTTCCCAGAGCGCTTCCGCTGAGGCTTTAAATTCGTGATCGATAACGACTGCCACGGTACATCCTTCTGATTTGTTCACATTATTGTGTTGTCACAGTACCCAAAAACACCCAACGGGAGCAACGAGCTATGGATTGAGGAATGCGTTGCTTTTCTGCTGCAAAGCTCGCACCCTTTTCGTCGAAATCTGTACTTGTTTTATACAGAGCATCTATCCCGACTCTCGCGTACCAAGGAAGCACATGACAACGATCACAATTTGGCACAACCCGCGCTGCTCAAAGTCTCGAACGGCATTGGCCTTACTCGAAGAACGTGGTGTTGAGCCCATGCAAGTTAAATATTTAGAGACACCTCCAACCGAGAGTGAAATTAGACATACATTGAGCTTGCTGGGCGTGTCAGCGATCGATCTCATGCGACGTGGGGAGACGATATTTAAGGAACTCAATCTGTCGTCCGATACGTCTGAAGATGACCTAATCAGTGCAATGGCAAATCACCCCATTCTGATCGAGCGGCCCGTCATCATTTCTGCCACACAGGCAGTTATTGGAAGGCCACCTGAAAACGCATTGACACTACTGTAGACAGTATTTCGAGGGTCAACGGAGCGCTGAGCCCGTACCCTTTGATATGGTCAAGGTGCCCGGAACGAAGATCCCCCAGCAGAAGGAGCGCATTGTGATTAGACAGCGAGAGAGACACAAAATAAGTCATTGGCAAGACACCCTTGCCGTTCCAGCTATTGCCGCTGTAAGTCTGGTTTTGTGCGCAACCACGGCAATCGGTGCTGAAAAGAATTATACGGCGGCGTTTGAAGACGCCTTCAATATGACCATGCCCCCCGCGTGGAGTCAGAACTACCCGGCCACGCAAATTATTGGGAACCTTTACGACGTGGGTGGCTATGATCTCAGCTCGTTCCTGATTACATCTGACGCCGGTCACATTCTCATCAATACAGGACTTGAAGGCTCTGCTGCAATGATCGAGAGCAACCTGAAGAGCCTTGGCTTGCGCATGGCAGATATCAAAATACTGCTAACCACTCAGGCGCATTTTGACCACACAGCAGACCTTGCGCTCATCAAAGAACAAACGGGTGCTCGCCTTCTCGCTACCGAGGCCGATAAATCGTTTTTAGAGGATGGTGGTTTAAGTGATCCGCTGATTGGCGGCATCGAGTCCTTCCGCCCCGTGACCGTGGATGATGTGATCACAGATGGTGACCTCATCGAGCTGGGAGATATTCGCCTCAGCGTCTTGGAGCACCCCGGACACACCGAGGGAAGCGCCTCCTATGCAATGACGATTACCGAATCGGGCAACAGCTACGACGTGTTAGTGGTGAACATGGCCTATATCAACGAGGGGGTAAACGTTGCAATCAAACCTACCTATCACGGCATAGCAGCTGATTTTGAGAAGACGTTTGAGTCGCAGCGAAAACTGAGTCCCGACATCTGGGTGTCATCGCATAAAAGTGCCTATGGATTTCACGAGAAGCACGCGCCCGGTCAAGCGTACGATCCCCGAGCTTTCTATGACCCTGCCGGCTACATAGAAGCAATCCGACTTCACGAGGTGACGTTCATCAATAAGATTTATGACGAGTTGCTCGGAAAAATCGCAGATAACAGTAAAGTCGATGAAGAAAACGTCACGAAGTAGCCAATCATCAATCAATGAGCATGATCTTAGGGTAATAAGATCAGTGCTTTATCCTGTTTTTTAAGGAGTGAAAACATGTCCAAACTCAAACTAAAAGCGACCGCCCTGTGCGCAATTTCAGCCCTCGCTTTAAGCCTCTCATCACCTCCCGCAGTGCTCGCCCACAAGGGGGCAATGGGTATTGTCAAAGAGCGGATGGATAAGTTTAAAGCCAGCGAAAAGGCGACCAAGCGAATTAAACAGGCGCTCTCTCGGGGTGACACTGCGGTGGTCATGGCTGAAGCCGAGTTCCTCGTTTCATGGGCAAGTGAAATGGACAGCTACTTTCCAGAAAACAGCAACCAATCCCCGTCCGAGGCAAAGGATGAGATATGGCTTCAGTGGGACGATTTTGTTGGCGCGATTCAATCCTTCGAGAATGCTTCAACCGCCCTCATCGACGCTGCGGCAACGGAAGATCCTCGTGCCATGGATGGTGCGTTTAGCGACATGACCAAATCGTGTAAATCGTGTCATCAGCAGTTTAGGGAGGACTGAACTCACAGAGATGCGAGAAGATTTACGCCGGTAAGAGGGAGTGGCAGAGACGATGATCACGAACTTTAAGAAGATCGGAGAATATCTGCGACCCGGTGAGGACCCCGAATATCAATCATTTATCGGTCGTAACAAAACCAAAAAGCTTCCGTTGGTTTATCTTTTTATCGTGGGTGGTGAGATAAAGTACATTGGCGAAACCAGACAGGGATACTCTCGACCCCTGTCTTACCATCGGAACAAGATAATGAAGCGCCAAAATGAGGCGATATACCGCTCTACTGAATCCGGTCTCAAGGTCGAGGTTTATGCTCTGGAGGTGCCATCACAAGTGGCAGTCGTCAATGGTTTAGAGATTGAGAATTATCTGGCTCAGGATTACGAAAAAGCTTTAATCAAACTACATGCCCCGGAGTGGAACGGGCGACCCTGAATGAGGTTACTAGCTTCTAGAGTAATGGCGGAGCGGACGGAATACGTCGATCGTTATAAATACAGGTTTTGATATAATCTTGGTCAACACTTTGCCCAACACTACTAAGGCATTGAGAAATTGATAAATTTATAAACCATTGATTTTATTGATATTTTTAATTTTCAAAGATTTGTGCGGTTTTTCATCCCTAACACGAGCAATCCCCTGCCCGTTTCCTTAAAAGTCACTTAACTCAGCACCACCCGGGGGGCCATCGCATTGATCCGATAGCAGTAGTTACCTGCCCGATACATTAGGAGGCGGGTTTGGGTAGTGGTATACCGTCTCTTTTTTTCACTCCCGCACCCGGCCAGACATGAGAATCTGAGAGTGTTTCGCGATTTGAGTGGCGTGGCGCGTTTACTGATTCGCTCCTATCCTCAAGCGGAATCCGACATTAGCGATAAAGCCCTCCAATGGTGCCCATGCATCCACAGTCCAAAGACCGACTGGAGAGCGTGCGGGCAGTAACAAGGATTCCTTCCTAGTTTGCCTGACATCAAGCAGGTTTTCTAAGTTGATAAAAACACTGAAACGTCCCATCACCAGTTCACCCAATAGACCAACGTGAAGATATGGATCGCTCTGCATACGGTACGGATTATTTTCCAGTGATTGTTTGCCCGTGTAGTAAAGCTCCAATCCAACTCTGCCGGATCCATGCCGCTCCCACATCGCTACCATACCGGCAGAATGCTCCGGAGTCAGCGGCACCGCTGCGCTTCCAAGACCGTTAAGCTTGGGTTCGTCAGCCTTAAGGTACATGTAATTCGCGCTAACAGTCCACGGAGTTTGACGCCAGCGAAATACCGCTTCAACACCTCTATTTCGGCTAACGCCCTCTTGATTTATGAGGCGCACTAACTCCGTGCTGACTGGGCTGGATCTGACAGCTCTGTCGATACTTGACCCAAACAGAGTTAAGTCAGCTTCGACAGTACCTGCCGAATAACCAATGTCTACCGACCATGTCTCTGCGCCTTCTGCCTGCAGAAGTGCCAGCGGTTGCAGTCTGGACAGACCCGCAGCTTCTGTCTCTTCGATGAAAGGGGTAGGTGCATAAAAACCTTGTCCCCAAGTAGCTCGCAGGGACCAAAATCCCGGCTTGTAAAAGACAGAAGCTCTTGGACTGACGTGGCTTCCATATTCGCTATGGTCATCCAAACGAATACTCGCCACGACAGTCATACTCTCCGAAATATCGTAATCTAGTTGAGAAAATACAGCTGGTACCGAGTACTTATAATCGAAGTTTGGGAGCGCCTCAGACTCATACTGATCAATTTGATATGACAAGCCAGTGACCCAAGACATATTAGTCAACAGATTGGTAATGGAGGCTTCTGCCAAAGTCGTCTCATGACGGTCTGATTCCATTAGCAATCCAAACCTGTGATCGTGCCGTTGTTGCATACCCGACGACCTCACTTGAAAGTACGCGTTATCAGAGATTGTGGTTTCAGCAACAAAACCCAGGTCTAGGCGCTCAGTCCTCTGATCTTGAGGTAACAGCTCTAGTGCAGTATCAATCTCATCGTTCAATGCACCACCAAACCGGTTCTCGATCATTAGACCTGCAGTTATAAATAAATCTAGGTCGGTGTGCCGGTCTAAAAAAAGGCGCGGACGAATCAAAAATCTCTCGTAACCTGGCATATCAGACCAGTTGTCGGCATCTAAATCTTGTTCGTTCTGTCTGTGGTACCCTCCTAATATTGAGGCACTAAATTCTGACGTCAATGGCCCTTCAAAATAAGCTGAAAAGTCGTTGCCGTCGCGACTTGTGGTATTGACAGTGAGTTCACCACTAGGCGTCTCTCCCGGTCGCTTTGATACCAGATTGATTACTCCTCCCATGGCCTGAGAGCCATACATTGCAGATGCAGCGCCCTTAACAATCTCGACTTGACCAAGATCACTAGGTGGGATTTGCAATAACCCTAAAGAAGATGCTTGTCCGCCATATATCGGCAATCCGTCTGCAAGTAATTGTGTGTAACGCCCGCGCAGACCGTAAGTTCGAATGTTTGCTGCGCCGATAGAGGGAGCTGTTACTTGAACTCTTATACCCCCAGTTTCATTCAAGAGCATTGAAATGTTTCCGGGGCGCATCATCAGTTTCTCTTCCAACTCTTCCCCAGCAATAACCTCAACTCGAGTTGGCTGTTCCGCTAAACCTCTGTGGGAGCGGGTTACATGGACTACGACCTCCTCAAGGGCATCATGATGGTGATCCAACCGCGCGTCACCGCCCGCTACAGCAGGCGCAACACTCAAGATTAATGTGCTCAACAAGACTATCAGCGGCACGGCGGTTTGATAGACAATCTGCATTCACTCAGGTTACCGCAGGACTATCTCGATACGAAAGGTCGTGTCAGCACAAATGTGAGAGACTGACGTGACCTCGACCCCCAAAGGCCATTTTTAATGTCAATAAGCAGAATCAGCGCTCACCTCATCCTACCCGCTCTGCTCGCTACGCTTACGACCGCCACCCTAGGCGCAGATCAAGGCCGTATAGGCACAAGGCCCATCGGGATCGATAAGACGAACGCGCA
>CAJWQE010000074.1 GCA_913045375.1 uncultured Halieaceae bacterium | reverse complement strand
CAGAGATTCATCCGGATCTCGCGAGAGAGGCGCGCCCCGATGCGATTATTGGCACCGGTCGTTCGGACTTCCCCAACCAAGTAAATAACGTCCTCTGCTTCCCCTTCCTGTTCCGAGGTGCATTGGACTGTGGCGCAACCACCATCAACGACGAAATGAAGATCGCCTGTGCCTATGGACTTGTTGACTTAGCACAACAGGAGGCATCAGAAGAAGTGGCCTTGGCCTACGATGGTCAGTCCTTGAAATTTGGTCCGGAGTACATCATTCCGAAGCCATTTGATCCGCGTCTTTTTGAGCGAGTACCAGTAGCTGTTGTCGAAGCTGCCATGAAAACAGGCGTCGCAAGTCGGCCGATTGAAGATCTCGATGAGTATCGCCGCACCTTGAGTAAGCACGTCAATCGGTCGGGTATGTTCATGCAGCCGGTCATCAACGCAGCCACCAATAGTGGGCTCAAGCTGGTTTACTCGGATGCAGAAAACGAAACGGTGATTCGCGCGGTACAGACTGTGGTCGACGAGGCCATCGCTCGTCCCATTCTCGTCGGACGGCCCTCTGCGCTGAATGAGATCATCGAGGATCTTGGTTTACGCATTCGCTTGGGCGAAGACGTTGACGTCATCAACCCGCGTAGCTACGACAAGTACGAAGAGTACTCACGGAACTATCACCAGATAGCCGGCCGAAATGGTGTCTCGGTCGAGCGCAGTAGCGTACTCCTGCGTACCGACAGCACCGTTATCGCCGCCATGGCACTCCGTAACGGCGATGCCGATGGCATGATCTGCGGAAAGGTGGGTCGTTTCACCGATCACTTCCAAACACTCCGCTCGGTCATTGGCATACAAGGCTCAGACGTACGCGCATCGACCCTGACCACCTTATTGTTCGATGATGGCCCACTGTTCCTCACTGACTGCTTTATCGACCTAGACCCCACTGTCGATCAAATCGTCTCCAAGACGCTGTTGGGTATCGAGCAGGTTCGCCAGTTTGGCATCACGCCAAGAGTGGCGCTCCTGTCTCACTCCAACTTTGGATCCTCAAACGCGCCATCTGCACGCAAGATGCGTCAGGCGAGTGAGATTTTGCGCGAGCGACTTCCCGACGTAGAAATTGACGGCGAAATGCATTCACTGACAGCGCTCGACTCGGCCTACCGTCAAACGATTTACAATGACAGTCAGCTACAAGGCAAAGCGAATTTGCTTGTCTTCCCCGGGCTCGATGCTGCCAACATTGCCCTGGGTCTGTTGCGACAAAAAGCTAATGGTCTTCTTATTGGTCCCTACATGTCAGGACTCAAGCGCCCTGCACACATTATGGTGAACTCGGCTACTCCTCGTGCGATTTTTAACGTTAGTGCACTAGCAGCCGCCGAGATTCTAAGTAAGCGAGATTAAGTCTAAAACCGGTTCTTTATGCCGCCGTTAGCGGGCGGCAGAAGACCACTGCCGGTCTTACTCGCTCGCGCATTCTCGAACCGGCAGACAATGGTGCTCAAGTCCGCAGGCCCCTGAACCACCGGGTATTCCGCAGTCACCGGTCTGAGAGGTTATCTCGATCATCGTCATCCAAGTCCGACTCGCACTCATCGACAATGAAGCTTTGCGTTCGATCGCGATCGAATAACTGCTCCTCATCCTCCGCAAGTTCGCGTTGGGCGGCCTCGGTACTCATGTCTGCCATTGCAGCTTCCATCGAGTAATAGTTGTCGAACCAGACTTCCATCATGACGTCGAAACCGGGTGTCTCCGCTCCATCCCCGGCCAGTATCGGATAGCGCCGGATGTATTTCAGCGCGTGTGGACTTAAGTATTTCTCACCGAGAAAGCGATGATGCGACTCGTAGTAGTCACGAAACTCCTCGGCCGATAGATCGGGTCGTTTAAATAACAACGTAACTACCTTGATCATTCCGCAACCTCCCCCAAGCTGTGGCTCACACTATCTACCCTGTCTCTCCCCTTACTTCATGGAAGAAGAAACAACGTGATCAGCACCCTCAATGGCACCAAACCGTTCAGTCCGTTGACTGAACATATTCTCCGGGCTGACTGACTCGTGTCGGGCGGAGTCATCATCGGGATCAGAGTAGAAGCCAAGTACATAGCCGCCCTTAGAGTAGCCAATCAGTGCGCGGAGCTCCGGGCTCAATTTGCTCGCATGATGCGGCGGGCAGGAGAGGTATTGGTTCTCCTCCTGGCGCAACCAGCTAAGGGCGTAGTGCATAAACACACCGGTCCGCACCTGGTCAGTCGTCGCGTTAGCGCCCCCGCCATGAAGCACTGTTCCGGTGTAACAGAGCACTGACCCGGGCGCCATTTCGGCGTAGGCAATCTCGTGAGGCTCGGGTAGTCGATCCTTATCCCACAGGTGTGAGCCCGGCACGACCTGTGTTGCGCCATTTTCCTGTGTGAAGGGTGTAATTGCCCAGATCGTGCTGAACAGGGGCTCTACACGGCGGGGTAGATAACCACCCCATATGCCGCGGTCGCGATGGAGTATTTGAGCACTCTCGCCCGGCGCTATGGCGACAGCCGAGGTGAAATGCAACTGAATGTCGTCACAGAACTGCGCCAAATACTGGCGTGCGGAAGCAAGCATCAGTGGATTTACCGCTACGTCCTGGCAGGCCTGAGAGCGAGCAACGAGTGCGCCAATACGCTGTGTTTTATAGCCGGTGAACTCGTCACGCCCATAAACTTCTTTGGATAAAAACGGCGCTAGATCCTCGTTCAGATGCGCCACTTCATCCGATGCCATTAGTCCATCGATGATGACGGCGCCATCGCGTTCCAGCACCTCGACAATGGCATCGGTCGTCGCGTCAGCGCTTAGGTGTTCGATCGTGGCCATAATAACCTCGCTGTTTTTATTGCTCTTCTTGCTGCTCTTTTTAGCGCGCTCGTCATTGCTCGCCAACAAGCGCTCTTTGGCATAGTAAATGACTCCCGGAAAGTGTCTATAGATCAACCCTATTGATCAGCACCTCTGCACTAGGCAGACTCGGAAGGATAAATAGAGGAGAGTGGACTATGACCACACCCAATGCCGTTCACCATATCGCCATCTCAACAGCCGACATGAAGTCGCAGATCGCGTTTTTCTCAGACGTACTGGGCATGTCACTGCAGGGCTTATTTTGGATGCATGGTGTACCCAATGCCTGGCACGCCTTTTTAGAGATGGGCAATGCATCGTTTTCCTTTGTTTTCATCCCGGGAAACGAGGAAAAAGAGACGGTCATAGGGCAGACCCACGCTGGCACCGGTGCTGGATCATCCGCGCCAGGCACCATGCAACACATTGCATTTAACGTAGATACCATGGAGGAGCTGCTGACGATGCGTGACCGCATACGCTCGCGCGGCGTACCCGTATTTGGGCCACTCGATCACGGTTTGTGCCATTCGATTTACTTTGCCGGCCCCGAGAATCTGACGCTCGAAGTTGCAACTAGCGACCAAGTGGAGCATCCACTGGATAATCAGGGAATGTGGATCGACCCTGAGGTTGTCGAACTGGCAGGCATCTCTGCTGAGGAACTTCAAAAGTACGTGCAGCCGGCCTCTTATGCAGGACAGGGCGGCAACGTCGAGCAGCCAGAGTTTGATCCGGAAAAGCCACACCTCGCTTACCCGAAAGAGGCGTATCCGATGATGTTGAAGATGGCCGACAGCGACTTCAAAACACGCCCAGAGGATCGAGTACCACCGAGCTTATCGGCCGACGCCTAAGACGCCATGGACGGGTACTAGACTGGAAAGTCGTAATCCCGCAGCCAATCTAAAACTGCACCCGTGGCCTCGGCTGCGAGTTCTGGCTGTCCCATGTAGTAATGATTAGCACCCTTGATCTCAACTTTTGCTTTTCGCTCATGGGTCACGGCATCGAACAAAGCATCCGTATGACTCGGAGTGCAGGCATCATCGGCTGTATTCCCAACGACCAACACGGGCTTGCTGACTCTCGCCAAGCTGGTTGGGCCGCAGGCATTTGCATCATCAAAACTCCATTGCGAAAGCCACGACCTCAGGGTGCAAAAACGCGCTAACCCCACCGGCCCATTATTTACGACCTTCGGGTCACCCAAATAACAGGTACCGGGCACCCGATCATTCGGGTCGACAGACGGGTCAAGCCAGCGCGGATCCGCCATGGTGCCATGGGTGACAAAGGCGAACTCCTCGTTCTCTCGACCCGCATCCCGAAGTTCAGCCAGTTTATGTTTTACCCAGGCGGTGATTTTGCGATTTCGCGCCACCTGAGCTGCACGGTAATGCACCAGAAAATCCAGCTCATAGGGCGGCCGTATCAGGCCCGAGTATAGATCGAGGTCGGGGTCTCGTTTATCGGGGTCGTTCTCATCTGTAATCGACGGATCAATCCATTCGGTGAGGGTACCGTGGCGAGAGATATGTGCTGCCATCATGACCACGGCATCGGCAGGTAGTAGGCCAGCAGCGGTCAGGTCGGGGCCACCACCGCAGGGACTCGATGTCACTGTTGGCTGCTCAGCCTGAGCCTGATAAAACGCGGACAGCGACCCTCCTCCACTCCAGCCCAGGAGGACCACATGCTTGTAGCCCAATACCTCACGAGCGTGACGGACGGCTGAGCCCAAGTCCATGGTCACTTTTTCCATATTGAGTGCGTAATCTGCACCGCGGTAGCGGCTGTCACAGGCCAGCACGTGAACACCGGCGCGTGCAAACTGACTCATCACCGGTAACCACCCCGTACCGCCGATCGGATGCATAGTGACAAGACAGGTCTCTGATGGCTCCGCAGTTCGTATCAGCGTGCAAAACACCATGACAATGTCTTCGGCCCCGCCGTAGGTCTCTTTGAAAGACGACTTCTCGACAGACACGATGGGGAAAGGCTCTCTGATGACGCGATCTGACATGATGCTTATCCTTTTTTTGCTCACCATAACACCAGCCTTTCTGAAGTGAGCAATCACAACTCGTCGAACGCAGAGATCCGTCAAAAGTAATCTCTTTTAGGCCGATATCGCGTACTCTCTGCACTGCGCATTTTCAATGATAAGAATCAGACAAAGTCGAGGTAACACCCATGTTTAACGCATTACTCGCCACCAAGGATGAAGACCAGCACAGCGTCGCCGTCACACAAATCGACAAAGGCGCACTTGCCGAATCTGGCGTACTGATCAAGGTGGATTACAGCACCATCAACTACAAAGATGCGTTGGCGGTAACCGCGACTGCACCCATCATCAGAAAGTACCCTCTGGTACCGGGCATCGATCTAGCGGGGGTCATTGAGGAGAGTGATGACCCTGACTGGCAGGTGGGTGATCGAGTGGGAGTTAACGGTTGGGGCATGGGTGAGAGTCACTCAGGCGGACTGGCCCAGTACGCGCGCGTACCGGCAAGCTTTCTGGTGAAACTGCCGAAAAATATCAGCACACGTCATGCAATGGCCATTGGAACAGCCGGCTACACCGCTGCGCTTTGTGTAGATGCGCTCGAGGCACAAGGGGTCACGCCTGACCATGGCGATATCCTTGTCACCGGTGCCAGCGGCGGCGTAGGAAGTGTGGCAGTTGCGCTGCTGGCCGCCCGAGGGTTCTCGGTCGCTGCATCTACTGGTAAACCCGACGCCGCCGATTACCTAAAGAACCTTGGCGCGACATCCATTATTGATCGCAACACGCTCTCCGAGGCAGGCAAACCACTGCAGGCGGAGCAATGGGCAGGGGTCGTCGACGCGGTCGGTGGTAACACCCTGGCAAACGCCTGTGCACAGACCCGTTATGGTGGTGTCGTCACAGCCTGTGGCCTTGCGGAAAGTGCGGCGCTACCAGCGACCGTCATGCCGTTTATCCTGAGAGGTGTTGTTTTACGTGGCGTTGATAGTGTCATGGCACCGAGTGGGCCGCGTCTGGCTGCCTGGGCTCGATTAGCTCGTGACATGGATCTTGAGCGACTCGAAACCATGATCACTGAAATCGGATTATCCGATGTCAATGGTGTGGCTCCGGATGTGCTCGCAGGAAAAGTGACCGGTCGCTTATTGGTTGACGTTAATCGCTAGGGGTTCGGATTTGGTGAGCTCGGCATAAATGTCTGCAAGCGGCTCTGCCAACGCAACCGCTGACTCATCGAGCGTCAAACCCAGTCTGACAATAACGAGCTCGGCTTGCGGCGCCACGATAACAAACTGGCCCGAGTTACCACCGGCATGAAACGTATTTTCAGGTAGTCCGGGGTAGTCCCTGAAGTGCGTGTTCAACCAGAAGCTCAAGCCATAAAAATCGGCGGTAGCGCTTGGTGCTGCAGCAAGCTGTTGCCAGTCGCTCGATAAAACTGCGTCACGCCCATGCCAAGCATCCAGCCACCACTGGCCGTACTTGGCCCAATCACGAGCAGTCAGATAAGCAAAACTAGAACCGACCTGCACACCGCTGATATCAGGCTCGAGCAATGGGTTGTCGAGTCCCAGCCGCTGATTGACCTCCCGGTCAATCCAGTCTGCGTAGGCTTCTCCCTCTAGCGAGGTCTGCCACAAGTACGACACCACATTGGTATCGCCACTGGAATACACAAACTCTTGCCCCGGAGCCACTCGATGACCCTGCGCCAGCGGGACCTGCCACATGGGCACCCCGCCGTAGAGCATTTCAGTAACGTCATCACCGGGCAAATAGCGCTCATCAAAATCGAGCCCGCTCGCCATGGTAATGAGGTGCTGGAGGGTCAGCGCATCATCCACCTTAGACACCGCAGATTCCGCGGTTCCCAATGCCAGGAGTCGCTCTTTAACTGGCATCGAAAGATCAATCGCACCCCGCTCAACCTGAATGCCCACCAGTGAGGCCATGAGACTTTTGTTCATTGACCAGCCCTGAAGGCGAGTCCGGGGACCCACCGGCGTAGCATAGCGCTCAGAGACGATCTCTCCACCTTGCATGATCAGTACGGCCAAGGTGTTTCTCCCGCCGCCCGGGGGCTCCTCAAACAACGCATCAATTGCCGACTCAACGACGGGGTTGTTCGATTGAACTGTCTGGGTCGTGGCGCTACGTTCGACCCGCTCTTGCTCAAGCGCCTCGGGGTTTGCGGTTTCTTCAGCGTGAAGCGTGCAACCGTAACGATCGCGATAGCTCGCCGTCGCTGTTGCGGTCAGTATGGATACGGTTGCCGACGTCTCGCCAACCTTGGCTTTGGCGAATCGATCCATGCCGGCAACGGTTTTCAATCTGGGGACAATGTCCTTTTCAAGCACAAAGTCGGACGGTAGGTGGCTTACAAAGACACCGGAACACAATTGTTTTGCGGAATAACCCACACCAATTTTTGCTGCGCCGTGCAGCACCCAAAGTGCGCCTGCGGCAGCGATAACGACAATGGCAAGAAAAATACGGAACATATTTGCTACGTTGAGGTTTTACGTACCTCACACTACTCCTTTCAAAAACTAACGGCGCTTGAAGTGCACGTTATGAACAGAAACCGTGGTGAGCTCAACCCCCTGTCATCAGACTGTTCAGTCAGTCGACAATGGTGTGATTGGCATCGCGGATCTCCCGCAAAAGCTCAATGATTTTAGACAGGGCGAGAAATAAGGCGCCGGATGCGACGAAGGTGAGCACGCCGGTGCTGCCCAGCACGTAGGCAAATGGTGCTTGGTTACCGGCGAATAAAATAGGCATGACGAGGCCCCACGTCACGCCAACGAAAACAAGCGCGTACCCCACCCACTTAACAAAATCTTGCACCCCCGTATCAGGCTTTAACACGGTGCCCTTTAAGTTGATGTCATCGCTCATGATTTATTCTCGTTTATTTGTGCCAACGCTACGCCTCCTAATTTGAAAAAGCGAGGGCATTAGGCATCCAGTCGCGCAAAGTAGTCTCTCGCAGCAGTCATCACTTTCGGCGCCAAAATAATGGTGCTGACCATGGTGGGCAGCGCCATGAGGCCATAGCTGCCGGAAATGAGATTAAAGACGACGTCAACACTCACACTGGCACCGAAGATAACGGCAGCGATAAAAAACCATCGGAAGTAAGGCTGCCACTCGGCACCTGCCAGAAACCCGAAACACTTGGCGCCAAAATACCAACCGGTAAACATTGTCGTGGTACTGAGAATAAGCGCGACAAACCCCAGTGCTAAAAGTCCGATCGTGCCCATCTCTTGTTGTACCGCGTTTGCCGTCAGCGTAATACCAGACAGATCACCCGGATCTTGCCACTCGCCCGCGAGCAGAATGACTAGCGCCGTACACGTACAGACCAGCAAGGTATCGAAAATGGGGCCCAAGGTGGCGACCATACCCTCACGAATGGGCTCATTGGTCTTGGCTGCGCCGTGTGCCATCACCTCGGTGCCAACGCCCGCCTCGTTCGAGAAAACACCGCGGCTCACGCCAATGAGCATGATGCCGATGAAGCCACCACCTACGGCCGTAGGATTAAACGCCTCCGACACAATGAGCCACAAAAGTGATGGCACTTCGCCAAGGTGAGTCAAAACGACGTAAAGCGTCATGGTCACATACACAATGACCATTGCAGGCAATGACCGCACAGCCACCATCGCAACGCGCGGTAGTCCCCCGAAAATAACCGTACCGACCAACACAGCGAGAACGAGGCCCGTGGCGAGACCAGACCATACAGGCGGTGCGCCATCAAAAACCGTCTGACCAATCAGTGCTGTCAATTGATTGGCTTGAAACATGGGTAGTGTGCCGATAAGGCCGGCAACGGAAAATAGAACCGCGAGCGGATAAAAGCTCCGTGGCAAGGCCTCGCGGATAACGTACATCGGGCCGCCCTGTAAATTGCCGGCACTATCCAACCCGCGGTACATAACGCCCAGCGAGCAAGTAAAAAACTTTGTGGCGATACCAACGACGGCAGACATCCACATCCAGAACACGGCGCCGGGACCTCCAGCAACGATCGCGAGTGCGACACCAGCGATATTGCCCAAGCCCATGGTATTGGACAGCGCGGCGGCGAGCGCCTGAAAGTGTGACAGCTCCCCCGCCTCGTCTGGGGTGTCATAGCGTCCTGACATAACGGCAAAAGCATGGCCTAGATATCGATACGGCGTGGCTCTCGATACGATTAAGAAGAAGGCTCCGCCACCGAGTAACAAAGCCACCATGGGAAGGCCCCATACCGCGTCCGCAAAAGCGATTGACCACGCCTCTAATGTTTCAGCGCTCATAAGCTGCCTTACTCTCAGGTGTCATGGACTAACGCCAAACAACACAATTAGCATGATCTAGGACCCTACCATACAGCGCTGAGGGCCGAGCCGCAGAATTGAAAAGTATGCGGAGCGACCTGGTGGCCCACCAAGTAAAAACGAGGCGCAGTCATTTACACGTGATCGCTTGAGATTGCGCAGTACCGAGCCAATCAAAGGCTGCGAGAGGCTCTATCGATAATGCTCTAAAGCAGGCTTACTGACGGCCCCAATCACCTGCATAGAAATCTCGAAGCACATAAAACGCTTGCTTTCGGCGACCATTTTCATCAATTAAGCCTTTACGATTTCGGAAGTCTTGAACACCGCCAAGTGATCGAAGCATGGCTCTGAAGTCTTTCAATATCCACGGTGTCATGCCTTGCACCTGAGGGCTGTTTGCAATCATCTCAAATTGCGCACGATAGACATTGGCCTGGTAATCCTCGGTCCTGACACCCTCGCCGCGCTTACCGGCCTTTGCGCCAGCGCCGAACTCCGAGATAAACATGGGCTTATCAAACGCTGATGCCAAGGTCACCTTGGGCATAAGCTCCAGCATGAGTAGCCGGATGGTGCGCTCGCTGACACCCGTTTGATCTGCAATGAAGCGCGAGTAATACCAGCCAAAATATTCGTTGTAACTAACGAGGTCGACGAGCTCTCCAAGCGGATCAGTGATCAACAGATTGAAACTACTATTTCGCCTCGGAGCGTTGTCTCCCGCGGCGTTGATGACCTGCTGAAAAATCCGCTTTTCCCTATCAGAGGGTATATCCGAAGCGAGTCCATTGGCCGCCAGATAAGTGACAACATGTTGCAATTCGCGCCGAGTATCCCCAAGCAAGGCGGCGGAGACCAGACGAGTGTCGTCAAGCTCACGCACGTCCTGTATTAATCGATTTAGAAAAGCCATGCGAGGCTCTGAATAGGTCGTCTCATTGGCGACTGACCAAACAACCACACTGGCCCTATTCCAATCTCGCTGTACCAACCGAGCAACCTGATCCCTTGCAATTCGTAGGGTCTCTGGATTCTCCCAGTTGATATTCCAGTAGATCGGAACCTCCTCCCACAAAAGTAAGCCCATCTCATCGGCTGCCTTGGCCGCGTGCCGCGAGTATGGGTAATGGGCCGCACGGACGAAGTTGACGCCTAGCTGCTTAGCCTCACCAAAGAGAGCGTCCATATCGGCGCGCGAATAGGCCACACCATCGCGGCCAATCGGCTCCTCATGGGTAGAAATGCCTCTGAATCGGATGGGCTCACCATTGAGAAAAATCTGAGTGCCTTCAACCGCAATAGTTCTAAATCCCAGCCGGTCACTGATCTGATCGGAGTCGGAAGCAATCTGGACCTCATAGAGTTTGGGATTGCTTGGCGACCATTGGTCTAACGACGCTTCAAATTTAAACCGCGCAACACCGGAGTCATCAGTTTGAGTTATAGCGCTAACATCGATTTCCGGAAGGGAAATAACAACTTCCTCACCAGCCGACATCCCATAAGTTTGTACATGACCTGCAACAGTGGAGAGGTCGTCATCAAGTTGAACTGACGCATTCACAATGTAGGCCTCGGGAGTATGAACCAACATCACATCGCGGGTTAATCCACCGTAGGGCCACCAATCCGTGCGCTCGGTGGGTACCGTATCGGCATCAAGTCGATTATTCACTTGAACGATTAGGTCATTGTCCTTTAACAACAGATAGTCAGTGACATCGATCGAAAAAGGAACGTAGCCACCCGACTGATGCGCTACCGCTTGGCCATTCAAATAAACCGTCGTTTTGTAGTTGGCACCTCCAAACCATAGGTGGTACCGACCTTGTTTCGACAGGTCGATATCAAAGTGGCGCTGATACCAAACGGTGTCGCGATAGTAGAGGAGCTCATCAAATTGGGTATTGAAGTCACCGGGCACGCGTATGTCTGCTGCATTCGCGTAGCTATATTCGAGTAGTTGATATTCATCTTCAGGCACTCGCGTAGTCGCCCACCCCCCGAAGAGACTCCCGGGCGTTCCAACCTGCATGGGGTCAACCAAAAACTTCCAGCTCCCATTGAGGCTAAGCACCTCTCTCGAGTCTACCCAGCCCATGACATGCTGACTGGGCCGAGGGGCGTCAACAGAGAGCACCGCAAAAGGAGATTGATCTGAGTCCTCCGCCGCGAGCACTGCACTGCAAAGGAACGTAATGAGGATAAGGAAAACCGATGGGGTCACTCTTCTGAGGAACATATTCAATCTCGAATTATTTTTCTTGTTAGATGGACACCGCTATTTAACGCGATCAGAGGGACTAAGGTCTCCATGAATTTGGCCTGCATAATCTGCTTTGACTAAAAGGCCGCACCTTTTTTCTAGAGACGCGAAAATTTTCTAAAGGCGCGAAAACAATGCATGATGATCAACAACCCCAAATAAAACATAAGAAAGGTGGAAATCATGAGCAATCAGTCAGATCAGAAATTTGCGGGAAAAACAGCGCTCATATCCGGAGGTGCATCAGGTATCGGACTGGCGACAGCTAAACGCTTGATTGCTGACGGTGCCACGGTGTGGATCTCCGATATCCAGGATCAGCTAGGGGAGTCGGTCGCAGAAGAGATTGGCGCCACCTATGTTCATCTTGACGTAGTCAATGAAAGTGAATGGATCTCGGTGGTTGAGCTTATTGCAAGCCAGGGACAGGGGCTTCACTTCGTGATGAACAACGCAG
>CAJWQE010000073.1 GCA_913045375.1 uncultured Halieaceae bacterium | reverse complement strand
GCGCTTGAAATATTTGCTCCGCACCGTCATCGATAGCAGAAAGGGCTGTTTGAATACCCGCTTGATCATTATTTTCAACAGCCAAAATCGCTTCATCCAAAACTGAAAAAATATCTACATTGGCTGGATCATTGCTCCCGAAAATTTCTTCTCCCGTCAGTTGTATCGACACAGTTAATCCAGGAGCAACATTAGTTGCCCGAGTAATCTGATCGCCCAAGTAGTTCATTTCCCCTGCCTGACGTTGATAAGGCGCGTCAGATACTTTGCTACCCCCGAAGGTATAATCTCCATTTGCATCTTGGCTATTCGCTAACGACAACAAATGATCTCTCATTGCAGCCATTTCTAACGCCATCGATTGACGGTCACTGTCCGAGTAAGTGGCGTTTGCCGATTGAAGTAATAAGTTTTTTATCCTCACAACACTGTCTTCTGCACTCGCAATTTTTGACTCGGTGTAAGCGAGCTGACTGGATGCATAATTGAGGTTGCGTTGATATGCCTCTGTGCGCGCAAGACTACTTCGAATTTCCGCGATCTGTGCAGTAGCAACCGGATCATCCGATGGGTTCAGGATGCGCTTACCCGAAGCCAGCTCTTCCTGAGTTCGTGCAAGCCTTGCTTGCGCGTCAAGAATCACATCTAAGCCACTTTGGTGAATTTGGTCCGAAGACATACGTCCAATCATCGTGAGGTCGCTCTTAATAAGGTGTCAAAGACATCATTGGCGGTCGTAATAATCTGAGCCGCCGCCTGGTAAGCCTGCTGATAGCGAATGAGATTAGCCGCCTCTTCCTCTAAATTTACGCCGGTAAGGCCATCGCGCCGGTCGGTCACCGACTGCAGTAATGACAGTTCAGTGTCTGCATTGGCCCGCGCACTGCGGGTATCAACTGCAACTTGCGAGACGGCATTGTTGTAGATGTCGTAAACGCTCTTGGTGCCATCTTTGAGATTATTTGTCTCGCGAAGTGCAATGAGGCTGAGCATATTGCGGTTGTCACCCACATTGCCCCCAGAATTTGCTGCAGCAATGTCAGAGGTGTCAGTAATTGCAACCGCCATTGACGAGGCCGCACGTCCCGTAGGCTCAACCAAAAAGCGATCGCCATCGGTCAGATTAGAAAACGGGCTTACCGTGAACGTTAGGCCGTCAATCGATACCGTGGTGCCGTTGATTTCCTGCGTTGCATTAGTCAACAAATTGGTGATAGTCACCACGCTGTCGGTGTAGTCAATTTGATACGACGCACCGGTCATTTGTGTTGCATCATCAATCACGGCCGAGACGGCGGTCGTTCCCGAGTTCAAAGGCGAGGCCGTGGCCACTGGAGTGATTGAGGTGAAGAACTCGGACCCTGCAACCTGATTCAGTGTGTCACCAGCCTTGTGCTGCGTGTTAAAGGTCTCAGTGAGACCAACGGCGAGTAAGCCGATATCCCGTCGCGCCCGATCGATGATATTTTTCGATACGTCCATCGCAGCGCCCAGCTCACCACCGAGCGATACGTTAGTAATCTCTGCGTCAGCACCACCCGGCGCCGAAATGTAAAGCCGCACGGGGCCGTCGGGTTGTGGCGCAGCGCTTAAGCGCACTGTTTCCGCGCCCGCCTGACTGACCAGTCGGTGGCCCGACAATGTGAAGACATTAACAGAGCCATCTTCTTGCAGACGGGTATCGACACGAACCAGTTTGGATAAGGACTCGATGGCGCGATCGCGCTGATCTAATAAATCATTGGGAGAGCCACCAGGAGTTCGTTCGAGACGCGCAATTTGCTGATTGAGTTGAGCAATGTCCTTTGTGTGCTGGTTGATGTCCATCACAAAGACTGACATCTGCTCGTTTGTGTTCTCGGCGAGCTCGCTCAAGCGCGCATCGACGTAATTGAAACGGTTGGCGAGTGTGCCCGCCTCCGAGAGCAGCACTTGACGCTCCGGTTGCGAGGTTGGGCTGTTAGCAACCGCTTCCATGGCCGCAAAGAACTGATCCATGGCCGATGAAATGCTGGTGGCGGGGTCCGCCATCAGATTGTCAATTTGTTCCGCCGTCGTTGAATAAAGACTGTAATAACCCGACGAACTGGTGCGAGCCTGAACGTCTTGCGTTAGAAACTGGTCGTACGCGCGACGAATGGAGCTAATCTCAACGCCTGTGCCGAGTGTCACTCCACCAATGCGATTGGTTGTACGCGATGCAAACTCAACCTCTTGGCGGCTATAGCCGTCAGTATTCGCGTTTGCGATGTTATTGCCGGTCGTGGAAATGGCCCGCTGAAGCGAGTTCAGCGCCGACGACCCGACATCGAAGATGTTAGACATTAATCGTCGCTCCTCACGTCGTAAGCATTAGCGGCCGCTGGGACAAAAACCTGAGTCACGTCGTGCTGCACTGTCGGTTTTGAAGCTGTCATTTCACCGTTTGTGTCATCACCTGACTCAGGCACTAAGCCACGCGTCTGCATTTGTTCGACCATCATGCGCGCCAGGCCAATGCCACCCTGCTCTGAGAGCTGAACCGCGAGCTGCTGATCCGCCATGCTCTGGTAGGTCTCCATTTGCGATGACTCAAATAAGCCACTTTTTACAGTGGCATCACGCATGGACTTGAGCATCTGTTGCAGAAAGATCGACTCGAACTGCGCGGCCACATCCTCGAGCGCCGCGTTCGGGTTCTTCGTCGCTTCCGCACGAAGCGTCGTGAACTGACTGAAGTCGTTGTAAATCGCGCCGCTCATCAGTAATTCCTCAGGAGATCCTGTTAGATGATCACTATCTGGGCACTCAACGCGCCGGCTTGCTGCAACGCTTCGAGTACTGAGATTAGATCACCGGGTGATGCACCCACTTTATTAATGGCTGTGACGATGTCCTGAAGATTGACGCCGCCTTCCATCACGAAGAAGTTCACTTCCTCCTCTTCAATCGCCACGTTGGCGTCGGGCACCACAGCCGTTTCACCACCCGCCGCAAACGGGCCAGGCTGAGAAACCGCAAAGTTCTCGTCAATGGTCACCGTGAGTGCGCCCGTAGCAACCGCCGCGGGCTTGACGATGACTTCAGAGCCAATGACAATCGTGCCGCTTCGCGCGTTCACAATGATCTTGGCCGCGCTTGCCGCTTTACTGACCTCAATGTTCTCAAGCTCCGCAAGGTACGAGACTTTCTGTGCCGTATCCGTCGGTGCACGAACAGAGATGGAGACAGCGTCTAGCGCTTCTGCCGTATCGGGCCCCATCATGCGGTTAATCGCGAAGGCCATGTTACGCGCCGTTGAGAAATCAGCGCTGTGCAAGTGAAAGGTGATTCGGTCACTACCGTCATCAAGTGCGTTACCCACCTCGCGCTCGATGAGCGCTCCGTTAGGAATACGGCCCGACGCCTTGGTATTCACACTAACTTTTGAACCGTCTGAACCATCGGCACCAAAACCAGAAACGACCAGTCCCCCTTGTGCCACGGCGTATACTTCACCATTACCCCCTTTGAGTTGCGTCAACAGGAGCTCACCACCCCGCAGACTTTTCGCATTACCGACCGAAGATACCGTAACGTCCATTTTCTGGCCGGGCTTGGTGAAAGGTGGCAACTCCGCCGTAACCATGACCGAGGCCATGTTCTTGGTCTGCGGGTTCACGCCCGGAGGTAGATTCACGCCGAACTGCTGCAACATGCTGCGCGCAGCCTGAATGGTGAATGGTGTCTGCGTTACCTGGTCACCGGTACCGTCAAGACCGACAACCAAACCAAAGCCGATCAGCTGGTTGCTTCGCGCACCTTCGACCATGGCAATGTCTTTAATGCGCTCAGCCTGGGCTTCTTTAGGAAACGCCAGAGCTAACGCGGCCAGCACCGCCAAATAACCCACAAAGGCAAAGATGACGGGTTTGGAAAGTTCGAATACGTTTCGCTTGAACATCATCATCTCCCTAAAAAGGATTTAGCGGGCTGTTGAAGAATTTAGAAAACCACCCTGGCGAGTTCGCGCGATCAATCATTCCCGTTCCACCGTATGAAATGCGCGCATCCGCCACCAAGGTGGAAGGAATCGTGTTAGTCGAGCTGATATCCTGCGGGCGAATAATGCCTCGCAACTGGATGAACTCCTCGCCCTTATTGAGCGCGAGCCACTTTTCGCCTTGCACCATGAGATTGCCATTAGGCAGTACACGTGCGACCTGAACGGCGATAGCGCCCGAGAGTGAGTTGGACTGGTTGGTGGACCCATTCCCGGAAAACTCGGACTCAGACTCTATGCTCTGCTCTAAGGTCAGGCCACGGAAGCGGTCAACACCAAAACTAGTGCCAGTTTGACCGAATATAGTTGGTGGGCTCACGTCAATGCCGGAGTCACGCGCAATCGCCGTACCCGCATTCTTCGAGGCCTGTGTGGACTCGGTCAGCACAATGCTAATGATGTCGCCTACGGAGCGAGCGCGGGTGTCCGCGAATAAACTCAAACCGCGCTGCTCCTTGTAGAGACTGCCTGCGGTTTCGCCCTCGCTGGGGTTGGTATAAACAATCGGCTCCATGGGAGCGTACGCAGGAT
Source organism: uncultured Halieaceae bacterium (assembly GCA_913045375.1). Lineage (GTDB taxonomy): Bacteria > Pseudomonadota > Gammaproteobacteria > Pseudomonadales > Halieaceae > Luminiphilus. The sequence continues at coordinate 7,571 of CAJWQE010000073.1, read as the reverse complement.
GCGTCCTGCTCTCGATGCCAGCGCAGCCACTGAGGCCAAGCACTACGCATACTAGAAGTCCGATCTGTTGGTGAATGCTCATGGGTTGTCCCTCACTATTCACGCATTAAAGGTTCTGTGAGACGTACTGCAGCATCTGGTCAGCCGTCGAGATGGCCTTTGAGTTCATCTCGTAAGCACGCTGGGTCTCAATCATGTTGACCATCTCTTCGACCACATTGACGTTGGAGCCCTCAACGAACCCTTGCTGCAGCGTACCTAGACCATTAAGGCCAGGGTTGCCAGGCAGGGGTGAGCCACTTGCACCGGTCTCGAGATAAAGGTTTTCACCGCGCGCCTGGAGGCCCGCCGCATTCACAAAGTCTGTTAGCTGGATCAGACCGACCTGTGTGGCCTGTGGTGATCCGGGTTGCTGAACTGACACCGTGCCATCGGGCGCGACCGTAATGCTCAGCGCATCCTGAGGAATAGTGACAGGCGGCTGGAGCTGATAACCCGCAGAGGTCACCAAAATACCCTGATCGTTGAGGTGCAACGAGCCATCGCGCGTAAACGCCTGCGAACCGTCGGGCATGAGCACTTCAAGAAAACCACGGCCTTGAACTGCTAGGTCAAGCGCGTTGCCCGTCTGCACAAGATTACCCTGAGTGAACAACCGCTCAGTGGCAACGACTCGAGTACCCGTACCGACCTGAAGGCCCGAGGGGAGCATGGTGTCCTGCGAGGATTGTGCGCCCGGCTGCCGGACGTTTTGATACAGCAAGTCCTCGAAAATGGCGCGACCTCGTTTGAAGCCATTGGTACTGACGTTCGCGAGGTTATTCGAAATAGTGGCCATCTTGGTCTGCTGTGCATCCAATCCGGTTTTGGCAATCCACAATGACTGGCTCATGTTACTGACTCCTCAGTTCAAGTCTTATTCAAGCCGCATGAGACTGGCGCTCGAGGCATCCAGCTCATCGGCAGATTTCATGGTTTGGATATGGCCCTCAAACGAGCGCGAAAGCTCGATCATCTGGACCATGCTGGCAATAGGGTTCACGTTTGACGTCTCCAGCGCACCAACAGCCAGCTGCACATCAGCAGCCGGCTCGAGGTTTGCCTGCTCGTCGGCCCGGATGTTGCCATCCAAGCCTTTGGTTAAGGTCTCTGGCGCAGGGTTGACGAGCAAAATACGACCTGTCACCACAGTGCCCAGTGCGGTCTCGCCACGAGGAATGAACGAGACCGTTCCATCGGCACCGATGGTGACCTGACTATCGGCGGGCACGTTGATAGGACCGCCATCACCCAGTATTTGGTTTTGCTCTGCGTCAATGAGATTACCGTTTGGATCAATGCGTAAATCACCGCGCCGACTGAGAATTTCCTCACCAGCGGGCGTGATCACCTGCATCCATCCATCACCCGCAATCGCAATATCCAAATCGCGGCCGGTATACGCGATATTTCCCGCTCTAAAGTCAACTGCAGAGACGCCCACTTCTCCCTTGTTGGCATAGCCCTGCTCGGCATAGAACAAGTCGGCCTTAAACGCGGTAGTGCCCGCGTTAGCCAAATTGTGGGTCACCGCCGCTTGCGCAGTAGCAATTTGACGGCTAGCGGCAGCGGCAACTTGAAGAACGGTACTCATAACGAATTACCTACCTAATACCCAATCAACGAAGCTGAAGGATGGCCTGAGAGGCATCATTCGCGTTCTGGATTGCCTGGGCGTTTGACTGGAAATTGCGCTGCGCCTCAATCAAAGCGAGCAGCTCTACCGTCAAGTCGACGTTTGCAGACTCGAGGGCTGAAGGTCTAATAAGGCCGCGTGCACCCGACTCAGGCGTCCCAATGGAAGCAACACCCGAAGTTGAGCTTTCAGCAAAATTGGTTTTACCCGCCGACTGCAAACCACTTGGGTTAGTAAAGGTCGCGAGTGCTACCTGACCAACAGCACGTGTCTCGCCGTTGGTGTAAGTCGCGTAGGCAACACCAGTTCGATCAAACTCGAAGCCCGCCAACTGACCTGCTGCATAGCCATCTTGCGTCAAACCTGACGTTGCTGAAGTAGCGCCGTAGCCGGTAATGGTCGAGAAGTCGATATTAATGGGCTGTGCGTTTGCGTTCGCAGGTGTGTAGCTCGCCAGGTTTAATGCTGTCACAGAGGTTGCGTCGAGCACGCCCGCGTTATCGAACAACAGCGATGCAGTTTCAGGCTGAACAACATCGTCGATGCTGACCGTTACGTTGTACTGGTTAGCTACCGTCGCGTCCTTTGCGAAGTAAAGTGTCACCTGGTGGGCGGCGCCCGCAGAGTCATAAACAGTGGTCGTTGATGTGAAGTTGTAAGTCTCGGGATTCGTCGCATCAAACGGTGCAGTGGTCGGTGCCGTAGCACGCGAATCCAGATTACCGTTAAACGTAATTTCTTCCGTCGGTTTCTGAGCAAGCAGCGCATTGGTAATTTGAAGATTGCCCAGCGCCGTGTTGACCTGACCGTTGTCGTCAGCGCCATAACCTTGAAGGTTGGCACCGCTCTCCGTCACAACGAAACCATCGTTATCCAAACGGAAAGCGCCAGCGCGTGTGTAGAGCGTCTCTGAACCGTTTTGAAGAACGAACAGCCCGTTACCGTCAATGGCCAAGTCCAGCTGGCTTGATGTGAATTCAAAGCCGCCCTGACCAAAGTCGCTTCGGATACGCTCCAAAGTAACGCCTGAGCCTGGCTGGGTGCCGGCACCACCAAGTGATGCTGTATACAGCTCGGCAAACAGCGAATCGCTACGCTTGAAGCCGGTGGTCCCGACGTTTGCAATGTTGTTACTGATGACACCCATATCTTTCTGGGCGGCCTGTAGTCCTGAGATTGATGTGTTAAATGCCATGGTTTAGTTCCTCGTTGTAAATCAGAAAAATTCTTTGACGTCGCTCACATCCACCGAGCGACCGCTTGCTAAGTTCAATGTCACTTGATTGCCGGAGCCGATGGCTACGGAAATCACCGTGTCATGGCCATAGACGCGTGCATCACGTAGGTCTCCCCCACGCTCAACACGTGCTGAGATGCTGTAGTCCCCGGGCGGGAGGTAGCTGCCATCAGCCGCTTGACCGTCCCACACAACCGGGACGTGGCCCGATCCGGCAGGTAGTTGACCCGAGAAGACCAGATTGCCGGCGTTGTCTCTTACCTCAAAGACGCCTCCTTCACTGCCATCTCCCATATCCACGGTGGCAGAGAGCAAATTGACCGTATCGCCATTTTCGTTACGGCCCACCGGCGCCAGTGCTGCAACCTGGGTGTCCATCGCCACGCTACGACCTACAAGCGAGGACGCCTGCACTGCTTGTGCTCCCGTCAGGTTGGTAGAGAGCTCACCAAAGGCACCGTTAAGTTCTTGGATACCAGACAAAGAGCTGAACTCGGCGAGCTGGCTCATGAACGCCATCTGGTCCATGGGCTTGGTTGGATCCTGATTTTTCATCTGCGCAATCATGAGCGCCATAAAATCGTCTGAGCCCATATCGGATATGTTGCGAGAGCGTGACGCTCCTGCCGCCTGACCGGGATTCAGCGAAGTAAAAATGTCTGTTGGGGTGCCGTTAATCATCGTATTACTTACCTAAGGTCAATGTTCGAAGGGCCAGCTGCTTTGCGGTATTGATGGCTTCAACAGAGTTCTGGAACGAGCGCGAAGCCTGCATCATCTCCGCCAGTTCAGTGGCTGCGTCGATATCGGGCTTGTAGATGTATCCGTTCTCATCTGCCAGAGGGTGTGCAGGGTTGAATTCCTGGCGTGCAGGGCCACCCACCTCAACAATGTCCTCAACGACAACACCCATCTGAGAGGGATCGTTGGGGTCAATCTGACCTTCGAGAACGGCCCGAAAAAGCGGCGCTTGTGCGGTGTAAGTAGCCTCTGGAGTCGAGGCGACCGTATTCGCATTGGCCATGTTCTTAGCAATGGTGTTCAGCTTCGTGGTTTGAGCCGTCAGCGAGGTACTTGCGATATTCATTGCGTCAAATAAGCTCATTATGAGTCTCCTTTAATGGCGTTTTTGATGCCCTTAATGCGACTGTCGAGGAGTTGCAGGCTTGCCTGATACCTCAGTGCGTTCTCCATGAACGCCTGGTGCTCCATAGTCGGGTCGACACTGTTTCCATCGGGTGACACTTCGGCAGGCACTCGGTACATCACGTCCGGCTGCCCAACAGACCCACTTAAAGCAATGTGCGCAGAATGAGTTCGCTCAAACCGACCTTGCGATTGCTCCGCCTGACTAAGCGCTGCCGCAAAATCAATGTCCCGCGCCTTGTAGCCGGCGGTATCAGAATTGGCGATATTCGAACTCAACAAGTTCATTCGTTGAGCACGCAGCGCCAATACCTGTGGCGAGATTCCCAATGCTTTGTCTATTGCTGTCATGGCCTATTTCCATGTCACCTGTCGCTTAGTGACATACAAAAGCCGTGCCAACTTAAAAAATACATATAAAACAATGGTTTAAAAAAGATTTGTGTGGGTGGCAAAGTTTTGACGCCAACCTAAGGCCTTGTCATCACCTAGTCTGACGGTGTTCATTTCTAAAGACGAAAGCCGAGCCCCTATACATCAAGAACCGGACTTGGTGTTTTGTATTAACAGGACTCGCTGTCTGACGGAAAGGTTCTGCATTTTTACGCCCGCTATTGGGCACGCTATTCCTTTCACATCCGTGGCTGCTTCAACCTTTCCAAATATCCCCTACTTGCAACTAGGCAATTGCAACCGGACTAAAAAAACAGAGCCAGCAGCCCAGCGTGGCCAAAGAGTAGGAGAGGAAGAGAACAGGAGAACAAGAAGACCTGGGGATCCAGTGAAGAGGGTATGGAGGTTTGACCAATGCAAAGCCCCACATAGAGACGAGCTCGAGTCAGCGGCCTATAACCGAACTTGGTACTACTCTTGTCTAAAAGCTTTTAACAACACGCTTTTTGAAGCGCAAAAGCAGGCGTCAAAAAAAGTTGGCATCGGTTTTGCATCCTTCGGCACGAATACATAAGTTGCGTCAAAAAAGCGCGAGGAATGAGGTCAGATGACACACAAATATTGGATTGGAGTTGCGCTACTAGCGCTCGCCATCCCCCAGATAAGCTATGCGGGGCAATCGGTCTCTTCGATTGCGGCAGCAGCAGCCTTGTTCGCAGAGGAGCGTGCGACCCGTCAGGGTTATGAGGACGTAACGGTCAATGTCCGGCCCCTGGATTCACGAATCAGCCTAGCTGCCTGCACGACGCCTCTAGCCACGTCGTCTTCGGGAGAGCGGGTATTGGGCCCGGTTAGCGTGGCCGTAAAGTGCAAGGCCCCTGCACCCTGGACCGTACACGTCAGGGCCACTGTCACCACCACCGTCGAGCTACCTGTTCTGGCTTACGCTGTAAATCGCGGTGACATCATCGGTCAGAATGACATTGAATGGCGCGAGCAGGAGGTGTCACGTGACCTCGTTGGTTACTTGACTGACGAGCTCAGAATCATTGGCAAGGAAGCCAGAAAGCATTTGCGCTCGGGTAATCCGCTGCGCGCTTCCGACCTCATCTCACCACAGATTATTGAGCGCGGACAGACGGTCGATTTAGTCGCTAGGAGCTCCGGGCTTTTGGTCAATATGCAAGGCAAAGCGCTGGCAAACGGTGCTGAAGGGGATCGCTTGTTAGTTCAGAACACCAGTTCCGGTAAAAAAGTAGAGGGCCTGGTTATGGCAGGTGGTACGGTGCTCATCCAATGAGAAAAAAAATGTGTAAAGTTTCTAAAGTTTTTAGTGCAGTTGCCGCTAATCCACACGCAGATAGAATATTGGGCGACAAAACGTCGCGGAGAGTAAAATGAGTCCTATAGATACATCAGGAATTAAGCCGGGTCCCCGCCTAGATACTGAGCGGCTGGATACTCGCGTTCGTGGTGGTGATGGCGAACAAGCGAGCGCTGCGGACACGAAGCGCACGGACTCGGTTCAATTGACAGACACCGCGTCTCGACTGGCTGAACTTCAAGCGGAAGTGGCCGCGGCTGAAGGCGTGGACCTAGATCGCGTTGAAGCGATTCGCCAGCAGATTGCTGATGGCAGCTATGAAGTTGACGCAGATCGTGTAGCAGACGCGTTAATGACCATGGAAAAAGAGTTGCTTTAAGCATGATGAACGCTGACAGTCACGCCGCTAGCGCCGAATCCATAGCGCATGCGCTCGAGTACGAGCTCGAGACACTAACACAGGTTGTCGAAACCCTTGATATCGAGCACGAAGCACTGATGGGTTCCGACGCTGAACGGCTCGAGCAGGCAGTTGCAGCAAAGCAGCGAGCGATCGCTACGCACGCTCAGGCAAGGCATGAGCGAGAAAAGTTGGGGTTGAAAGACGGCCTACGGGCACAAATTGAATCACACCCTGGTTTATTCAACGGGTTACGCGACCATGCGCTTGCCTGTGTGGATGAGCTTCGTGAAAAGGGTGAAGCGAGCAAGAGTGCAAATCAGAGAAATGGTAGGCTGATAGCTGGTCTTCGTGAGCGAGCTCGAACTGCGCTTAGTTTACTTCGCTATGATGCCACGAACGTCACGCTCTATGGCCATCATGGCTCCGCCGAGGACACACTCGGATCTCGTTTGATTGGCAGTGCGTGAGACCTTCTTGACCAGTTCAGCAATTTTTTTCTAAATGCATTTGAGAATGACAAGGCCGTAACCAAATAGCAGCGTCGACAGGGCCGCGAAGCTACTGACAACATATTACGAAAACAGTTTATTACAGGCATGTCTGCATTTCCCATGGTCTATTCGATTCGGCTACCTACCCCTATACACATGGGCAACCATTGTTAATATTGAGGGACAAAATTTCGCTAAGTCCCTCGATTAGTCTCAGATTTCGTAAGTTTAATTTCCCATTGTTTTTGATAATCTATTGCTGCAGATTAGGTATCTACTAAGCATCCAACTAATTAAAGTAAACAATTAATTCCCCTCCTTGTGGGACTAGTAAGCCGCCTAACTCCATAGGCACCGTCAGATCGCGATGACTTAGCCGGGGTTTATAGTTGGCCGACAAATGATCGTGACTTCTTGATTTATTTATTAATTATCCTAAGAGTTGCAGGGCAACATTGGTTAACTGATTAGCCTGAGCTGTCATTGCGGCACTTGCTTGAACAAGTACATTATGTCGGGCGAATCGAGTTGATTCTAATGCGATATCGGCGTCCATGATTCGACCATGAGCAGCTTCAAGATTAGTCATGTTTGTCTGAAGCAAGTCGATTGAGTTCATGATCCGGTTTTGCTCGGCTCCATTCTCAGCTCGCATGTCTGCAAGTTTCTCAATTGCAGCTGTAAATTGGCCGACACTAACATTTAATATGTTATTGATAAAGCCACCTGTTGTTCCATTCGAAACATTTGCCCCATCGATATTAGCTAAGTCATATCCAGAACCACTTCCATTTGCGGATAGGGATCCAATCGATAGAACAAACTGTAGGTTAACCACATTTAGCGAGATGCTTCCGGATGTCGCCTGACCATCAGGATGAGTTATTAACTCACGTGCAAAG